>MUIB01000052.1 GCA_002084135.1 Spirochaeta sp. LUC14_002_19_P3 | reverse complement strand
GTTGGGGCTGCCGGTGCTGCTTGTGGCCGATGCCCGGGGCCTGGCGCGAAGCGCGGCGGCTTTGGTGAAGGGCTTTGTGGAATTCGATCCGGATGTGCATATTGCGGGGGTGGTGCTGAACCGGGTGGGCTCGGAGCGGCATGCGCGGCTGCTTAAGGAGGCGGTAGAGCAGGGGGCCGGGGTGGAGGTGCTGGGCTGTGTGCGGCGGGGAGGCGGCTGGGAAATGCCGGGGCGCCATTTGGGGCTGGTGCCGGCCTGGGAGGCGGCGGGGGCGCGGGAGACGATTAAGGCTATTGCCAGCCAGGTAAGGGATGAGCTTAATCTTGACCGGCTCATGGAGCTGGCCCACTGTGCGCGGGAACTGCCCGAACAAGCGCCGGAGATATTCCCTGACGGTGCCAGAGATTATACAAAAAAGAATACGGTGATTGCGGTGGCAAGGGATGATGCGTTTTGTTTTTATTATCAGGACAATTTGGACTTGCTGGAGGCGCAGGGGGCGCGGATTGTGGAGTTCAGCCCGCTGAAGGACAGGGGCTTGCCGGAGGGCACAGGGGCGGTATGGCTGGGGGGGGGCTATCCTGAACTTCATGCCCGCGCTCTGGCGGCAAACGGGGCGATGCTGGAGGCCTTGCGGGCGGCGGCGGCGCGGAACATGCCCATTTTTGCCGAGTGCGGGGGCTATATGTATCTGGCGGAGGCTATTGTGGACTCAGAGGGGGCATGTTATCCGATGGCGGGGATTCTGCCGGGTACGGCGGTGATGGGCTCCCGATTGGCGGCACTGGGCTACTGTACGGCACGTTTGCGCGATGCGGGATTTTTCGGCCCGGCGGGCACGGAATTGGGTGGGCACGTGTTTCACTGGTGCCGGATGGAGGGTGCGGGGAACAGCGCGGCTCTTGAATCTGACGGCACTCTCCTGGGGGCGGTGCGGAACCAGGTGCTGGGAAGCTGGCTGCATGTTCACTTTGCTTCCAATCCGCTGGCGGCGGCACACTTTGTTGAGGCGGGGGGCATGTTCTTCTCTGTTCAAAAAAAAACATGGAAACAAACTTGACAGCAATATGAGCATAGATATATAATTAAGTCATTATGAAACCTATGGGTACCTCTAAAAAAGCATCTTTAGGAAATTGACGAAGAAATTTTTTGTCGGGCGGCAAAAGCTTAAGCTAGCCTTAAGCTACGTGAGCATTTTGACAACTTAAGAGCGGCGGAAAGGATCGAGTCAAGAACTAAATGGGGGTTTTTAGAGATGCCCTTTAGGAAATTGACGATGATTAAGAGAAAATAGACGGCCATAACAGAGGATATGACTTATGAGAAAGCCCGGTGAACGCCAGTATCTTACCCCAAGTGAAATTTACCGCCGCAGCTATGCCATTATTGAAGAGAATTTGGGGCATATTGACGGCCCGGCAGACGAGCGGCTTGTCAGGGTTCGGATTGCTCACGCTTCGGCGGATACGGAATTCGCCAAGAGTTTTATTTTTCACCCCGGGGCGGTAGAGGCAGGTGTTTCAGCGCTGAAGAGGGGGGCCAACATTGTTACCGATGTGGGGATGGTGGAGGCGGGAATTCGCTCGCGGCTACCGGAGGCCTACGGCGGGAAGCTATCCTGTTTTCTCTATGGGGACGAGACCGCCGCAGCGGCAAAACGGGATGGTACAACCAAATCGGCGGCGGCTCTGGCAGGGGCAATAGATGTTTTCAGGGGGGGGATTGTGGCCATTGGCAACGCACCTACGGCCTTGTTTGAGCTTGTTGATCTGGTTGAAGAAGGCCGGGCACGGCCTGCTCTGGTGGTGGGGGTGCCGGTGGGCTTTGTTGGGGCGGCGGAGTCCAAGCGGGAGCTGGCGCGGCTGGATCTGCCTTTTATTACCAATCCCGACCGGCGCGGCGGCAGTTCTCTGGCGGCGGCTATTGTGAACGGCCTATTGCATCTGGCTTTTGAGTGAGCACTGATTACCGCGAGGTTTTAGGGTCTGCGGAGGGGGGGCTGCGAAGGGGCTTCACTTCGGGCACCAGTGCCCAGGCCGCCTCCCTCGCGGCGGCCATGATGCTCACAAGCGGAAAACCGGTGCGCGAAGCGGTTATAACGCTCAAAGATGGCCGCCAAATGGCCATTCCCACTGTAAATACCGTCATCACTGATAACTATGCCGAATGCGGGGTAATTAAAGACGCGGGCGACGACGATGATGTTACTCACGGTGCCGAATTTCGCGCACGGGTGCGCTTTTGCCCTGCGCCGGGGGTGCATATTCTGGGCGGCAAGGGGGTGGGACGGGTAACAAAGAAGGGCCTCGCGGTGCCGCCGGGGGAAGCAGCGGTGAATCCCCATCCCCGCCGCTGCATTGTCCGGGAGCTGGAACCCTATATCCCGGCGGGCCGGGGGCTGGAAGTAACACTTTCGGTCCCGGACGGGGAAAAACTGGCCGAAAAAACCTGGAATCCGCGCCTGGGAATTGAGGGGGGAATCAGCATTATTGGTACGACGGGAGTGGTGGAGCCGAAGTCGGATGCGGCCTGGAAGGCTTCCATTGCCCTGAATCTGAAGGTGCTACGCGAAAGCGGAACCGATACCGCGGCACTGGCCTTCGGCTATGTGGGGGAAAACTGGTATGGCCGCGAATGGGCTTGGGGCGAGGAGAAAATTGTGAAGTTCGGCGACCATTTGGGCTTTGCGCTTGACTGTGCCGCTGGCTGCGGCTTTTCCCGGCTGGTGCTGGCGGGGCACGTAGGCAAGATGACCAAGGCTGCCGCCGGGCTGTTCGATACCCACTGGCAGATGGGAGATGCCCGCCTGGAGACAGTGGCCGCCTGGGCGGGGGCTGCCGGTGCCGATAGCACGTTAATCCGGGAACTGCTGACCCTAAAAACTGCAGAGGCCGCTGTTCCCCTGCTGGCCGCCTGCGGCCTGGAAGCGGCCTGGGCACTGATGAACCAGCGTCTGCTGGAGCGCGTTCGTGTGCGCCTGGAACGCGGCGGCCATACACCGCGCTTCGAGTCTATTTTATTGGATATGGAAGGGAATAAACTGGCTCATGGGCAAATTTAAACTTATAGGCATGGGCCCCGGGGGAGTGGATTATGTTCTTCCGGTTGCAAAAAAGGCACTGAGAGAGGCGCATGTATGGGCGGGAGCACCGCGGCAGCTTGAACTGGCGCGGGAAATTTGCCCGAATGAAGAGAAGATTGTTTTCAAGTACAAAAACAATCTGGAGGAGCTGCTCAATTTTATCCGCGTCCGCGGCAGACAGCTTCTGGCGGTTCTGGTGAGCGGGGATCCGGGCTTTCATAGTTTGCTGGGCATTATTTCGCGGAATTTCTCCGCCAGTGAATACGAAGTTATCCCCGGTGTGAGCAGTTTTCAGACCGCCATGGCACGCCTGGGGGTGCCGTGGCAGTCGGATCTGCTCTCAAGCTGTCACGGACGGGATTTTGATCATCTCTGCCAGGCGGCATTGGATGCCCTACGTACCGGTCGCCGTGCCATTTTTCTTACCGATGCCAGGCGGCATCCGGGCCGGATAGCCGCGGATTTGCTGGAGGCCGGTGCTGCGGACTGCCCGGTATGGCTGGCGGAAAATGTAACCCTTAGGGGGGAATGGCTCCGTGAATCCACCTTGAAGGAACTGGCTGAAAGGGGAGGAGAGGGGGAAGAATGGGAGCTTTGTGTCATAGTTGTTGGTGTTTTACAGCCCAGGTTTGAACCATGAGCATAAATGCCGAATTCAGGTGCTTCCGCAAGTCGTCGGAAATTATAAAAACTTTTATTGAATGCCGCGATGCTAACTTAAATCCCTGCCTTATTATTACTGCAGATCGGAATGGGGGCAAAACAACCCGGTTCAGGGAAGTAACGGCACTTCTCCTCGGGTCAGTAAGCGGCTTCATTGCGGAATCCAATGAGGACAAAAGTGTTTACCGCGCTGGCAATATAATAAGCGGTAGAACTTCTACCCTAATGGAGGAATCAGCGGCGGCAGTACCGGAGGATTTTATCCATGGCCGCTACATTGTTCATCAGCAGCGCTTTAATTCTTGTATTGATGAAATTATGCGCTCATATAAAGGAGAAATCATTGCCATTGACGAAGTGGGCAAGATTGAACTGAACGGGAAAGGCTGGTTCCGTCTGATGGAATTCGCATGGAATCGGCCATTGATAATTACTGTCCGCGAGCAATTCCTTCCCCAGACTGCCATGGAACTGCTGGGGAACCGCACTGTGATTATCCTGGATAAGCCTCAGGGTGTGTTGACCTGAATCTGCCGTTGCAATACAGAGGAAATACCTGTAGCATCCACTTATGAATACCTTGAAAATATCATCTCTCCTGCTGGACGCAGGTCTCTGGCCGCTCATAGTGCTTCTTGTTATCAATCTCACTTTTCGCAAATACGGGAAGGCCGCGGCTGTAAAGCGCATGGCTTCTCTGTATCATGCTATTGCTGTTTTCATTATAACGAGCCTGGCTGCGCTCATTGTTAAATGGCAGCTTACAGATCTGTATCTGGGGCTGGGAACCGTTCTGGTTATTGGGATAATGGTAGTTTTTAGAAAACAAGTCTTCCCCTACCAGCGCACCTGTGCGGCCTGTTCCGCTCAGTTGGACTTGAAAACCATCTATTACATGGACGACAATTTATGCCCGCGCTGCCGGGAAGAAAGAAGCGGTACGGAAGAGCATCCCTGAAAAACCTAAGGTACCCCTAAGCCTATTCAAACATCTGAACCCTGAAAGCTGTCAGCGGTTTGGTTTCATGGTAAAAAAATACATCTTTGTCTACCTGAATGTAATGGGTTGTATTGGAAATGCTTTGCAGATAGATAGTTTCAAAGTCCAGAAATGGCCCGCTGCGTTTGGTTGAGGCCAATGGGCCGGTTTTAAATTGCTCTTCATCCAAAAAGACATCGCCGCGAAAACGATTTTCGCCGCCGTAGCCCACCGCCCATAAACCGCCTTCGCCGTTAGGAAGAAGAATGAGATGAATCTCACGGCTTGCCGGCCATAGGACATGTTCCGAACCGCTAAGCTGTTTCGGTATCCAGTGGTTCTCCTCCATGGCAATTGCGGCGGCGGCGGATTCGAAGATTATTCCCTGTTCCAGCGACTTGTGTTCCGGCACCAGCCGTATCTTCTGCGGACGGTCTTCATTTTCCTTAAAAGCCTGGAAGGAGCCGGAAAGAGGAAGCTCCGGCCTACCCTGAAGAATTTCCAGACGCAGAAAACTGCCTTTTGCCGACCAGGTTCCACCAACAGCCGTATCGGAGTTGATCAGAAAAAAATTTCCACCCCTGCCCAGGTGAAAACCGCGATAGCCGGGGAAAGGTTTTGTTTTCGTGTTATCTGTATCCCTGATAATCCAGGTCGTTCCAGCCCAGTTAGCAGCAAACGGTTCGAGTTCAGGCTCTTGCGGGGGAACAGGTTTTTCCTTAGGCATGGAATGTTCAGGAATTACTGCTTCGGGCTGCTTTGCGGTTTGACAGGATATCAGTACGCCAATGATGAGAAGAGCGGTGATATAAATACGATTGCAGTTTCCAGTCATAACAGTTTTAAATCCCTAACAATAGGTGCCCAATAATACTTTCGGTGTTCTTTGCTGAAGTCTTGAAACTTTGCCTGGAAACCGATATTCTGTTTTCAGGCAGATTATAAAGGAGATTGAAATATGGCAAAGAGCATGAACGGTGTGGATACCGTAAATACGGAAGAACGCGAGAAGGCCATTGAGGCGGCTCGGCGACAGATAGAAAAGCAGTTTGGTGTTGGTTCCCTTATGAAAATGGGCGATAGACAGCAGATGAAAATTTCTTCCATACCGTCAGGGTCCATACTCCTCGATGATGCTTTGGGAGTGGGCGGATATCCCAAAGGCAGAATTATTGAAATATACGGCCCGGAATCTTCCGGTAAAACCACTCTGGCCCTGCATGCCATAGCGGAATCCCAGAAAAAAGGCGGAATTGCGGCTTTTATTGATGCGGAGCATGCGCTGGATCCGGTATATGCCCGTAACCTTGGTGTCGATGTGGACAATCTCTGGGTAAGCCAGCCGGATACCGGCGAACAGGCCCTGGAGATTGTAGAAAGTTTAATCCGCTCGGGTGGGGTGGAGATAATTGTCGTTGATTCCGTGGCCGCACTAACGCCGCAGGCGGAAATTGAGGGGGATATGGGAGATGCCCATGTCGGACTGCAAGCGAGACTGATGAGTCAGGCTTTGCGGAAACTCACCGGCACCATAAGCAAATCCGGGTGCAGTTTGGTTTTTATCAATCAGATTCGCATGAAAATTGGAGTTATGTTTGGCAATCCTGAAACAACTACCGGAGGAAATGCCCTGAAATTTTATTCTTCCGTGCGGCTGGAAGTGAGAAAAACCGAAACCATCGCCAAGGGTCAGGAAGACGCTATTGGCAACAGGGTGCGTGTAAAAGTTGTTAAAAACAAGGTTGCGCCCCCTTTTAGAAAAGTGGAACTGGAATTAATGTTCGGCAAGGGCATATCGGCTTCCGGTAGTTTGCTTGATGGCGGTGTAGCCCATGAGCTGATTACCAAGAGTGGAAGCTGGTATTCTATCGGAGAAAAGAAAATAGGGCAGGGGAGGGAAAGTGCCAAGCAATTCCTGGAAGAAAATCCTGAAATTGCACTGGATATAGAGAAAACTCTAAGGAAAAAGCTTTTTCCTCAACTTAGCGATACAAAGGATGCCGAAGC
>MUIB01000104.1 GCA_002084135.1 Spirochaeta sp. LUC14_002_19_P3 | reverse complement strand
ATATAATGGCATTCAGATAGTAAAAACCTGCTTTGGATGAATCAGCCATTCCTGGTATATCGAGGGCAAGCTGTATATCGTTCAAAGCGTTGTTATAAAGAACTTCCGCAGCTCTGAGAGCAGCCATTTTGCCAGCGGCCCAGGCAATGCTGCTTTGGCGTCCTCCTGCAAGCAACGTTTTCTGGATTTTTTTGGCATTGGCTCTGCTGTCTTCCAATGATTCTATCCTGTCTTCGAGAAAGGTATTTTTATAGCCGTAAAGGGCTACATTTTCCTTCAGTATCTTAATAAGCAATGGGGTTAAATAATCCTCGTCCCGGGCTGCCGGTGTTTCCTTTATATCATCGGCAATATTTTTTAATTCATCACTCGCCATAAGAGCAAATAATGCCGTATCGTGAAGTCCTCTCCAGCTTTTATGGGCGCGGGCATACTGCCGGTATTCATCGTACAAAGAAACACCATCAGAACGCATCGGAACAATATCCATAATAGCTGCCCGTCTTGAGGCATCGGCAGCAAGCTGGCAGGCCAGTATCCATGTATCATTGGGATAAGTCCGAAGATAGCGCTCTATTACGACATCAATGGAGGCATAATCCATCCGGAAAGAGAGATATTCAAGAAGGAAAGATATGATTATTCTCGTATCACTGGGATAAAGAACCGATTTTTTTTCCGTTATAGTATTAAAAAGTTCCCACAGCGTATTCTCATAAACACGGAGAGAGGAGGGCTCCGGGTCAAGCTGGAGGGCGGTAAGAACGAGTATTGGATCGACAGGCTGAGTTCCTTCCACCCTTATTAAGCGGCGCGCCAATCCCGGATTCTCCTTAATATGCTTGCGTGCCCAAGCCGATTTAACTTCACCGTTTTCTGGAAAAAGCTCCAGAGCAACGCGAAGAAGTTCTTCCGATTGCCTGCTCATACCGACTGTTTCTTCCAGCATGGAAAGATTCAGCCATATTTTCCATACATCCTCCGGTGGTGCAGCTGTTTTGTTTGGATAGGCAATATCCAATGCCTCATACCACAGAACCCGAGCTTCAGCGAGTAAATCCACGCTGCCCTGTAGCCAATACTGTTCCCAGTAAATATCTCCGAGAAACTGCAAATCTTCCCACAGCAGCACCCGTTTCTCACGACCATCTTCAATCTGCATTCGCAGCCATTTTATCGCCGTTTCGTAGTCATCGGCATCATAGGCTATGCGCGCCAGGCCGGAATAAACACGGTGTCGCAGGAAAGTCTGCGGATTTCTCCACCAGCGACCGCCCTCCATCAGTTCATGGGCAAGTTCCAGCGCCTTATCCACCCGCCCCGTTTCCATATTGAGCAGCGCGGCATTCAAAGTGAGTTCCGCAGACCGAGTAAGCTCCGCGGTATCCTCAAAAAATTCCGCATCTGTCCGGGTTGTCAAATCAAGATAAAAATTATCCGGACTCTGTTCTTTCTCCTTGAAGTAGCCATTTATCCGAATTTCCGCCTGGAGAGGTTCCCATACACCTTTTGGAAGTACAGCGGCTGTTTTTTGCGCCTTCCTGAATTTTCCTGAACGCAGTTCCCCCCAGGCAAGCCAGGCCCTTATATCCTGATTCCCCGGAAGCCTTCTGGCGGCGCGTCTGGCAAGTTGGAGAAAAATCCAATAGTCCCGATTGGCCGGATTTTCCGGTATGGTCTGAAAACCCAGGCGGAGCAGAGCAGCCCAGTTCGCGGCGGAAACAGCATGCCGCGAAGCTCTTATTAACAGCATTGAAGTTTTAAGGCGTTTTTTTTCCGTGAGTGCAGATTCTGCTCCAAGTCGCAACGTTTCAAATTTTTGGCTATTCTCAGTTTGTCGGAAGAAAAATATTAAAGCCGTCGAGATAATGGCTAAAATAAAAACCATGGATACCGGAAAAAGAATTTTTTTCATGCTACTAAAGGCAATCCCTATTGCTTTGAAACAGATATCAGGGCATAAAAAACCCATTGAGTTCTTGACTCGAACTTTTCCGCCGCTCCTTAAGTTGTCAAAATGCTCACGTAGTTTAAGCTACGCTTAAGCTTTTGCCGCCCGAGGTACAAATTTCTTCGTCAATTTCCTAAAGCTGTTTTTTAGATGTACCCTTCACTATCCCGTCGAGAACTCCATTCACAAACCGGGAGGAATCCGGCGACCCGAATTTTTTGGCAATCTCCACCGCTTCATCTATGGTTACCGGAAAAGGTATATCCGGCTGATAAAGAAGCGCGTAAACACCAATTCTCAGTATAGCCAAGTCCACTCTCGTTAAACGTTCAAAGCTCCAATTTTGCAGATGCCGACGAATTTTTTCATCTATTTCCTGCAGATGCTCTAAAGTTCCCGCCAATAGAAGCCTGGCGAACGTTCTGGCTTCTTCGCCTACATCCCTATCCAGCCAGTCAAAATTCTGAATACATTCCAGGCTGTATTTTGTTTCTTCCCAGGCATACAGTCCCTGAACAGCCACAATCCTGGCACTGCGCCTGTCCCCCATGGCTATTTATATTCACCGAAATAATTTATTGTAGATCGGCCACGCAAATCTTCAACCAGTGCTATGGCAACATCATCGAAAATCTTTTGATACTTCTGTGCGAATACAAGTTGCTGCAAGTAATTTTTAACTTCCGGCGACTCCTTGGGCAGCAGTTGTGCCGCTTTTTTTTCAGTAATTTTAACGATATGATAGCCCACCTTGGACCGTAGAACAGCACTGAGAACATCAACCTGCAACTTGAATACAGTATTGACAAAGTCCTCACCATAAAGCTGTTCCGCCAGTTCATCACCCTTCATAAGCGGCCCGATAAGTCCCCCCCGAACCTTGGAAGCCTCATCTTCGGATTCACTGGCAACCATATCGGCAAAAGTTGCCGAACCATTCACAAGACGGCGGTGTATCTCTTCAGCCTTAACACGTTTTTTTTCGGCCTCAGCCGGACTTAAGGAGCGGGTAGTAAAGAAAACCTGATTGAACCACACCGAATCGGAAACAACGAATTCCTGTACCCTTTTCTGATACTCGGCACTGAGCTCATCCTCCGTTGCCGGTTTAATAGCCTGAAACTTCTCCTTGCCCCTGGAAGTAATATATTTCTCGGTTAGAAGCTGCTTGCGGACAGTATCTTCGAATTCCTTAAATGTAATACCCTGGCGCTCAATAAGCTGCTTGTACTGCACCTTGTCCGTCAACAGTGCCCCCGGAGGAAGAGCCCCGGCACTCGTAAGCTGCTGAGAAATAACCCGGATACCAGCCTGCTCCACCTCTTCATCCGTTACCTTCAAATTGCGATCCGCCTCGGCAGCCTGATTGATAAGCATCTGATCGATCAAAGTATCAAGCACAGTCTTTTTTTCTTCAAGAGTAAGTTTTCGCCCCTGCTGTAATTCAAGATTTTCAATCATCCCGCCAAGCTGCTTACCGGAAATGGGCTCCGTACGCATGAAGCGAACCGTTGCGACAGCCATATCCTGGGCAAAAATCCTCATGGCCATGAGAGACAAAATTAAAATAACTAACCTTTTCATAGTCAACCTCAATGTATATGAAGCCGACAGCCAATGGCCTCAGCTTCCGCGGAATTTTTTATAATATCCGATTTTTTCAGATACATGCCCTCGCCCTCCATAACTTTCATCAAAGATCGCAGCAAAGCCGCCTTCCGAAACCCGCCGCCAGCTGTGAACGCATAACACCTTTTTCCCGAAATCATGCCGGCGGATTTAAGAAAAGCCGTCAGCTTCAACGGAACAGCCCTTGAAAAAAGCGATGGAGCTGCCGTACCCACGGCAATATAGTGAAAAGCCGTTAAAGATTTTCCGCTCTGGGTGCCTGCATTTACCACCGTAACATCATGCCCCTGCCTTTCAATACCTTTAGCCAGAGCCTTGGCAATATCGGCATGAGCCGAACCCTCAAAACAGTGAACAACAGCCGCGCGCAGAATTACTCTCCCTGTAAAACTTCGTCCGCCGTTTCCGCCGGATCCGCTTCCGTCGACAGATTTATTTCCGCTGGCGCAGCCTCATCCGCCGTGTCCGCCGGGGCCGCTTCCCCCGGTACATCCTCTTCTCTCAGGTTCATTTCTACCGGTAATTCTTCCGCCGGCTGTTCCATAAACCAGTTAGGGCCACTTTCCTCGGCCCGGCGGGCCTCGCCGATAACATCATCCTTCTCGCCCGACTTGTAAGCCATAGCCACCGCAAGAGAGGATACCATGAAAAACACCCCCAGAACAGACGTAATTCTGGTTAAAATATTGCCGCCAGTCGCCCCGAAAGGAGTAGAGCTACCGCCCCCAAAAAGTCCTCCAAAACCCTCACCCTGCTCATCCTGAAGCATAACAATCGCGATAATCAACACCGCAGTTATGGCGAACAGCACCAGAAAAATTGAACCAATTATACCCATGTAATGAACTCCAGTTAAATATTAAATCCTGCTATACCAGCAAAAGACTCCGCATCCAGTGCCGCGCCGCCTACCAGAGCCCCATCAATATCGGGCTGTGCCATAAGCTGGGCGGCATTATCAGGCTTTACCGAACCGCCATACTGAATAAGAGTACACTCCGCGATTTTCTTTGAGTATAGCGCAGCCAGCTTTCCGCGGCAAGCCGCATGAACCGCCTGGGCATCCTCGGGAGTAGCCGTCTTCCCCGTGCCAATAGCCCAAACCGGCTCATACGCGATAACAACCCTGGCCATCTGCTCCATACTCACACCGGCCAAACCACCCTCAAGCTGACCGAAACACACATCGTTCACCCTCCCCTGCTCCCGCTCCTTCAGCGTTTCCCCGATACAGAGAATCACATCCAAACCATGAGCAAGAGCCAGTTTCACCTTCTCGTTAATAAGAGCATCCCTTTCCCCATAAACATGACGCCGCTCACTATGACCCAGAATAACAGCCCTCACCCCCAGCTCCTTAAGCATAAGCACCGAAGTTTCACCCGTATGCGCACCAGACTCAAACGCCGCCATATTCTGAGCAGCCAGAATAACATCGCTACCCTTAATGGCCTCCGCCGCAGCCGGCAAGCAAACAAAAGACGGCGCTATCATCTTGCGGGTATTGGCCCCGCATTTCATTTTTGTTACCGCCGCCGCGAGCACCCTTGCTTCTGAAGGCGTCTTATTCATTTTCCAGTTTCCGGCAATTAAATATGAACGTTCCATTAAACATTCTCCTTATAATAAACTCAAAAAAACACACAAGGCTACGCCAAAAACGCCGATTTTTCGGAGTCTTTTGGGCGTTGCCTGCCTACGGCAGGCCGGGCTTTTCGGGGGTTCCGCCTGCCTGCGGCAGGCCGCTTACGCGCCCCTTCAATCCCTAACGCAGCCCGCAATCCCAACCCCTTTTTCAGGACAAAGCCCCCTTTAAAATAGCAACCCCAGGCAGCACCCTGCCCTCCAAATATTCCAGAGAAGCACCGCCGCCAGTCGATACATGATCCATCTTATCAGCCAGGCCGAATTTATTCACCGCCGCCACCGAATCTCCCCCGCCAACAACGCTTACCCCCTTGCAGTCCGCCACCAGCTTTGCAACATCCAAAGTTCCCTGTGCGAAAAGGTCAAACTCAAAAACACCCATAGGGCCGTTCCATACCACTGTTTTGGCATTCGCGAGCAATTCGCGCACGGCCTCAATCGTCTTTGGGCCCACATCCATAGCCAGTTTACCATCCGGTACATTCACCGCATCAAGCAATTCGGGCTTGGCCGATGCGCTAAACTCCGCCGCAACAACATGATCCAGAGGCAGCAGCACCTTCACGCCGCGGCTCTCCGCCTTATCCAGAAAAGACCGGGCCGTATCGGCAAAATCATCCTCAACCAGCGATTTCCCTACCGACTTGCCCTGCACCTTCATAAACGTATAGGCCATTCCCCCGCCGATAACAAAAGCATCCGCCTTATCCAGCAGGGATTCCAGCACCGCAATCTTGGACGACACCTTCGCACCGCCAATAATAGCGACAAAAGGTTTTTCCGGATTTTGCAGTATCTTGTCAAAAAAGGAGCACTCCTTTTCCATCAGCAAACCCGCATAAGAAGGAAGAAGCCTCGCAAGCCCTTCAGTGGAGGCATGCGCCCGATGGGCCGAACCGAAGGCATCATTCACATAAACATCCCCAAGCCTGGCCAGCGACTTACTGAAATCGGCATCATTATCGGTTTCCTGCAAGTAGTAGCGGGTATTTTCCAGCAACAGAATCTGGCCGGGCTTGAGAGCCGACGACAGCTTTTCCACTTCCACGCCTATAACATCCGGTGCCATTATAACTTCCGCACCGGAAATTTCCGCCAGGTGCTCCCGGAGCTGTGCCATGCTGTATTCGGGCTTCTTTTCCCCTTTGGGACGCCCTAAGTGGCTCATGAGCACCAGCGATGCCCCCTTGTCCAGCAGATACTTCAAAGTGGGCAGGGCGCACCGCATACGGGTATCGTCGCTTATCGTACCCCCGGAAAGGGGCACATTGAAATCAACCCGCACCAACACCCTCTTACCGGCAGGATTGAAATCCTTCAGTGTTTTTAATTTCATTGTATTCACCTTTATATCAGTTTCTGAGCCAAATCGACAACGCGGGTAGAATAACCGAATTCGTTGTCAAACCAGAGAATTACCTTAACCAGACTGTCCGGCAGCACCATAGTGAACACAGGGTCGAAGATGGCTGAATAAGTGCTGCCGCGAATGTCCGAAGATACCCGCGCACCATAAGAAAATTCAACAATACCCTGCATGGAAGTTTCCGCTGCGGCCCTTACCGCATCGTTCACTTCTTCCTTTGATACGCTTTTTTGAAGGTTCACGGTTAAATCAAGCACCGAACCGACAGGAACAGGGGCCCACATCATCATACTGCTTAACCTGTCGGCCAGTTCTGGTAGCACTTTGCCGACAGCCGCAGCAGCGGAGGATCGAAAAGGAATAATATTAAGAGCCGCGGTACGAACCTCACGCTGAGAAGCACCAGGCCCATCCACAAGTCCACATCCGCTGGTATAGGCATGAATAGTGTTTATAAAGCCCTGTTCAACACCGAATGAATCGTGCAGAATTTTCAGCAGCGGCGCAAGACAATTTGAGGTACTGCAAGCGCAGGAATACGTATCAGCCTCGCTGTCTATATCATCATCATTAACCCCGAGCACAATAGTGCGGTCTACATCCTCCGCAAGAGCCGCTAAAACAACCTTCCTGGCCCCCGCCCTGATATGATCCTTATACCCCCCATTTTCCCCCACAGCGGTAGGAAAGGCCCCGGTACATTCAATAACAACATCAATTCCCATCTCCCGCCAGGGCAGATCGGCTGGATTGCGTTCCGAAAAAAACCTTATCTCCCTGTCATCAACAAAAAAACTATCTTCCCTTACATCCACTTTGCGCTTGTACAAGCCGTAAACCGAATCATGCTTCAACAAATACCCCAGAATGTCCATATCCATAGTATCGTTCACGGCAGCAATATCTATACCCGGCCTCTCATACGCGATTTTGAATACATTTCTTCCAATACGCCCAAAGCCGTTAATGGCTATTTTCATTTCAATTTCCTTTCACAACTACTATAGGGTAAAACGGAACCTGGGTCAAGTATGCAGAGGCAACCGTGTCCATTTCTGCATAGCAATTTGAGAATTCCGCTCCTGGTCTTGCCGCAAAGGCCTATTCCCGGAATAATAATTCCCTCAGAGCTCCATTTCTCCCTCAAGATATTTTTGCTCCGCCTGGGCATAAGCCTCCCGCACCAGCGGCTCCAGGGAGGGCATTTCTAAAGGCTTTCAGAGATGTCCCTAAGCTGTTTTATCAGGTTTTGAAACTGGTTCAGGGCATCTTCTACGGGCTTGGGCTGTGCCATGTCTACTCCGGCCAGTTTCAGGGATTCCAGAGGGAAGCGGGAGCCTCCGGATTTCAGGAAATTCAGATAATCCTCCCGCTCCTGCTTACCGCCTTCCAGTACCCGTCTTGCCAGGGCCATGGCCGCAGACAGTCCGGTGGCATATTTATACACATAGAAGGCCCGGTAGAAATGAGGGATGCGAAGGCATTCCAAATCGCTGAGGGCTTCCAGGTTCATAGCTGTACCAAAGTAGGCTTTCAGGAGTTCCCGGTACTTGCCGCGCAGGCTATCGACGGTGAGCGGTTCACCGGCTTCAACCATGGCATGGGTATCGCGTTCAAACTCGGCAAACATGGTTTGACGGTAGATGGTGGCAATAACATCATCAATCTGTTTGCCGATAAGGTAGGCGGTGAGTTTATTGTCGGTGCTTTCCCGCTGGAGCTTATGGGCCAAAAGCTGTTCGTTAAAGGTGGAAGCCACTTCGGCTTCAAAAATGGTGTAATTGTAATGGGGAAAGGGATTATGGCCTACGCTGTACCAGGAGTGCATGGAATGCCCCCCTTCATGGGCCAGGGTGAACACATCCCGCAAATTGTCTTCCTTGTAATTCATCAGGATGTAGGGGGCACCAAGGTAGGAACCGGCACTGAAGGCTCCAGAACGCTTGCCCTTGTTTTCATAGCGATCCGCCCAGCGTCCCATGAGTCCTCTGCGCAGAGTGGAGACATACTCCTCTCCCAAAGGTGCAAGGGATGCGCAAACCGCCGTAACGGCTTCATCCCAGGTATGCCTTACCGTTACGTTTTCAAGCAGGGGAACATGGGTGTCCCAAGGGCCCAGGCCATCGGACAGCCCAAGCCGTGCGGCGCGGAATCGGTAATATTCGTGGAGCGCGGGCAAACTGGCCCGCACCGTACTTACCAGATTATCATACACTTCAAGGGGCACCTTGTCTCCGAAGAGGGCCATGGCGCGGGCTGAAGGGTAGCCGCGGATTTCCGCCTGATACTTGTCCCGCAGAACGCTGCCGGCATAGAGGCTGGACAGGGTGTTTTTATGGGTATCGAATACGCCAAAAAGTTTGCGATAGGCATCTTCGCGTACAGTACGGTCGGGGTTGAGAAGCAGGCTTGAGTATGTGCTCTGCGTGAGAGGTATTTCCCCATCGGCTGTTTTTACCGTGCCGAATTCCATGTCGGCGTTGGTAAGGGCGGAAAAGGTGCTGGAGGCGAGGTGAGAAAATTCCGCTTGTTTGGCCAGAAGTTTTTCCTCTTTTTCACTTAATATATGGGGTTTGAAGCGCAGCAGTTTGGAAAGGTATATGCGAAAGTCCGTCAGGAGATCATCTTTTATGAAATCCGCCATGAGTGTATCGTCGATGGCTTGTATTTCCGGTTCCAGCCAGCTTGTTTCCGATTCCAGTATGGCGGTGGCCCTCATGTAGCGGGCATGGAGGGCCTGAACGGCACTGTCTCCAAGGTTTTCGGAATGGCGCAGCATAACATAATAGCCGAGCCGTTCGCTGAGCTGCCCCAAGGTGCAGTGAATATAATTCAGGGCTTCGGCAAGGCAGGCGGCGGAATTGGCCAGCCTACCCTTAAACTCAAGCGCTTTCGGAATAGCGGCTTCCAGCTCGCTCAGCGCGGCTGTCCAGGCTTCATCGTTGGGGAAGAGGGTACTCAAGTCCCAAGTGTCCCGGCTGGGTACATCCTTTCGTTCAGGAATTTTTTTCATATTGCCTCCAGGTGTTGATATGCTCCGCAGGGCTACATCGCTGTGTCGCCGTGCCGGATAGCCCCTACAGGGTTTCAATCTCATCCGTGCCCAGGCCGGATAAGTCGCTGATAACCTTACTGGAATAACCGGCAGCCTTCATGCTCCTGGCCATTTGACGCTTGCCCGCTTTTATTCCTTCTTCTTTGCCTTCCTTTATTCCCACATTCTTGCCCCTTATATAGGTGCTTTCGTACATTGTGGCTTCATAGCGGCGGGTTTCTATAAAGCTCTCATACTGTTTCCGCTCTTCTGCGTTCATTTTAAGGTATTCCAGTTCTTCAGCGGCTTCCTTTAAACCTTTGGCATGCGGTGTTTCGGGTATTTCTTCTTTTTTAAGAAACAGCATCCATTCATCCAGAGCGTCTGTTACAACTTCCGGAAAGCTTTTTACTTTTATCAGATAGTATTCCGGGTGGATATTTTCTATTCTATCGGTTTTATATAAATCCTGTTCCACCGGGTTTAACTTTAAGGGGGCATGGTTGTGCAGGCCAATAAAATTCGTGCTTCCCTTGTAGATGTAATCATCGCCATCACCAAAGTCAAAGTACAGAATATTAATGGAGATGATTTTCTTTACATTAGAGTACCTCTCGCCCTGGGCCAAATGCTCAACGATAGCCTTGCTGGCCGCATACAGCATCCGCTGCATGAAGTCGATTTCCGTCCGGTACTGGAGTTCAATCAGCATCAGCTCGTTCTTGTGGTTCTTTACCTTTATATCCAGCCGGTTGCATTTATCGTCTTTTTTATCCTGATTGCTTTCGCTTTCCAACAGCTCCACTATGGTAATGTTATCGTACAGAAGCTCGCTCAAAAAGCCTTCAAGAATGGTGAAATTGGCTTTGTTTCGGAGAATTCGTTTAATGGCCCAGTCGAAACTGATGAGTTTTCGCATTTTTTACTTTCCTGATAGCATTATGCCACGGCTTTAATAAAAAGACAAGACCTGTATTGCGGCCCTGCCCAGCAGTACAGCACCCTGAGATTCATCTCTGTACAAAAAATACTGAAAATGCGGGGGTATCCATGCAAACGGGGAAACTCTGAAAACTTTTAAAGATTTCTTTTACTTATTCATACTCATGCCGATAAAAAAAGGGAAGTCAATACCGGCTGTTCCCTCCCACCCTCCCAGAGCAGCCGGGACTTCTTTTAAGACCGTTCTGTATAGAACGGTCTTTTTATGCTGTCTCCAGGAACTCTAGCGATGGCCGCTTCCTCTACGATCCCGGCCGCCGTCGTGTCCATAGCCGCGATCATCATAGTACCGGCCGCCATCGTGTCCATAGCCGCGATCATCATAGTACCCCCCGCCGTTATGGCCGTATCCTCTATCATCGTAGTAATCATGATAGTAGCCCTGATCGTCGTAATAGCCCTGGTTATTCCTGTTTCCGCTTTGTGGGACGTATTGATTCCGGCTGGTGGGCTGAAGTAGTATGCCGTTTACTTCCGCGGCGGTAACTATCAGGTGCATCGGTGAGCGCGGTGAGGGGAAGGCCTGTATCCTTACGGTATCACCGACTGCCGGCAGAAGATCTGGGGCAATGGAGAAGCTGGGGATGAGGTAGTATTGCTTTCCATCAGCCGTATTGAGGTAGGGGAATCGATTGTTTTCAATGCCGAACTTGCCAGAATATGACTGCGAAGGGGGCATATTGCCATAATCATACCATCCATCCGCACTTTGGGCATTCCACCCGCCATTTCCCTGATTATCAGGTGAGCCATAAGCGAAACCTGTACCCGCTGCAATTCCAATCAATAGTAGCACCGTTATCCATCTGTAAGCCATTGTCTTACCTCCTGTAACTTGTCTTAAATATATACTCGCATATATGAAGCAAATATGAAGCAAATATAAACGTAATATAGGGAAATAAGACACGGAATCAATACCTTGAAATATAGTTGCGGCCATTTCCCTGTAATTCCGCCTGCAGGCGGCCCCTCCCTGAGTAGCATTTAACAGTAAATACCACACTGCTCTATGAGCTAATGCCTCTCATGGCACCAGGAATCCAGATGGATTATGGCATTTTCCAGACCGCTTGTAAAGTCTTCAGAGGGCGATGCAATGAGCTCAGTGAGCGTTCTTCTCCATTTTCTGGCCCCTGGCCGCCCGGCAAACAGATTCATAATGGGAGCAAGCAGCTTACCCTGCGGAACACCCTCCTCCGCCCGCCTTATAATGTACGGCAGCGCGGCGGCCAGAATATCGCTTCGGGAGGGAACAGGTTCCACCGCCTTGAACCAGCGCCTGTCGGCCTCGGCCAGCATCCAGGGATTATCCAATGCGGCGCGGCCAATCATAACCGCATCCACACGGCCAAGGGCTTCGTCCACAGCCTCCGGCGTTCGGTAACCCCCATTAATTTCAATAAAGAGATGGGGAAAATCTTCTTTAAGGCGGTAAACAAGCCCGGGCTGGAGCGGGGGAATTTCCCTGTTTTCCCGGGGACTCAAGCCATCCAAATCGGCAATACGGGCATGGACAATAAATTTCCGGCATCCTGAGTCGGCTATAATTTGAACAAAACGGCTGAGCTGTTCATAGCTTTCCAGGCTGAGATGATTTTTCTCCGAACGGATGCCGATACGGTGCTTCACCGTTACAGGAAGATTAACGGCCTTTGCCATGCTTTCCAGAAGTTTGGCTGTCTTTGAAGGATTGGCCATGAGACTCGCACCGAATTCATGGCGCTGAACCCGTTCGCTGGGACAGCCACAGTTGAGATTTATCTCGTCATACCCATAATCCTCCGCAATACGGCAGGCTTCCGCCAGAAGTGCGCCCTCGTCCCAGCCCAGTTGCAGCGCGAGAGGCTTCTCCCGCTCACTAAAGCCTAGAAGCCTGCTACGGTTTCCCCTTAGCACGGCCGGCGCGGTAATCATCTCCGTGTACAGCAGACAGCAACGGGTAATGTGCCGCATAATCCAGCGCCAGTCCCTGTCCGTTTTATCCACCATGGGAGCCAGACTAATGGGAGAAGCATGAAATGATCGGCTGGAGAGTTCCGTATACGCCACAATAGCACATCCTAAAATAATGGGCAACGTACCGGGATTATAGCACTGAACGACGATGAAATCAAGGAACAGCCACTCGTTCCGCGGCCCATCCCTTTAATCCAACTCTTGACAAACATCATTTATTCACTGTATGAAATAGCATTAGCGGTCAATCGTATAAAAAGATCAATACCGATAATCGCCATACGTACATTGAAAAGCGGTGCAATTTCAAACACGCAGGAGGCATTCATGCCGATAGTGCCAACAGTCCATAACGCCGGTTCCCTTAACATAGACGATGTTTTCCGTACCCATCACATTGTCCGCCCCGGCGAAACCGTTTCAAGCTTATCGCTGGCAAGACATGTCGGCGGCAAAGGCCTGAACCAGTCCATAGCACTTGCCCGCTCCGGAACACCAGTGCGCCATATCGGGCTGATAGGGGAAGACGGGATATTTCTTAAAGACAGACTTCGAAGCGAAGGCGTCGATGTGTCTGGCATACGGATAGGTAGAGACCCCACCGGTCATGCAATTATTCAGGTAGCGGACAGCGGCGAAAACGCCATTGTCCTTTTTGGCGGTGCCAACATAGCCTGGAACTCCGAAAGCCTTAATTGCTTGCTACAAGGCTGTAACCCCGGCGACATTGTTCTTTTTCAAAATGAAATAAACATGATGCCGGAACTGATAAACGCGGCAGCCGATGCCGGTATGAGACTGGCCTTTAATCCGGCACCCATGGCTCCAAACGTGAAAAACTATCCCATTGAGCGGGTATCCTGGCTCATTGTGAACGAAATTGAAGGCCGGGAATTATCCGGTTGCGCAGTAAACGACAGCTCCGATGAAGCCGATGAAGCCGTGGCCTATACCTTGCAGCGCCTCTACCCCCAGGCCGTGGTAATTTTAACCCTCGGCAAAAAAGGGGCCATTCGCGCCGATACATCCGGCCTGATTCGCGCCCATTTTCCCAATGCGGCCCCCGTAGCGGACACAACCAGCGCCGGAGATGCGTTTATAGGCTACTTCCTGAATGCCGAAATACATGGACTCTCCGCAAAAAACGGCCTGCTGCGTTCCTGTGCCGCAGGCGCGATAACCGTTACCCGTCCAGGCGCGGCCACAAGCATTCCCCGGGCGGCAGAAGTGGATGCCCTTTGTAGTAGCATAAATATTTAGAGGTGCCCTTGGATTTCTTTTTTACTGACCTCTGGCGCCGCGAGTTTTACACCCTGAACGGGATACAAGAGCTGCCCTGTACTGTATCCGGGCACCCCCGCCATCGAATTAACCAGGAATAATACGCTACCGTATTGACTAAAATATCAGCTTAAGGTTAACTTATGGAGTATTTCTTTACGAAAGCTTGGAAAATAATATTGAAATGAATATGAATAAGAAAATTCCCGTTGGGCTCCTCGGAGCAACCGGGACAGTGGGACAAAAGTTTATTGTGCTCCTCCAGAACCATCCGTGGTTTGAGATAAAAGAGCTGGTTGCCTCTACGCGCTCTGCAGGGCATAAGTATGCCGATGTATGCAGCTGGAAGCAGAACACGCCTATTCCCGATTATATAGCCGGAATGACGGTCATTGCCGCCGGAAAGCCCCTTGAAAGCCCTATTCTGCTTTCGGGCATAGAGTCCTCCGCCGTGGGCATGCTGGAGCGGGACTATGCGAAACAGGGGCATGTCATTATATCCAATACCAGCAATCACCGTATGGACAGCGATGTTCCCATCATTATACCGGAGGTGAATCCGGATCATTTTAAACTGGCCAAGAGGCAGGATTATTCCGGTGCCATTGTAACAAATTCCAACTGCGTGGTAATGCCTATGGCTATGGCACTGGCACCGCTGCATAAACATTTTGGCATTCAATGGGTTCAGCTCACTTCCATGCAGTCTATCAGTGGTGCCGGGTATCCCGGAGTATCAGCCTTCGATATTATGGGCAATGTTATTCCCTACATCGACAAAGAGGAGCCCAAGGTGGAAACCGAAGGCCAGAAAATTCTTGGTACTCTTCGGGATAATTACATAGAACCGGCAGACTTTGTTGTGAGCGCGCAGTGCAATCGTGTTCCGGTTATAGATGGCCATACCGCAACGATGAGCATGAAATTCAGAGGCAGTCCGCCTACTGTAAACGAAGTGAAATCGGTTATGCGGGAATGGAGAGGTATGCCCCAGGAGAAGAATTTGCCCTCTGCACCGCCCACCCCCCTTATTGTTATGGAGGAGGATAACCGGCCTCAACCGCTGTGGGACTTACTGCGGGCAGGCGGCATGTCTACCTGTGTGGGCAGAGTGCGGGAATGCTCTATTGGAGATATTAAAATGGTTGTGATGGGTCATAATACTATCCGGGGGGCTGCGGGGGCTTCCATTCTTAACGCGGAAGCCTACATTGCTTTGGGCTACCTGGACGGTTTTCAGCCCGTGTAGCCGTTCATAAAGGCCTGCAACAGGGCCAGGCCGAGGAACAGGGCGAGGCTTAATGCCGCAGTGAACAGGGAACCGGCTATGGAAGCAAAATGAAGCTTACTGCTTAGGGGTATGGCGGCCAGATAGGCCATTGCCGCGAACAGGCCTGAAATAGCAGTAAGCGGCAGCGTCCAGAATTCAAAATTCACCAAAAATATCAGCGTTGTATCGGTAAAGCCCTGCGCATTCCCCATAAGGTAGAAATAGAGGGTAAGCAGTGAATTGGCCATCAGCAAAGTTGTGATGCGCCCTAGCAGGCTGGGCAGCCAGATTCTGCGGATACGGAATTTTTTCAGGTACATACTGTATTATAAGGCTTAAGCCCTGATTTGTCTTCAAGTGCTGCTGATCTTATCAGGAATTTCACAAGTTCCGGGGTTCTGCGGGCTTCTGGCTTAGGGGCACCTTAGGGAATCTCCGCCCTGTCCCCAACTTCAATGCCCCGTTCGCTGAACCAGCCTGAGTTTACCTCCAGAGCATAGAGCACATTTCGCCATGATTCTACCGATGCCAGGGAATACGGTTCCAGCTCCTCTATCTGCCTTATTGTGCCATCGGCGGCTATAAAGGCAAGGGAAAGCGGAATGCTGGTATTTTTCATCCAGAAAGACGGACGGGTTTCCGACTCGAAAACAAAGAGCATACCCTGATTCTCCGGCAAACTCCGCCGGTTCATAAGCCCTGTAGACCGTGTTTCGGGAGTATCGGCAACTTCTACTTGCAGTGCATGCCCGTCAACGATAATTTCCGTCAGTTCCGCCCTGGTGCCGCAGCAGAACAAGCCAAGGCAGAGCAGACAGAATGGCAGTGCCTTAAAATTCATCAAGGAATTCCCCGCGGGCCCTCTCACGCCAGACAGCCCTGTCCATCTCTTCAGCCAGCATGGCATCAAAAACTTCCATATCCAGATATTTTACCGTAAAGGGGCGTTCCATAGCCAGACGAGTATTGCCGTCCTCCCACCACATTCTGCCTGGAGTAGCCTCATTAGGCACTCCGTATTTATTCTGCATGGATGTAAACACAGTGTACCAGTCAATTGTATTCGGATCCAATTCCAGAATTATTGCCACTAAAATATTATTTTCAAACTGAAACAGGCCGCGGGAAAAGAATAATGAACCTTCTGCTTCAATAAGAGACGCTCTTGGACGCTCCAAAAGGCTTACATCCTCCTCTCCACGGTAATTAAACCAGCCGTCTTTGGACAGCTTTTCTTTCACCATATCCGCAGACATGCCAAACTCGATACCGCGGTACTGGCGCGGCAGAGGGCTAAATCCTTCCTGCGCCGCAAGCCCGTCCGCAGACAGGAACATGATAGCTGCAATTAACCCGAAAAAAGCCTTAAAGGCGGTCTTCTTGTACATAAAAATTCCCCGCAGGCCCTAATGATTGAGCCATAAGAACAGAATCAACAGCGCAGCAAGCGCCACAATAGCACTCATTGTCCAATAGCGGGAGGCCGGCCAATGAGGTTTTCTAAAGGTTTTATGACGGAAACTGCCGTCGATCATCTCAAGAGGAATCGTATCTGCTAAAAAACCGCAGTTGGGGCAGCCCTTAAGAAAACTCTTTACACTTCCCTCTGTGTGGCATGCCGGACAGCGGACACCATTGAAAAAGCTGTTGCATTCTGGACAAAATTCAGAATTTGACTTAACCGGTGCTCTGCATGCTTCACAAAAGTACTCAATTTTCATCATTATATTATCGGCTATTCAGAGGTGCCTAAAAAATAAGGATTTGGAGTTCATGGAAAAAACAGAAATTCGCGATCAGGATAGTTTCCTGCGCCGCTACATAGAGCGGTTAAAACTCTGGTCTGAAGCTAATCCCCCATCTTCGGAAGAACTGGAGGCCCTGAACAAGGAATTCCGCCTTACCAGAAAAGAGCAGGAAACCTTGGCCAAACTTGCACGAAACCATATACAGCGCGGCAGAACCTCCCTGGAAAGAGGCCAATTGGAGCAGGCCGCGGCGGAACTGTCCCGTGCCTCCCAGCTACGCCCCCGCGATCCCGCTCCCCGGATTGAACTGGCAGAAGTCTGGCTCGATTCGCGTCAGAAACCAAGCACCGTAAGGAACAATAGAAAGAAAGCCCTGAAACTTGCCCGCGCCGCATATTCCCTGGAACCTCACAACCCTCAGGTTTTGCGGTTTATCAAAGCGCACAAATGGATGAGCATAGTGCTTAAGCCACGCCGTCCCTGGCAGTACATGGCCTATCCCCTTGCGCTTATCCTCCTCTTCTTCCTCCTGCTGATATGGCGCTGGGACTGGATAAGTTCTTTCTTTCAGCCTCCCAGCCCGGTAATCCCGGCAAACCGGCAAGCCGAAATAACCGTTATACCAGACTCAAGAGACATTCAGGTAAACACCCAGGCACTGAACGGGGGGCCTCTTACACCTCAAATTGTATTCGCTGAAGTCGGCAGAAAAAACAATGCCTCATACCTGCACCTCATCGGTCGACTGAAATCCCAACACCAAAATATTCAGTCCGCCGCCCTGGAAATTTGGGGGCGAGACAGCAGTGGAGAACTGCTCTTTACCATGCCCTGGAACGCATTGGACGAGAACAGCCCGCCTCTGCTGGCCGGAGATACACTCCCATTTACGGCCTTTCGCTGGCTTGAAACCAGTGAAGCACCCCTCCAAAACCTGGAAATACACCCTGGTGAGATAGAATTTATCCCTGCCAATACCGACATACCCATTATGGAACCCGAAGTGGTCTGGAACACTCTCCGCCCCGAAGGCACCGCACTAGCGGCCGAAATCCGCGATCAGCAAATTTACGAAGCCTACGACCGTCAGGTAATATCACTGGACATAGCCCTTGAAAACACTGGCGTAACGGAACTTAGCGAACTGGCCTTCAGCCTCTCAATGAACCAGACTATTCATTCCATTGAGTACAACTTCCTGGACTCCCCCCTGCTTCCCCTGCAAAAAGGAGAACGCCGTGTGGTTCCCGCCATATTCTCCATGCCTCTGGACAAGAGAATCACCGATTCCCGTGTTGCAATCCACATTATCAGAGCGGATCGATAAACTTTTTGGGAGTAAGGCTGGAGACTGGAGGGCTTGGGTTCGAGGGATGGGTTTTTCTTTTTTTGGTTTGGAACCACCTACCTGCGCCGAGGCTTCGGCAGGCAGGCGAATGGGCACGGATGGGGAGGAGTAACCGTGAAAGGCGCGAAAGAGTTCAAAATTTTAAGCTGGAGACTCCCCCGCCAGCCTAAAGCCTGAAAAGGCTGCGGGTTCAGGCCGCCCTGTTTCGGCTTGAGGCGACTCCCAAAGCCCTCCCAACATACAAAAAGCATAAATTTTCAACTTTTTTAATAAATTTTTCCCAATTTTGAATTTTGAAGGGCTTGGAGCGCTTCTATATATATAAGGAGTGTTCCATGAAAAACAAT
>MUIB01000032.1 GCA_002084135.1 Spirochaeta sp. LUC14_002_19_P3 | reverse complement strand
ATTTGTAGCCGCCTTTCCTGAGGGGGTGAACCGCCCTATAACGCTTAGTGCCGGCGTTACAGGGAAGAAGATGAAGAGAAACAGCCTGATGACGGAATTGATTCAGCAGGCGGACGAAGCACTTTATAAATCCAAAGCCAATGGCCGCAACCGTATCACTATATTCAATAAGAATTTAGCAGAAATAGCTGTCTAAAGCCTGTGCCCCTTACGCTGGACCATCTGTTTCTTTTTCTCTACATTATCGCGGTTAGCTTTACATCGGCGGCGGTGGTGCTGAGTCTGCTTTACTGGATGCAGAAAAGGAATCCCGGTCGGTTTAATACTTTTATTCTATTTGCTTATTTAACCCTTCTGCTGCTTCTGGGCGGAGTGCGCTTTTATCTGGAGGAACTGCTTTCCGGGGGGAAGGGAACAGCTGTGGGTATAGGACTGGCCGAATTCGCAGGTTATGCCCTGCTACTGTACTACCTGCCCGCCACTGTAAATCATATTGCCGGGCGGCGGTGGTCTGCGTTGCGGCTAACAGCGGCGGTAACGGCCAGTATGGTGTATTTTATTTTGGGAGTGGTATATCTGTTCAGTGGTTTTTTCAAGCCTGTTGCCATTGCCGCCGCCCTATTGTACATTTTATCTCTTGCGGTTATACTGGTGGATATTGTCCGCGGCATTCCCCAGATAAAGCAGGGCTCTACCAGAGCCGCGGTGCTTCTTATAACAATGCTCACCATTACTTTTTTGCCTCTGGTTATGATTGGGCGGCTTATGGATGGCAGCGGCGAGAGGTGGGAAATAAGTCTTTCGCTGCGTTTTCTCTTTCTCTCTCTTTATTATTTTATGATGGCAATTTCCGCTATTATATTTTATTTAAAAGAAATGTCTGCGAATCCCACCGATGAAATTCCACTTGTAACAACTTCGGCGCGGCTGCCGCTTACCGCGAGAGAGCAGGATATCGCTGCGTCCATATTGAAAGGGCTTACCTATAATGAAATTGCCGAGAATCTGTCTATAAGTCCGAATACTGTCCGCAACCATGTTGCCAATGTGTATAAAAAACTCTCGGTGAGTTCAAAAATGGAATTGTTCAATGTTTTGCAGGGAAAATCTTAATATATCGGGCACCTCTAAAAACCCCCATTTAGTTCTTGACTCGAACTTTTCCGCCGCTCTTAAGTTGTCAAAATGCTCACGTAACTTAAGCTAGCTCCGCTTTTGCCGCCCGACAAAAAATTTCTTCGTCAATTTCCTAAAGCTGTTTTTTAGAGGTACCCTAATTGTAAATCTGTGAGATGAGCAGGTCTTTGTAGCCTAAGGATTCGAGGCGGACAACCAGCCCCTCCATGTCGCTTTCGGCGATGTTTTCCATGGTTAGGCGGGTAATGCCGCTGCTGGTTAATGAGGCTGTGGGAATTATGTTCGCTTTTTCCAGACGACTTTGGTGGTGCCGGGCCATTTTCAGGTCTTTCCAGGCGCCTATCTGAATTTTGAAGCGTGCTCTTGGGATGCTGTTTTCATCCGTACTGATGAGTACTTTGGCGGTGCCATCGCGAATCATGTCGAGGGCTTTGGCGGCAGCATAGGAGAGATCGATAATTCTGTCGTCGACAAAGGGGCCGCGGTCGTTCACTCTTACCTGAATGGTTTTCTGGTTCTTGAGATTTTTTACTTCGAGGAGAGTTCCAAAGGGCAATGTTTTATGGGCGCAGGTTAAATCATAGGTATCATACACTTCCCCATTGGCTGTTAAGCGTCCATGAAATATGCCGCCGTACCAAGAGGCAATGCCGGTCTGCTCAAAAGAGCTTACCGGCATTGCACAATAACCAACAAGGAGTATTGCTATGAAGATGCGATTGGAGGAACGCAATACCATAGTATATTTATCGGCCTAATAATTGTAATGTTTAGAAACTGGTTCTGCTGTTCACCATCAAGGTTTATGTAAACCGCATTCCCGCTGTGCGGCTTCTTCCCACCACCAGCGGGACATTCGCTCATGTTCGCCGGGGCGGGCGGGGCGGGTACAGGGTGCGCAACCGATGGATATGAAGCCCATGTCATGGAGTTTGTTGTAGGGGACATTGTTTTCCCTAATGTAGTTCCATACCTGCCGGGAAGACCATTCCAGGAGGGGGCTGAATTTTACCAAAGGCTGCCCATCCGGGCTGTGGTGATTTTCATCGAGTTCAACGGCGGCCAAAGTGCCGCGAGTGGCAGGGTTCTGATCACGGCGCAGCCCGGCGGCCCAGGCTTTGCAGCCTGCCAGTGCCCTCTGCAAAGGTTCGACTTTGCGGATGGAGCAGCATTCTTTGTGGCCATTGCGATAGAAGCTGTTCAGGCCTTTTTTATGGATGAAGGGTTCCAGAAGCTGGGGATTCGGGGTGTAAACTTCCAGGGCGATTCCGTAATGCTCGCGGACTTGGTCTATAAGGGTGTATGTTTCTTCGTGAAGACGGCCTGTATCGAGGCAGAATACCCGGAACGGCGCCTTGTTTTTCGCGGCCATGTCTATGAGCACAACGTCTTCGGCGCCGCTGAAGGAGATGGCTAATCCTTCAGCGAACTTTTTTTGAGCCTCGGCGAGTATTTCCTGGGGTTCAAGACTGGCATAGCGCTGCACTGCGGCAGCAAGGTCACTTAAAAAAGACAAAGGGGGAGTTTTGAGTTCTTTGTTGATAAGCTCCAGCACACGGGTGTAGAGACGTTTTTCCGTGCCGGTATCTACAATGAAAAAGGGGGCAAGTTCCACGCCGTATTCGGCGGCCAGCTTCATGCCTTCCGAGTCCGGGTTTGCTTCCGCCGCCGTTACAATTCTATTAATGCGGTTCCATAGACTGCGCTTTTTGAGAAGGTCTTCAGCCTGAGCACATTTGCCGCAGGGGTGTCCGTCTGCGAAAATTTTTTTTACCATGGTAATGTGCATAGCTTAGGATACCGTAATTGACGCAATCAGCGCAATATGTTATGGGTACTTATAAAAAAGGAAATTCCACCCGGAAAATCGCGCCGCGTCCTTCCGCGCGGGAAATGGTGATATGGCCTTTGTGGGCTTCCAGCAGGGCTTTCACCACGCTCAGCCCCAGGCCCAGCCCACGTGAACCGCGGCTCCTGTCTCCTCTGTAGAGGCGATCGAACACCCGCGGAATTTCTTCCTCGGCAATTCCCGGGCCATCGTCGATAACTTCCAAAACGGCTTTGCGCTCTTCGGTAAAGCAGCGAATATCCACCTGGCCGCCTTCCGTTCCGTACTTTACGGCGTTATCCACAAGATTGCCGAGTATCCGGCGAATGCGTGCCGGATCGCCGTACATGAATACGGGGTTTGGTGCATCAAGCGCTATGGTTTGATTTTTTTCTTCCGCCACAAATTCATACATGTCTATAACTTCTCCGGCCAGAATACTTAGATCGCATTCGGTTGAGTTGAGTTTGAGCATTCCCTGTTCGGCCTCGGCTATGTCCATAAGGGTGGAAAGCAGTTCCCCGGCCAGATCGATTTGTTCCACCACTTCGGCAAGGGTGTTTTCATAGTCATCACTCTTGCCCCGTGAGAGGGCTATTTCCGCTTTGCCGCGGATGCGAGTAAGGGGGGTGCGTAAATCGTGTGCCACTGCGTCCAGGGTTTCCTTCATGCTTCCAATAAGGGATTCGACTCTGTCGAGCAGGCGGTTGTAGCGGCCTGTAAGTTCATCCAACTGATCCCCACTGCCGGAGCTTCCCAGGCGTCGGCTAAGTTCACCGGTTACGATGATACGGTCTATTTCTTTATTGAGCCGCCGTATAGGCTTGAGAAGCCTCCGTGAGGCGATGATGCCAACGGCAATGCCCGCCAGAATTATTCCGGCCAGGGCTATCGGATAATTGCTTTTGTAAAACCGCAACAGGAATTCCCGGTTTTCCGTACTGATACCCACGACGATTTTGGAATTATCCTCCAGGACAATTCCAGTTAGCAGGAGGGAAAAATCCATTTTCGTATTGCGTAAAATTGTGTAGGTGCCGGGATGAAGCATATTCAGAGAGGCATTATCCAGATTGAATTCTTCCCAGCCGCCGGGCACAATTCCGCCTGTAACCTTGCCATCGGGATTTTTCAGAAGCAGAAGAAAGGGCTGCCCGCCGTATTCTTTAATGTCCCGGTCTGCCCGCGCCAATATTCCCTCTGTTCCACCGTACTGCCATTCTGCCCAATAAGAAAGCAGGCGGGTATCCAGTTCAGCTTCGTCCTGGGCGCGAAAACTCATGGCCAGCGACCCCAGCAACACCCCAAAAACCACGAGTGAGGCAAACACGGCGGCCAGGGTAACTATGAGAATTAACCTGACTGTTAAATGATGCGATATTTTATCGAGGGTTTTCCAGGACATATCCCACTCCCCGAACCGTGCGGATGAGTTTTTTTGGGAATTCCTTGTCTATGCGGCTGCGCAAACGCGACATGAGAACATCGACAACATTGGTTTGAGGATCGAAATCGTAACCCCAAACTCCCTCAAGTATCAACGTTTTGGTAACCACAACATCGACACTGCGCATCAGGAATTCCAGCAGGGCATATTCCCGTGGCTGAAGATCGATTTCCTTGCCAGCCCGGGTAACCCGCCTGGTAAGGGGATCCAGTGTGAGATCGGCCACTTTCAATTCCTGTGCAGCCACGGCCCGTCCGCCGCGGCGTATAAGTGCCTCCACCCGAACCAGAAGCTCAGCAAAGACAAAGGGTTTTACCAAATAGTCGTCTCCACCCGCCTTTAATCCTTTAATCCGGTCGTCTACACTGCGCCGTGCGCTTAAAATGAGAACTGGTGAGTGAATATCTTTCTGGCGCATGCTGGTAAGGATGGACAGGCCGTCTTTGCCGGGCAACATGAGATCGAGAATTACAATATCGTATAAACCGGATAGGGCGCGCTCCATGCCATCGTCTCCGTCCAGAAAGACATCGACACCATAGCCGGCTTCCCGAAGTCCTTTGGAAACAAAGGATGCAATGTCGGGATCGTCTTCAACTAGCAGTATTTTCATAATTTCGTCTCCTTAAAGATGAACTATGAATTAACTACTATCACTAATAGCATGGAAAGTACAGGGGGACGACTTCCAGCTCTTGAAATTTTCAAAAAAGTTAGATCCTGATTGAAACCCGTATTTTGGGCTTTCCCGAACCGGGGGGCTTTGGAAGCTCGTTGAGTTCACATTCTCCTTGGCAGCGCAGGGACTCAAGGCTGTTTCCCTGGGTTATTTCCTTAGCTCTTTTAGCCAATTCTCGATTAGCTTTTCATTGGGAGAGCGGATTTCCCGATACAGGCCTCGTGCCTTTTCGTAGAATTCCTCCGCACGATCAAGCTCTCCGCGGGTTTGATACACGACTCCGAGATTACCGTAGTTATTTGCCATGCCTTCTTTGCGGCCAAGTTCCTCTTCTATCGCCAATGACTTTCGGTACAATTCCTCTGCACGATCAAGCTCTCCGCGGGTTTGATACACGAGTCCGAGATTGCCGTAGTTACTTGCCATGCCTTCTTTGCGGCCAAGTTCCTCTTCTATCGCCAATGCCTTTCGGTACAATTCCTCCGCACGAGCAAGCTCTCCGCGGGTTTGATACACGACTCCGAGACTACCGTAGTTATTTGCCATGCCTTCTTTGTGGCCAAGTTCCTCTTCGATAGCCAATGACTTACGGTACATGTCCTCCGCACGATCAAGCTCTCCGCGGGTTTGATACACGTTTCCGAGATTACAGTAGTTAGCTGCCATGCCTTCTTTGCTGCCAAGCTCCTCTTCTATCGCCAATGACTTTCGGTATAATTCCTCCGCACGATCAAGCTCTCCGCGGGTTTTATACACGAGTCCGAGATTGCCCCAGGCAGCAGCGATTTCCGGGAGGTTGTTTTCGCTTAGTTCAAGCCTTTTATCAAGAATTCCTTCAGCCGTATCCAAGTCGCCAGTGCGGTAAAAGAATTCAAAACCAAGGGACAATATCCGTATATCCATGGTTTCTGCGGTAAGTTTTGTCAGTTTTTCCCGTGCGAATTCAATCTTGCCTTCCCGGGAGAGTTCAGCGGCATCTTCGGCACTCTGCAATTGTTCGGCCTCCAGCCGCAGGCGCATTTCTTCGGCAGCATTATTCGCCTTTTCCGCCTCTTTTGTACGCTTTTCAGCAATTTCTTTGGCTTCTTCAAGTTCTTCCAGGTTGGCTACGGGGATTTCTACTCTGTTCTGAATTGCATCAGCCGGGGGCAGTGTACCCCTTGCGTATTCCCGTAAATGCGTATCGACTTCCTTTTGAAAAGATTCAGGAGTGTCGAAAATGTGGTAAAGTACCTGCCTTGTTTCTTCCAATTTCCGCTTGAACTCTATCACCTTGCACAATTGGGGCCCGGGATCGCCTTCCGAAGCGGCATCCACCCGTTTGAAGAAAACAAAAATTTCTGGAGCCTTGCTCTTTTTCCAGCGGTTCAAGGCTCTGTGATACTCCTCTTCGGTGTAGGAATTATATTTTGAATCAGGAGCCTTCTGCCCCCAGCGTCTGTACATCGTTAAAATAAACACATCGCATTCGTCAATTTTCCGATTGATTATCTCCTGAGGGCGTCTGCCGGTTGAAGCCAGGGCATCCTCCCAGCCTAAGGGTTCATATTCCACATTGGCACCATCGCCGAAACCCTCATTGAGGTGTTTGATGGCTTCCCTGAATTTCTCGCGTTCTTTCGTAAGGTCGCCCGGTGAGGCCATGAATACTTTTATTGTTCTTTTTGAATCGGTAGCCATTTTTGCTCCTTTGTGTTTTGCTGCGGATGAACCGGCGGGGTTGCTAT
>MUIB01000124.1 GCA_002084135.1 Spirochaeta sp. LUC14_002_19_P3 | reverse complement strand
GCTGATTGGTTTCTTCACGCTGCTCAGCGAAACGCTGATTAGTTTCTTCACGCTGTTCAGCGAAACGCCGATTGATTTCTTCCTGCTGTTCAGCGAAACGCCGATTGATTTCTTCCTGCTGTTCAGCGAAACGCCGATTAGTTTCTTCCCGTTGTTCATCGAAACGCCGATTAGTTTCTTCCCGTTGTTCATCGAAACGTCGATTAATATCTTCGAAACGTCGATTGATATCTTCGAAGCGTCGATTAATATCTTCGAAACGTCGATTGGTTTCTTCCCGTTGTTCCGCAAAACGCCGATTGGTTTCTTCGCGTTGTTCCTCAAAACGTTGAGCGGTTTCCTCTCTCTGGCGGGAAAATTCCTTTTCCATCTGTTTGAGCTGGAGTTCCTGAATATCAGCCTGCCGCTTCAAGGCTTCTTCTATCCGGGTTAATCTCCCGGAAACTTCGCTGAACCACGATTGCCGGCCTTCGACCGGGGGTAGGCCGTCCTCTTTCATCCATAGTTTAAGATGACTTCTGACGAAAGTTTCGACTGTTTCCATCGTCTCATTGTTCACGATTGCCAATGCTCCCATAATTTACCTCCTTTAATAGTAAATAGGCATACTTATAAAGACAAGGACTAAGGGGCTAAAAATTCAATTTACCAGAATAATTACATAATCGTAATACTTCAGAGCCTAACATAGCCGGAAATTTCAAAAAATTCCCCCTCCCCTGCTGACATCAATGCAGTGGTAAGGGATGAAAATCCGGGGGAAGTTTCATTTTAACCAGATGAAGCATTACCTCGGGCAGGATGGGATTCCCTTCTTCATCTTTACCCAGTTTGGCGTATTCGATGGCTTTGTCCATTATTCGTCTTGGGAAGAGCGGTTCATCAGGGATACCGGGTAGTCTGAGCAGGCTTTCATCCGCCATTCCAGTATCGAGTACGGCAATATGAAAGCTGCCGTCTTGAGCGAACCAGGGGGCAAGGACAAGGACATGCCAGTACTGATGGAGGGCAAGGGTACGGCTTGGATGAAAATCCGGCTGGTACCGGGAGTTTACGGCGGCCAGATAGACGGTACCGGGATTTACGGCGGCCAATTGATGCAGTACGGCGGGAATATTTTCCAGGGGATAGCCTAAATCCGCCCTGTAGGGTATGCCGTGAAGCACTCCTGTGTTCAGCTGACTTTTTTCTTTATCCGAAAGTGTTATGCCCAAACGTGCCGTCTCTGTTTGCCAGGCAAGATTTCTTGTCCAGTCCAGACCAAAGCGGGGATCTCTAATCAGGGCGTTTTTTTCGCGGTAAGCCGTATCCGTACCGGAAAAAGCTTCACTCCACGCATTGCGGTTTGCTCTTGAGGTGGGTTCTTTAAGCTGCTCAATATCCAGATACTTTCTTCCGGGAGTACCGCTCCAGGCAGAAAACACGCCGTCGGCTATCCATTTTACGTATCCTGAACAATTCAGCCCGGTTAAACCAGGCTCTACAGCACTTTCCGGCAGAGGCTGTCCATTCTCAATAAATACATTGATTCCGCTGCTGTCAATAGCGCCATCCTCCACCTCGGCAATCTGACTGCTGTAAATTTTTATCTGATTTACGAAGTTTTCAACGAAGCGGTACCCTATCCTGTCCGGATTGGGGAAAACCAAATCCCAGTTAATGGAATGATTCGTAGCGGCGACGATGGAGGCAAACGATGAGAGGATAATCTTCTCGAAGGCAATCGGCAAGATTACATCGTCTCCTATCTGGCTGCCGAAGAGATGCACATCCAGCTTGCTGCGGTTTCCTGTGTAAGGATAGATACGCACAAAGCTCTCTTCGCTGTCCTGTATAAAAACCTTGGCCTGAACGAATTCACCGGTGTACATGTCCTTCTTTATTACCCAGGTGCCGCGTCCCCATAAGGGATATTTCTCTTGCAGCTCTTCACCCCGCTGGCTGCGAAATATCAGATACCATTCCTCGATTCCCTTTCTCAGTTCAAATTGCACCAGCTGATCGTTGGAACGCTGCCTTACAAGGCGGAACGGTGCCTCATCCAGAGGATAGACTGGTGCCATAATAAGTTCCTTGAACAGCCGACGGGTTTCGGCATTATCAGGGAAGGCGGAACGGCGCAGCTGGTTCTGAAACAGCATCAATTCCGTATCGTTGCCCCAGAGAGTCGCGGATAAACATATCAGAACTAAAAATCCTGCCCGCTTAGCGTAATTTTTCATTCTGCCCCTCCTTTATACTCAGATCAACCGGTATCAGGGTAAAATTGAACTCCCGGCGTATTTGATTCACGAGAAACCGGCGATAGGATTCGGGAAAACCTTCCTTGCGGTTCACAAAGGCTATGAAGCGCACCGGCCTAATCGATACTTGGGTTATGTATTTCACTTTGAAAGGTTTGCCTTTACGGGTTGGCGGAGGGGTAAGACTGATCCACTCCATCAGGGCGCGGTTGAGCTTCGCTGTATCAATGCGCTGGTTCTGCTGGCTGTCTGCTTTGATAACTGTTTTTATCAGATTTTCGATGCCGTAACCCTTGAGGGCCGAAACGGGCAGCAGCGGGGCCCATTCCAGCACGGGAAACTGAAAGCGAATTTTATCTTCCGCTTTTTTCAAACGGATTTTATCGGGAACAGCTTCATCCCATTTGTTCAATGCCATAACAATAGTATGCCCTTTCTTTACCGCCTGAGCGGATATCTTTTTATCCTGATCGGTAAGTCCTTCGTTCGCGTCTATTATAAGTATGGTAACATCGGCTTCAAACATGGCCTGAATGGCACGGTTTACGGAATAGTATTCAATGTCTTCGCTAACTTTTGCCCTGCGCCGCATGCCCGCGGTATCAATTATTCTTATCATACGATTATTGCGGTAGGCCGCGCTTATAACCGTATCTCGTGTTGTACCGGCTATTTCCGATACCAGCGAGGCTTCCCGTCCGCTAATCTGGTTGGCCAAGGTGGATTTTCCTGCATTCGGCCTACCGGCCAGAGCTATTGTCAAGGGCCTCCCGGCGGATTCAGGCCCATCCGGATTGGGAGGAAGATGTTCCGCGCGGGCTTTCACTGCCTCGATGAGCTTCTCAAGGCCGCGGCCATGCGCCGCGGAAACAGGGAGGGGAGTACCCAAACCCAAAGCATAATACTCCGATGCCTGATAGTCCTTCTCCACGGTATCGGCCTTGTTCACAACTGGAATAATCCGGTTGGAATAGCGGCGCAGTTTGGCTATCAGGGATTCATCTTCCACGGTAAGGGTTCCAATTTCAAGGAGAAGGATAATAATATCCGCATTTTCCAGTGCCGTTAAAGCTCGCTCGGCGACAAGGCGGTCGAAGCTGTCTTCAAAATCGGCCTTTACGCCCCCGGTGTCTATGAGCGTTACCGGAATTCCGCCGATTCGGCACTCCTCCTCCAACGCATCCCGTGTTACGCCGGGCACGGGATTGGTAATGGCACGACGCCTGCCGCAGAGCCGGTTAAAAAGAGTCGATTTGCCAACATTGGGGCGTCCGGTAATAACTACTCTCAATTTGCTGTGATTCACCCATACTCCTGAAATTTTCGTGCGGGAAGTTTTTTACAATTCATAAAATTATCGGCGGATACTGCCCCGGTTCGCAGTTTTTCCGGGTGTAGAAAAGAGTTGAGGGTACCTCTAAAAAACAGCTTTAGGAAATTGACGAAGAAATTTTTTTGTCGGGCGGCAAAAGCTTAAGCCAGCCTAAGCTACGTGAGCATTTTGACAACTTAAGAGCGGCGGAAAAGATCGAGTCAAGAACTCAATGGGTTCTTTAGAGGTGCCCTTGTATCAATTCTGTTGGCGCAGTGCCTTCAGGCGCTCCGAAAGTGCCGGATGGGAATAATGCCAGAAACTGTAGGCTGGATGAGGGGTAAGATTGCTCAGGTTGTCCCGGCTCAGTGTTAGTAGGGCCTGCATCATGGCATTTGGGCTGCCAGTTTGTTCGCTGGCAAACCCGTCCGCCTGATATTCATGTTTTCGGGACAGGCTGTTCGCCACTGGAGAAAAGAATGATACAATCGGCATGGAGAAGAAGACCGTAAGGGCCAGAAAGCCGTGGAGCGAAGGCACTGCAAATCCAAATGCCTGAAACAGCGGCGGCCAGTTCAGTGCCCATCCTGCCAAAGCAAAAAGAATTAAATTAAGCGCTGTTCCTATAATTAATTGTTTTCGGATATGCCCATGCTTCCAATGGCCAATTTCATGGGCCAGCACGGCTTCCAGTTCATCAATGCTCAGCGATTCAATAAGGGTGTCAAAGATAACGATTCGGCGGAATTGGCCGAAACCAGTAAAATACGCATTGGAGTGGCGACTTCGGCGGCTGCCGTCCATAACAAATATTCCCTTAACGGCAAAGCGGCAGCGCTCGGCCAGCGCATCCAGCCGGTCTTTCAGTTCGCCCTCCGGCAGGGCTTCAAATTTATTGAAAAGCGGCGCGATTATCATCGGATAGAGAATGGTGAGAACAAACTGAAAGGCACTTACAAAGCCCCAGGCCGTAAGCCACCAATAGCCGCCGCTTATGGCCATGGCCGCATAAAGCCCTCCCAACAGGGCCATGAGCAGAACAGTTCCTACTATCATACCCAACACCGCATCTTTTACATAAGTTCTGAAACTGGATGTATTGAATCCAAATTCTTCTTCTATAACAAATTTAGCATATAAAGAAGCAGGCAGTCCGAGCAGCCCAAGCACCCAGGACGCGATAATGAGAAACAGCAAACCATGCCAGTAAGCCGGAAGTGCCCACTTTGCGAGGATAGCATCGAGAATGCCGACGGCATGAAAAACCAGAATCAGAACCATAATCAGCCGGTGCTGAAGCCCGGAAAAGAGGCCAAAATGTGCCTTGCGCAGGGAATAATTAACACTGCGTCGATAGGTTCCCTCATCAATGGAATCGGTAAAATTCTCCGGAACGGCATTCTTGTTTTTAAGAATGGTATTGATATTGAGAATATCAAGCAGCCACTTGGCCATGAAGTCCAGAATGAAGAATCCAGTCCAGATAACAAGAATAATGTTTGCTGTGTTCACAATCATGTATTCTAACCCAACAGCTTTTTTAGTCAATGGGCGGAAGCAGTATAAAAATCAGAACCATGATTATAGCTGAGGGCTTGTTTTAAGGGCACCTCTAAAATCTTTCCAGCACCCCTTGGCAGATACTTGACCACACTCATACAATTCGTTAGGATGGAGCAATGGATTTACAGTTTCGTCTGAATTGGCCTTTACCCTGCTTGATATTGCTGGGGATTTTTGTTTCCTGTCTGGATGTAAAAGCTGAATTGAGTATAAAAAGGAATGGACGGGTAGACATAGCTCTGGAATATTTACTAACAAAGGAATTCGCGGAATTCGGACGCGGTTTCGGTGCGGACGATCCCTGGCCCTTGCCAATTACCGAAAAAGATTTTATACTGCAAACCATACGCCATGAGGGTGTAAAGCTGAAACGCTACAGGTTACGTCAGTCTGCTGATGGAGAAGAGCGGGTTCTTGTTCAGCTTGAAGCGGAATCTGTTGAGGCCATGCGGGATTTTTTGGGCTGGGATATTGTTACAGAAGGAGACAGTAAATCCGGATTGTTGCGGATTATTCTTCCGCCGGTGCGGTCCGAAGCGGCTGAACTGCTCAATTTGCTGCCGGAATTGAAGCAGTCTGAATTTGAACTCAGGGTAAAACTGTCCGGGATGAAGACGGTTACAGGCGGGGAAATGGAAGGTTCCGCAGCGGTATTCCGCACATCGCCTGGAGAACTTCTTACGCTGAACCAAAGCCCTTATTGGGAAGTGTCCTGGTAGTATAGGTAGTAATGAGACACCCCAGGCTTGTTGAGTGGGATCGGCGGCTGAAGGCTATGTTCGGCAGCATTGACGGCTGGCTGGAAGATAAATACGGGGATGAGTACAGTCTTCATCCGAACCGGGCACCTAGAGGCAGCACCGCGAACCGGGAGATGGATGGCCTGTTCAATGTAGGAGCCGATTTTACTCCGGGATACGGTAGCAGCTACGGCAGGGGGTATATCGTGCGGATTCGCATGGTTTCTCTGGAGCATATTCCCGCTAAGGTAAAAGACCGGATTGAACGGGATGTTGAAGTGCTGGTGCGGCAGAAATTGCCTTTGGTATTTCCAAACCGCAATTTAAGCCTGAAGCGCGATGGCCCCGTTCTGAAAATTGTGGGAGACTTTCACCTGGGCAATGCCGGAATTGACTGATTGATTTTCGTCTGTCCGGTGGGAAATGTATGCGGACGGGGCTGCGTTAGGGATTGAAGGGGCGCGTAAGCGGCCTGCCGCAGGCAGGCGGTACCCCCGTAAAGCCCGACCCGCCGCAAACAGGCGAGGCCTAAGGCTTTGCGAAACAGAGGCGGCGGGGAACGCCCAAAAAAGTACAAGTAAGTTCATATTTTTATATTAATTTTGGAGTAATATATGGATGTTCAGCTTAAGGAATTGATTGATAAAATCAAGAATGACGGTGTTAAAAGTGCCGAAGAGGAGGCGGAACGCATCCTTTCCGAGGCCCGCGATGAGGCGGAATCTCTCGTAAGGAAGGCAAAGGATGAAGCCAAACATATTCGCGCCACGGCGCAGGCGGATGCCCAGCGGGCTGAACAAAGCGGTACCGAAGCACTCAAGCAGGCGGGCCGGGATTTACAGCAAGTTGTCCGCGCAAACATTGAAGGTATTTTTAACAGCATTGTTAATAAAAATATAACGGGTGTTCTGGATGCCAAAACCATGTCTGAGGCGGTTATGGCCGCCGTGCGGCATTTGGCTTCCGAGGGTGCGTCTAACCTTGACGTGCAGCTTCCCGAATCGGAATTCGCGGCGGTTGAGCAGGGGCTGCGCAAACAGCTCGCGGAGGAATTGGCGGGGGGCATGGAAATTATTCCGTTCAAGGGGCTTGATGCGGGTTTCCACATTGCGGTTAAGGATGGCTCCGCATTTTATGATTTTTCCGATAAGGAGCTTACGGCCATGCTATCCCGGTTTTTAAACCCGCGGCTGAGCAAACTTTTATCCGGGTAGGAGAAACTTTTGTCTGCTTTCCATTATATACTGTCTTCCCTGCCGTTTTTGAGCGGCCCAAAGATGCCTCCGCCGCTTGCAGACAGCGAGCTTTTGGATTTATGCGGAAGGTTCCTTAATCCGCGGGATTATGAGCTTGTGGCATCTTCGAATTTGTCCCCTCTGGAAACAACGGTAGGGGGAATGGCGGGGGAATATCGGCTGTGGGAGAGCAGTTTGTGCAGTGAGCTGGAAAAACTGCGGCTTGTGAAGCGGGGCTTGAATGCCGATAGCGCAAAGCATAAAACGGATTCAGCCGGTGGAACCCATCAGATTGCCGTTGAGGCAATGGAGATAAGTTCGCCGCTGGAAGCTGAACTGTTTCTTGTTAATCAGCGCTGGCTGAAGGCGGATGAACTATCCTGGGGGCATTATTTCGATCTGGAAGCACTCTGTGCCTACAGGCTGAAACTTCTGCTTCTGGAGCGCCGGGCTTTGTTTAACAAGGAAAAAGGCAGCACCGCATATCAGAATATTTACACTCGTGTACTCGAAGCATCGGGGGAGATGAAATGAATACGACAGGGACTGTAACGGGAATTAACGGCAATATGGTTACCGTGCGGGCGGACGGCCATGTTATAATGAATGAAGTCTGCGGTATAACGGTTGGCGATAAACAGCTTAAATCCGAGGTTATACGGATTCGCGGCAACAGCGCTCAGGTTCAGGTTTTTGAGATTACCAAGGGTATTGGCATTGGCGACCGGGTGGAATTCTCCAGCCAGATGCTGGCTGTAAAACTTGGTCCGGGGCTGCTAGGGCAGATTTACGACGGTTTGCAGAATCCTCTGCCGCAGCTTGCCGAGAAAACGGGCTTTTTTCTGGAGAGGGGAATTTATCTGGATGCCCTGAATTCGGCGGCTGTTTGGGAATTTACCCCGAGGGCTAAAGTTGGCGACAAGGTGTCGGCGGGTGATTGCCTGGGTACTGTTCCTGAGGGGCCCTTTGAACATCGGATTATGGTGCCGTTTTACAATGAGGATGAATATACCCTTACGCGGGTAAACGAAGCGGGAAAGTATACGGTGAACGATGCCATCGCCGAGGGAACGGACTCAAAAGGCAATACAATTTTGTTTACCATGGCCTTCGAGTGGCCGGTGAAGCGGCCTGTTAAATTGTACGAGGAGAGGCTGAAGCCGACAACGCCCATGGTGTCCAAGGTAAGACTGATGGACACTTTCTTCCCGGTGGCCAAGGGGGGAACCTACTGTATTCCCGGTCCCTTTGGCGCGGGCAAGACTGTTCTTCAGCAGATTACCAGCCGCCACGCCGAGGTGGATGTGGTTATTATCGCCGCCTGCGGTGAACGGGCGGGGGAAGTTGTTGAAACCTTGAGGGAGTTCCCGGAGCTCACCGATCCCCGCACGGGCCGTTCCCTTATGGAACGGACTATCATTGTCTGCAATACTTCGTCCATGCCGGTGGCTTCCCGTGAGGCTTCTGTTTATACCGCGGTTACTCTGGGAGAGTATTACCGGCAGATGGGACTGGATGTGCTCCTGCTGGCCGATTCCACCAGCCGCTGGGCGCAGGCCATGCGGGAAATGTCGGGCAGGCTGGAAGAAATACCCGGAGAGGAAGCCTTTCCCGCTTATCTGGAATCCAATATTGCCGCTTTTTATGAACGGGCCGGCATTGTGCGCCTGAAAGATGGCAAGACCGGATCCATTACCATTGGCGGAACGGTGAGCCCGGCGGGCGGAAACTTCGAGGAACCGGTAACCCAGGCCACGCTGAAGGTGGTTGGTGCCTTTCATGGTCTTTCCCGCGAGCGCTCGGATGCCCGCAAGTATCCGGCCATCCATCCCACCGAATCCTGGAGCAAGTATACCGGCATTATGCCGGATCACCACGTAAAATATGCCCATAGCATTCTGGCCAAATCCGGTGAAATTGACGCGATGATGAAGGTGGTGGGGGAAGAAGGCACGAGCCTGACGGATTACATTGTCTATCAGAAAGGAGAATTTCTCGACACGGTTTACTTCCAGCAGAACTCGTTCGATCCTGTGGATGCTGCGGTAACGCCTGAGCGCCAAATCCATGTTTTTTCCCTGATTCTGGAAATATTGGCCTCCGGCATTCAATGCGACGACAAGGAAGATGCCCGGCGCTGGTTCTATCAGCTGCGCCAGAAATTCCTCGATTACAATGGCACCGAGTTTAACAGCGAAGAATTCAAGTCTCTGGAGAAGGACATAAGAGATATTTTAGCCTCCAAGGCCTCCGGCATCGATCCGAATGCCGCCGACATACTGAAGGAAGTAAAGAAATGAAGGTATACAGCCGAATTGAGTCCATAGCAGGCAATGTTATTACGGTAAAGGCGGAGGGTATCCGCTACGGAGATTTAGCGCAAATCAGCACATCGTTCGGAAGCTCTCTTGCCGAGGTTATAAAAATTGACGGCGATATGGTGTCCTTGCAGGTTTTTGCCGGAAGCCGCGGCGTATCCACCGGCGATGAATTGAGGTTTCTGGGCAAGCCCATGCAGGTGTCCTGTACGGATGCTCTTCAGGGAAGAATTTTTAACGGTTCCGGGGAGCCGCGGGACGGCGGCCCCGCGCTGAAGGATAATATGATTCCTATCGGCGGCCCCTCCTTTAATCCAACAAAGCGTATTATTCCCCGCAACATGGTGCGGACCGGCATTCCGATGATCGATCTGTTCAACACTCTGGTGGAGAGTCAGAAACTGCCCATTTTTTCCATATCCGGGGAGCCCTACAACGAGCTTCTGGCGCGCATAGCCCTACAGGCCGAGGTGGATTTGATTGTGCTGGGAGGTATGGGACTCAAGCACGATGATTATCTCTACTTCCGCGATACTCTGGAAGAGGGCGGTGCCCTGAGCCGCTCCATTCTCTTTATTCACACAGCGGCAGATCCGGTGGTGGAGGGGCTGATGGTGCCGGACATGTCTCTGGCGGTGGCGGAACAGTTTGCCCTGAATGGCAAAAAGGTTCTGGTGCTGCTCACCGATATGACCAACTTCGCCGATGCCATGAAAGAAATTGCCATTACCCAGGAACAGGTGCCCTCAAACCGGGGTTATCCGGGCGATCTTTACTCCCAGTTAGCCAGCCGTTACGAAAAAGCGGTGGACATTGAGGGCTCAGGCTCCATTACCATTCTGGCCGTTACCACCATGCCCGGCGACGATGTTACCCATCCGGTTCCGGACAACACTGGCTACATTACGGAGGGTCAGTTTTATTTACGGGGCGGACGCATTGAACCCTTTGGCTCCCTGAGCCGCCTTAAGCAGCAGGTAAACGACCGCACCCGCGAGGATCACCGCGATCTGATGAACGGAATGATTAAGATATATGCCTCCTACAAGGATGCCCTGGAGAAGCAGTCCATGGGTTTTCAAAAGACGGCATGGGACGAGAAGCTGCTCAAATACGGGGAAAAATTTGAGCGGGAAATGATGGACTTAACGGTGAATATTCCGATAGAGCAGGCCCTGGACAGGGGCTGGAGCATTCTGGCCGATTGTTTTGAGAAAGAGGAAACCGGGCTGCGTACCAACCTTATCGAGAAATTCTGGCCGAAGGGAGCAGGGGCGGTTCATGGCCAAGATTAAGCTCACCAAAAATGAGCTGAAAAAGCAGAAGGACTCTCTGAAAATGTATACCCGCTACCTGCCCACTCTTATCCTGAAGAAGCAGCAGCTCCAGATGGAAATACGCAAAGTGGAAGAACGCGAAAATGAGGTGCGCAGCAATAAGGAAGCCCTGGAGTCGGACATGGAGCAGTGGATCGAAGTGTTCGGCGAGGATATTGCTTTGGATGAGTCCCTGCTCCGTATTCAGAACATTGATGTTACGGAAGGCAACATTGCCGGTGTGTCCATACCGGAGTTTCAGGGGGCGCGCTTCATGCCAGTGAGCTACGATATGCGCCTGATGCCTTTGTGGCTGGATCGTGCGGTGGATGAGATACAGCGTATTATGCTTCTGGATTTGGAATTAAAGGTTTTGGTGGAACAGCGGCGGCGGCTGGCCGCGGAGCTTCAAACTACCACCCAGAGAGTAAACCTCTTTGAAAAGATCAAAATACCCGAAACCCGCTCCCACATTAAGCGGATAAGCATTTATCTTGGAGATCAGCAAACCGCCGCAGTGGTGCGGGGGAAAATTTCCAAGCGGGGAATAGCGAGGGCTGCCTCATGATTGTTCCCATGAAACGGGTTCATCTGGTGATTCAGGATAAAAATCGCCAGTTAGCACTTAAAACCCTGCGACGGGCTGGTGTTGTGCATATCGAAAAGGATGATGCGCCTGAAAACAAAATAACCCAGAAACTGCGGAGTGAGCTTGATACGCTGGAAACGGCTATGAGAGCTGTTGCGCAATGGCGGGATAAGAAGGTGGAAAGCACTCTTGGCCGAACCGATGCGCTGGCTAAGGCGGAAGAGATTAACGGTTTGATAAAACAGGGGGAAGAACTAAAGGAAAAACTGGCAAGGTATGCCAAGGAAGCTGAATTCTTGTCTCCATGGGGAGATTTTAGCCCGGCGGACTTGCTGAAACTGGCCGAGAAAGGTGTGGATATCCGCCTTGTTGAGATAGATAAGGAAAGCAGCGGAAAACTCAAAAAGGATTCGGGCAACTGGTTTATTCCACTGCGGACGAAAAAGAAAATCGTTTCCGGCATGCTTATTTATCTTCAGCCGCCGGAAAACGGCGGAATTGAGGGTATCGAGCTGCCCCAATACGGTTTGGATGAGCTGCGGATTCATACGGCGGAAATTAACCGTGAGCTGGAAAACCTGCAAAAGGCACTGGTTTCCATGGCTGTTCATTACAATGCTATCAGCCACTGGGCTACCGCTGTGCGTCAGGATGTGGAATTCGAAGAGGTGAAGCAGTCGCTGGCGCTTGAAGGTGTACTGGCCGGATTCACCGGTTTTGTTCCCGCCGACAAGGCGGACGAGCTCAAATCCCTGGCTGCCCGGGAGTGCTGGGGGCTTATGGTGTCTGAGCCCGGCCCCGAAGATATGGTGCCAACCTTAATGAAGAATTCGGCGGCGGTGCGTATTATTCAGCCGGTGTTCAATTTAATGGGCATTTTCCCCGGCTACAGGGAGCCGGATATCAGCCTGTGGTTTCTGATTTTTCTGAGTATCTTCGTGGCCATGATTCTTGGTGACGGGGCTTACGGTGCCATTGTGCTACTTCTTGCCGCAGGAGCCCGGATAAAGATGAAAAAATCTTCGGACGCGCTGCGGCTGATTACGGTTTTCGGGCTGGTAACCCTTGTTTGGGGGGCCATTACCGGCACCTGGTTTTCATCGCTTACGCTGGTACGGGATACTCCGTTGCGGAAACTGGTTATACCGGCATTGGCCACCTATCAGGATGAGCTGTTTCCCGGCTATACGGTGAAAATGAGGCTGTTCCCGGAGGACTCCATGAATGCCGCAACGATGATGATGTGGATCAGTCTTTTTTGGGGCCTTCTTATGCTTACGATTGCACGGGTTCAGAACTTTCTGCGTCAGCTTCCTTCCCCGGCGGCCATTGCCCAGCTTGGGTGGCTTTCCGTTATTGTTGCGCTTTACTGGCTGATTATGAACATTGTTCTGCAGTTATCTCCATTGCCCATTCTTATGGACCTGGTGAAGCCGATGATTTTCTGCGGCCTTGGAGTTGTGTTTGTCTTTGGCGGCCAGGCCAGAGGGCGTTCATTTCTGAGGGGGCTGCTTCAGGGCTTAAAAGACCTCTTGCCCAACCTTCTTAAGGCTGTGAGCGCTTTTGGAGACCTTATTTCCTATATCCGCCTGTTCGCGGTTGGGCTGGTGGGAGTGGTGCTTGGACAGACTTTTAATACTATGGCACCCAAGGGCGGAGGCTTTGCGCTGGCCGCCGCGGTACTTATACTGGTTGTTGGGCACTCGCTGAATTTAATGCTGAACGCGCTTTCCGTGTTAGTGCACGGAGTGCGTCTTAATTTATTGGAATTTTCCGGCCATTTGGATATAGAATGGGCCGGTATTGGATTTGATCCGTTCCGGCTACATGTTCCGGAAGAGGAATCGCCGAAAAAAAATGAAGAAGGGGTAATATAATGGATGTTGGATCGCTTGGTTACGGTGCCGCGCTCGGATTGGCGGCTTTAGGTTCTGCCTTCGGTATGGGAAAGGCGGGGCAGGCTGTTGTGGGGGCATGGAAAAAATGCTATCTCAACAACAAACCAGCGCCGTTTATGCTGGTGGCTTTTGTGGGTATGCCGCTTACTCAAACCTTTTACGGTTTGATTCTGATGAGCGCTATTCTTACTTCATCTCTGCCATCTGTGGTGCTGATGGAGGTGGGCTTGTTTGGCGGTATCGCCATTGGTGCTTCCGCTTACGGGCAGGGGCTGGCCGCGGCCGCTTCGTCGGATGCTATGGCCGAAACAGGCAAGGGTTTTGGAAACTATATTATGGTTATTGGCCTTATCGAGACGGTTGCGCTGTTTGCCATGGTGTTTCTCAGAGGGATAGTCGCTTAATCGGGGGGCTTTTCCGAGGTTTCCTGTCATGCTGAACCGATTACCGCATATATTGCTGTTTTTATGCGCAGGGCTGTGCTTCGGTGCTGAGGATATTCCCTGGGTCCTGCTGGAACAGGGTAAGGCTGCTTATGAAGCCAGAGATATTGCGCGTTCCATGGAGCTTGTACTTAAAGCCCTGGAGCTTACGGAAGAGTATCCGGAGGCGGAATACTGGCTGGGGCGGCTGTATGCTGTTCAGGGACAGGATGTTCTGGCTGAAGAGCATTACCGCCGGGCACTGCGGCTGGCACTGTTTCTTCGTGTGCCCGAGGATGAGTTCCTTATTTCTTACTCATTGGCACAGCTTCTGCTGGATACGAATCGGCGAGAAGAGGCAGAGATTATTTTAATGGAACTCGCGAATATGGAGGGAGCTTCATCCCGTAACGAGATAAATTTTGAACATCGTGGTTTGGATGTTCTTACGACTGCGGGTATTGATGAACTTGTCTATCTCTACCGCAGTGAGTTGCACCAGTCTTTGCAGGCACGCCGCATGCTTGGCCTTATAGCCTGGGAGGATGGCCGGTACCGTTCATCGCTGCTTCATTCGGCACGGACTGTTCTCTCTCTGCTTTCTACTGCTTCAAGGCATTACCGCGAGTTTAATTCCGAATGGCGGTTTGATATAGATTTGATTGAAGACCCAAAGCATCCGGATCGGGACGATCGCTACCCTGGGCCTACTGACGGAACAGCCGATTTGCTTTTTCTTGTTCAAGCCTATATTCCCGGACTGATGGACTGGATGCTAAGCGAAGGATTCTGGCAACAATTCTACCTGCTTTCGGTATCGCTTTACGCCGAAGGGTATTCTGAAATAGCCCAGTCTCTCTGGCGGCTCATGGCTCCAGACGGCAGGGCCCGCGAAGAAGCCGGACTGTGGGGCAATCTGGCTGTTCATCAATTAAAAGAACCATTTATTACAAGCGGTTCGCTGGAACCCTAAATGGATAAAATTATTATACGGGGTGCCAGAGAGCATAATCTGCGCGGCATAGATCTTGATTTGCCAAGGGATAAACTCATTGTTATATCGGGGCTTTCCGGCTCGGGAAAATCATCGCTGGCTTTTGATACTATTTTCGCGGAGGGGCAGCGGCGCTATGTCGAATCGCTTTCGGCCTATGCCCGGCAGTTCCTTGGCAGGATGGATAAACCCGATGTGGATTACCTGGAAGGCTTGTCCCCGGCCATATCTATAGAGCAGAAAACTACCAGCAAAAATCCGCGTTCAACCGTGGGCACCATTACCGAAATTTATGATTATCTCCGTCTGCTCTATGCCCGCATAGGCAGGCCATTCTGCCCCAATGATGGCTCGCCGATTAAGGAACAGTCGGTGGATCAGATACTGGACGCGGTAACAACGCTGCCCGACGGGCTACGGGTTATGGTGCTGGCTCCGATTGTCCGCGGGCGGAAGGGCGAGCACAAGAAGTATCTCAGCGATGCCAAAGCGGCGGGCTTTGTGCGGGTGCAGGCCGATGGCGAAGTCCTCTCGCTGGATGAGGAGATTAGCCTGGATAAAAACAAAAAGCACGATATTTCCATCGTTGTTGACCGGATTAAAATGGGATCGGAAAACCGCAAGCGCCTGGCGGATGCGCTGGAAACCGCACTGGAAATAGCCGACGGCAAGGTAATCTTCTCCCTAATGAAGGATGAAGGCACAGAAGAGCTGTTTTTCTCGGAGCGCAGCTCATGTCACCTGTGCGGATTCAGCCTGCCGGAACTCCAGCCGCGCCTTTTTAGTTTCAATAGCCCTTACGGTGCCTGTCCCTCCTGCGACGGCCTGGGAATAATGCAGGAATTCGACAGGGAGCTGATTATGCCGGATCCGTCGCTGTCGTTTAATGAGCGCGGACTCCTGCCGTATAATCCCGAAGCGGCATGGTATAAAAGCTGGTTTGATGGCCTGGCAAAGGTTTACGGTTTCAGTCTGGACGAGCCGCTGGGCAGTCTGGATGAAAAAGTGCTGGATGCCATTTTCAACGGAACCGGCGAGGCCATAGACATTACCTACGTGAACAAGCAGGGAACGGGAAAATTTGAGTATTCCTCCCAATTCAAGGGAATTTATGCCGATTTGGAGCGCCGCTACAAGGAAACTGTATCGACCGACATAAGGAACTGGCTGGAGGGCTTTATGACCCGAAAGCCCTGCCGTGAGTGCGGAGGAAAGCGGCTGAACAAAGAGGCGCTCTGTGTTCAGGTAGGCGGCAAAAACATCCATGAAACCACAATTTTTCCCATCCATGAAGCAATGCAATTCTTTAACGGCTTGCAGCTTGACAGCACAGAAACCCATATTGCCCAGCAAATTCTCAAAGAGATACGGGAACGTCTCGGCTTTCTTGAAAGCGTAGGTTTGGGATACCTTACCCTGGAGCGGGAATCGGCTACCCTGAGCGGAGGAGAAGCTCAGCGCATTCGCCTTGCTACTCAGATTGGCTCATCCCTTATGGGGGTACTCTACATCCTCGATGAACCCACCATAGGACTCCATCAGCGGGACAACGGCAAGCTCATTGATACCCTGCTCCATCTGCGCGACATAGGCAATACTCTTATTGTTGTTGAACACGATGAGCAAACCATACGCACCGCGGATTACATCGTAGACATGGGCCCGGGGGCGGGGGTTCACGGGGGCAGTGTTGTTGCCCAGGGTACGCTGGAAACCATTCTGTCCAGCCCCGATAGTCCAACAGGGCGCTTTTTGAGCGGGAAGGAAGGCATACCGGTTCCGAAAGAACGCCGGAAGGGCAGCGGAAAAAGCATAAGCATCCGGGGTGGCCGCGAGCACAATCTCAAAAACATCGATATTGATATACCGCTGGGAAAGTTTGTTACCATTACCGGAGTGTCCGGCTCGGGAAAATCCACTCTGCTGGCCGATATTCTCTATCCGGCACTTTCCAATGCCGTAGGCCGCACTCATCTGCCGGTGGGTGAGTGCGATGAGGTGCGCGGCACCGAGCATGTCGATAAGGTTATCTGCATAGACCAGAGTCCCATTGGCAGAACCCCTCGTTCTAATCCGGCTACCTATGTGGGGCTGTTCACGCCGGTAAGGGATTTGTTTTCCAATCTGCCGGAGTCGAAGGCCAGGGGCTTCAAGCCCGGACGCTTCAGTTTTAATGTGAAGGGCGGCCGATGCGAGGCCTGCGAGGGTGCCGGCACGAAGAAAATCGAAATGCACTTTCTGCCGGATGTGTATGTAACCTGCGATGTATGCGGGGGGCGGCGCTTTAACCGGGAAACTCTCGAAGTGCGCTACAAGGGCAAAAACATCCATGAGATTCTGGAAATGACCGTGGAGGAAGCACTTGCCTTTTTTGCCCCCATCCTCTCCATAAGGAACAAACTTGAAACCCTGAATGCCGTGGGTATGAGCTACATAAAACTTGGCCAGTCCGCTGTTACCCTGTCTGGTGGGGAGGCCCAGCGGGTAAAGCTATCCCTGGAATTGTCCAAACGGAGTACGGGACGCACGTTCTACATAATTGATGAACCAACGACTGGGCTACATTTCGCGGATGTGAAGCAGCTTCTCGAAGTGCTTCAAACCCTTGTTGATCGCGGTAATACTATCTGCATGATTGAGCACAATTTAGACGTGATAAAACAGGCCGATTACATTGTTGATCTTGGCCCGGAAGGGGGTGATGCGGGCGGCAGCGTGGTAACTGTGGGCACACCGGAAGAAGTTGCGGCGGATTCCTCCTCCCATACCGGTTTCTACCTTAGGGACGAGTTGGCGAAATCGTGAAGATAAGGCTTATCCATAAGCCGCGGTTTATTGCCGCTTCGCTGCTTTTTTCCCTGCTCTGTTTACCGCCACTCCATGGGCAGGAATCCACCGATACGACCGGGGCTGATGCGGCCGGGACTGAAGTATCCGGGAGTGCCGAAGCCGCTGCACCAGAGGGAGGGGAATCCCCGCCTGCCGCTGAGGGTGAAGCATCTTCACAAGAACCACCGAAACCGGAAGCCGCTGACGGCGGGGAAACAGATGGGGAAGCAGCAGGCGACGAAACACAGGACTTTCTTAACCGCAGTTATAAATACGACATAAATACTTCCCGCCGGGAAGAGCTTATTGCTTGGTGCCAGGTGCTTAAACTGCCCTCTGACGGGACAGTAGAACAGTTAAAAACCCGTCTTTTCGACTATTACAGTCTTCAGGAAACGGAACCCGACAGCACTGAAAAGACCGGGGATCAGGTTATTATCGAGTCCGCCAAGCGTACGGAGTACCTGGAAATAGACATTGGCGGAGACAAGAAGGAATCCATTGTAAGACTATCCGGCGATGTCCTCTTAACCGTTCAGGAATCATCACGAAACCGCAAGCATCAGGTGCATGCGGATACAATTTTGTTTAACGATGATAATAATACCATATCTGCGGTGGGTAATATTGAATACATTGTGAATACCAATGGCCGGGAGGAGCGCTTTACGGGCGACAGTCTTACCTTTGAGGTAAGCGGCTGGACGGGAATAATTTTTCACGGTACCAGCGAACGCAAGGAAAAGATAAATGAAAAAGAAGTGCCGTTCTTCTTTAGGGGAAAGTCCATAAAACGGGCCAGTGCCCATATTCTGGTTCTTGATGACGGCTCCATTACCAGTTATGATGTTGAGAATCCGGATTACGCTCTTAATGCGAAAAAAATCTGGATAACCGGGCCTGGAGAATGGAGTTTGTTCAGTGCCACCATTTATGTCGGCCATGTTCCTGTTTTATATCTTCCATTTTACTGGAAATCCGGCAGAGACTTGTTTTTTAACCCGGTTATAGGACAGAGAAATGATGTGGGCTATTATATTCAGACCACCATGTACCTGCTTGGGCGCAAGGGCGAGGATGACGATTTTACCATGCTGGGTTTTGGTGATTCTGCTGGCGCGGAGTAC
>MUIB01000102.1 GCA_002084135.1 Spirochaeta sp. LUC14_002_19_P3 | reverse complement strand
ATACGCTCGACTACATCAATCTTATCTGCGAAGAATTTGTTGAGCTTCACGGAGACAGGCATTACGGCGACGATCCGGCTATGATAGGCGGCATAGGTATGATGGAAGGCCAGGCCATTACTTTTATTGGCCACCAGCGGGGACATAATATGAAGGAAAATCTTGCCCGCAACTACGGCTGGGCTTATCCTGAAGGTTACCGCAAGGCCCTGCGCCTGGCCCGTCAGGCGGAAAAATTTCGCCGCCCTGTTGTAACCTTTATCGACACTTCGGGTGCTTATCCCGGTGTTCAGGCCGAAGAGAGGGGTATAGGCGAGGCCATTGCCGTGAATCTCAAGGCATTCAGTGTATTAAAAGTACCGATAATCTGCTTTATTATTGGCGAAGGCGGTTCCGGCGGTGCTTTGGGTATTGGGGTTGGGGATAAGATTTATATGCTGGAAAATTCCATCTATTCGGTAATAAGTCCGGAAGGATTTGCTTCCATTTTGCTCAGAGATGCCGATAAGGCTAAAGAAGCGGCTGAAATAATGAAAGTTACAGCCAGGGATGTTAAGGATTTTGGCATTATTCATGGGCTGGTTCCCGAAGTACCTGGAGGAGCGCATCTCGATCCGGCATTTACCGCAAACGAAATTAAAAAAATTATTCTTCAGGATTTAAAGTCCCTCATGCCGCGTTCACCGGAACAGCTTATCCGCTACCGTTCCAAAAAAATTCGTGAAATTGGACATATTAATGAAAACAATGATAAAGATCAGGATTTATTTGGAATATTTGCAAAATTGTTTGTCCGCGGATAATATCTCTCAAAAGGAAATCTGAAATTCTTGGTACCTCTAAAAAACCGCTTTAGGAAATTGACGAAGAAATTTTTTGTCGGGCGGCAAAGGGGAATGCTGAAAAGTGAAAAGTGATAAGCTACGTGAGCATTTTAACAACGCAGTAGAGGCGAAAAGTTCGAGTCAAGAACTAAATGGGGTTTTTAGCGGTGCCCATATTATTTTTATTTGGGGTGTCTTGTTTATGCATAAGTTTGCCGATAATAGAATGAAGTTTCTGATATTATGATAATTTCAAATCCCGGAATGAGTTAAATATATGACTATTGATACAAATGATCGCTTAGCCCAGATTCTAAGCATAGATAAAGAGCTGGAAAGAATAAAAGATATCGACTTGCTTCTGGAATGTTTGCTGTTGCAGGCTAGAAGAGAAGCCAATGCCGATGCGGGTACCGTTTATATGTATATCGGTGAAGCACTGGCTTTCTCTCATACTCAGAATGATACCCTGCAGCGGAGGCTAAAACCCCATGAAAAACTTCCCTATACTTATTTTACAGTTCCCGTTAATGATGAATCAATCTCAGGGTTTGTTGCCAAACACAAGATCTTTTTGAACATACCCGATATGTACAATATTGATGAGAGTTGTCCCTATAGTTTTAATCCGGCTTTCGATAATATAGCGGATTACAAAACCGTATCCAGTCTTACCTTTCCATTGATTGCCGGAGAGGATGAGCTTTTAGGTGTAATGCAGCTCATCAATGCCAAGGACAAGAAAGGACATTTTGTACCATTCAAAGAATCCGATATACCATTTTTTGAGGTTTTTGCACGTTTTGCTTCAAAAGCTATCCAGCGGGCACAAATGACTAGAAATCTTTTGGAAACAATTTCACGCATTGCGGGGCTCCGTGACCCAATTGAAACAGGTTCTCATGTGAACCGGGTGGGTGCTTATTCCATGGAAATATATGAGGCATGGTCTTATCGTAATAAAATTACGGAAGACGAACGGCAAAAAATGAAAGATAACCTGCGTATGGCTGCCATGCTCCATGATGTCGGTAAAGTAGGTATAAGTGATTTGATTCTCAAAAAACCGGGTAAACTGACAGATGAAGAATATCGAAATATCCAATCCCATACCTGGATTGGAGCACAGCAGTTTACCGATAAATCTGAATTAAGCCGCCATGCGTATGAGGTAACCCTTCGCCACCATGAAAATTGGGATGGATCGGGTTATCCGGGTAATATCGGAAATATTTTTGAAGCCAATAAATATATCAACAAAAAACTTCCAGACGGTTTGGCTGGAAAGGAAATACCTCTATTTGCCCGTATTGTTTCCATTTCTGATGTATTCGATGCCTTAAGTTCCAACAGATCGTATAAGCGTGCCTGGGCGGAGAAAGAAATACTCCGGGAAATAGAAAAGGAATCCGAGCGCAAGTTCGATCCTGAGCTTGTCGATGTATTTTTTTCTATTTTTTCTACTATCAAGAGTATTCGGAAGCGTTACTCTGGCGAAACCAGTTAAGGAAGACAGAGGATGCGCTACTCTGAAAATGTCTGGGTGTTCTCCCTCTTTCGTCCGATGCTTTTTTCCACAATGAATACAGGCTGGAATCAGAAGTATGTATCTCGTGCCTTAAACTGAAATTTTGTAAGTAGCCCATCTAAATCAAAAATCGGAGTTTGCATGAAACTGGCAGATCTTAAGCTGGGTATCTATGAAAGAGCGCTGCCGATTTCGGCGGCTTGGCCCCAGAAACTGGAGATGGCGGAACGGCTTGGCTTTCAGTTCATTGAGTTGTCTATAGATGAATCGGATGAGCGGCTGGGGCGGCTGGAATGGAGTGCACGGGAACGCTGTAATTTTCGGCGGCAGATGGAGGATTCAGGGATTGCTGTTTCCTCAATGTGCTTAAGTGGGCATCGCCGGTTTCCGCTGGGGAGCCATGACGGGGCTGTTCGGGAGCGGGCACGGGTAATGATGAAGCAGGCGATTGAGCTGGCGGTGGATACGGGTATCAGGACTATTCTGCTGGCGGGCTACGATGTGTATTACGAGGAAAGTACGGAGCAGACGCGGGAGTGGTTTGTAGAGGGTTTACGGGAGGCTTTGCGGCTGGCAGCGCGGGAGAATGTTATGCTGGCTGTTGAAACCATGGATACGCGGCTGCTAAGTTCCATTACCCGATTTTTAAATCTCAAGCGCTGCCTGGAGGGGCTCTGGTTTGGGGTGTATCCCGATTTGGGCAATTTAAGTGCCTGGGGCTATGATGTGGAACAGGAGCTGGAACTTGGCAGAGAGTATATTGCAGCTATTCATGTGAAGGATGCCCTGAGGGTTACGGATAATTTTCCGGGCAAGTTCAGGGATGTTCCATTTGGGGAGGGCTGTGTGGATTTTCCACGGATTTTTAATGCGCTTTACAGGCTTGATTATACGGGCCCTTTTCTGATTGAGATGTGGTGCGGGAATGAAGTAAACCCTGAGCAGAAGATTGCGGCAGCCCGAGATTGGGTTATTGAGCGAATGCGGGAGGGGGGCTATGTGGACTAAATTCCTAGTACCCTGCCAAATTCTTTTTCTAAATCCACCAGAACGACATCGTCATAGGGTGTGGTGCTGGTAAAAACAACGAATGTTTTGGCGGACTCTTTCTCCGTAAGCGGGGCATAGTGCCATACTCCTTCATGGATAATAAAGGCATCGCCTTGTTTAATCCGGAAAGCTCTGGCGGTAGCAATGTCGGGTGTTTCGAGTTTAGGTTTGGCCAGTATCAGCACAATATCGCTTTGGGTTGGAATAAGTGCTTCTTTGGTTTTCAGGTGGTATTCAAGCGATGCTGTTATGTTCCCGGCGCTACGGTAGGAATCGACAATGGAAAAGCTCACATTGCCTGCGAATTTGTTTTCAGCAATGTTCAGGAAGAGTCTAAAGTCGTTTCCTTTATATTTGGCTGGATGGTAGTTGCTGCTTATCAGGGTTCCAAAGTCTTTGGTGTTTTTATTGTCCGCAATCTCTACAGGAATTTTTTGAATATTCATACCTTACTCCTTAAAGTAGTTTGATAAACTCTTGTAAATTATGTAGGCAACGGTTGCTCCGGCATCCTGAACGCCTATGGATTTGTCGCCAAAGTATGCGGCTCTGCCGTGCTGGGCTTTCATGGTTTTGGTTTTTTCAAGGGCCTCAGCGGCGACGGTTTCCAGTCGCTCAAATATTTCCTTATGGGAGCCTGAGCTGTCGTTTTCCAGGGCCTGAGCGACAGGCACCAGAACGTCTACAATGGTTTTCTCGCCTGGGACGGCTTTGCCCCGGTTTACTATGCCGTCGCGCAGGCCAACGGCAAAGAGTTTCCAGTCTTCCGGGGCCGTTTCGGTTTTGCCCTTAAGATTTTTTCCGGCCTGCATGAATGCGCTTGCAATGAGTGTGCCCATGGACGAAGGGGCGGCTTCAGACATGGCCATGCCGGTTTGGAACAGAAATTTTCCGATGTCGGTTTCCGTACTGTCCTGCATGGCTTTGCTGGAGACGGAAAATGCTTTCTCCATTGTTAAGCCTAAATCGCTGTCGCCCATGATGGAGTCCAGTTCAATGAGTTCCTGCTTGTGTTCGGACATGCTCCCGGCAAGATATAACAGGATTTTTTTATAATCGTCAATGCTGAGGTTCATGGTTTTACCCTAACTGCATCTGCACAAAAGAGGTGGAATTGGCCGGTGCCGCAAGCAGGGATTTGAGTTCGCTGTCCAGCTTGAGCAGGGTGATTGATGAACCAGCCATTTCCATGGAAGTGGCAAATTCTCCTATATAGACATGATAGACGGAGATCTTTTTTGCTTTAAGGATTTCATCCACCCGTTTGTACATAATGTATAATTCATCCTTCGGGGTGGCACCCAGACTGTTCATAAGCACGGCAACTTCATCCCCGGCCTTGTATGGTAAATCTTCCAGGATGGGGTTGAGCATCTGATCGACTATTTCATCAGATTTTGCCATTTTTGTTCTGCTTATACCGGGTTCTCCATGAACGCCCATGCCTATTTCCATTTCATCCTCGGCCAGGTTGAATGAGGGCTTGCCCAATTCAGGTACGATGCAGGGGGTAAGGGCCATGCCTACGGTTCTCATGTTCGCGCAGGTTTTGTCGGCTATTCTCTTTACTTCCTGCAAGGGCATCATTTTTTCCGCGGCGGCACCGGCCAGCTTGAATGCGAAAAACATTCCGGCCACTCCGCGCCGTTTATTTTCCGCGCCCTTCGGGGAGGAGAATACGTCTTCGGCCACTACGGTGTGCAGGGTTTCAATATCGTCCATTTCCGCCATTTCGGTAGACATTTCAAAGTTGAGAATGTCGCCGTTGTAGTTCCCGTAGACATAAAGTACACCGGCACCGTTATTTATAGCCTTGGTAATTTCATAAATCTGCTTGCCGCTGGGCGATTGAAACACCCCGCCAACGGCTGCGCCGTCCAATATTCCCTCGCCGACAAATCCCAGAAAAAGCGGCAGATGGCCGGAACCGCCGCCGCTCATAATGCCTACCTTGCCTTTTTTACCGGGTGTAGCCTTGGCGACAAAGCAGCGCAAATCCTTATTGACATAAGTAACTTCATGCGGATGGGCAGCATAAATCCCTTTCAACATGTCGTCAACATAGTCTTCAGCTTTGTTCATAATTTTTTTCATAACATCCTCCTTACAGATTGTTTCTTGTTTTATACGCTTTTTATAACACCTTCAGCCAAAAGTTTCCTGTTTGCCTGTTTTCTTTCATAAAGATTTATATAATGGTTAAATATCAATACAAACAGCAGGAAGGCACCCGCAATGAACGACAGGAAAAAATTGCTGAACCGCATCAGGGTGAATCCAGAATTGAGGAACTGAAGTGTTACAAGTGCTATTATTACTCCAGAAGTTTTACCCACGCCTCCGCTCCAGTTTACGCTTCCCAGAAGACAGATCAAAATTGTCTGAAGTATGTAGGAGGAGCCGTAATCCGCTTTCGCGCTGTTTGTTTTTGAAACAATTATCAGCCCGGCGATGGCGGCAAGAGCACCTATAAGAACATAGACGGTATGAACTATTCTTTCGCTGTTAAGGGCTGAATATTTGGATGCTTTATAATTCGACCCAACTAAATACATGCTCTGGCCAAAGCTGGTGTTGTTCAGCATATAGGATATAAGCCAGGTTATTAGCGCGAACACAAGGAAAATATAGGGAAATATACCGAAAATACTGCTGTTTGAAAAATGGGTAAGAGACTCCGAGAAGTTTACAATCGCATATCCCTTCGAGACGATAATGGCGATGCCCCTGTAGAGCTGAAATGTTCCCAGCGTTACCAGAATTGGATGCACTCCGATTCGGGCGATTATAAACCCGTTAAAATATCCGCAAAGCAGACCAATAAGCAGTGCCAGTGCAATCCCGGCTGTTAAACTTGCGGGATGACTTCCCATACTGAGCATCAGTTTGGCCGCGAGTACACCGCTCAAATTGGCTATGGCTACAATGGATAAGTCTATACCAGCTACAATCATCGCCAACATGATAGCCAGAGACAGTATTCCCAGTTCGGGTATGAGAGAGAGCATGGAATTGATGCTTCTTACCGATACAAACTTGCCATTAGTGAATATTGTCATGAATACCAGGATAATAACGGCTATTATCAGCAGCCTTAAGGTGTTCGCGTGTTCCCTGTCGCTGAAGAATTTTTTGAAGTTATTTTTTATTTCGGTCATACATATTCCTCCGCTTATACATTCTCTCGGGTTAAATTATCCAAAAATACCGGTATTGATACGGAACACAGTAAAATAGTGCCAATAACAAACTGCTGCCAATAGCTGGGTATGCCCAAAAGAATTAGGCTGTTATTGATTACAATAATCAGCAATATTCCGGTTATTGTCCCATAAACGGTGCCCTTGCCGCCGCCGATATATGCGCCGCCCAGAACAGTTGCCGCAATAACGGAAAGCTCGGAACCGTAGAGCTCAAATGGGTGGGCAATCCTTAGAAATGAGATTC
>MUIB01000034.1 GCA_002084135.1 Spirochaeta sp. LUC14_002_19_P3 | reverse complement strand
TTTTGGCTGTGTCTCTTAGGTTTAAAGCAGCCCCAAATAGTTCCGCCACCATTTTGCAGAATGCATCGCTGTTCAGTTTTTCAACGGGGCCTTTTCCATTTAAGTGTTTTATGGACTTTGAGTGAATCCTGGCACCGGAAAGAATATGCTCATTGTTTCCTGGACTCATGTTCCAATGAATAACGATTCCTTCTCTTAAAAGCAATTTCTTTATGGAATGGCTTACCGCATTTTTCAGCTTGCGATCATAAGCCATCAGTATACGGGTTTGATTAACCCAATGGGTTAGCTCTAAAGGATCAGAATTTCGCAGCATATTCAAGTGCGATAGAGCATTTCTGATACTAACGGGATTTCCATTTATTAAATCAGATAAATCGCCTGTTTGATAACAGGAAGCAATTTTTTTGCATATAGAAGCATTTTTTTCGCATATAGTTTTGTTTAACTCTCTTAATGCGCAAACAATTTGGCCACCTTTAAATTCTTCCCAGCCTTTCCCACCTTTAAATTTTTCCCAGTCTTCTTCATTCTGATACATTACCGCAAGACTCACAAAATACAAATCGCGCTCCCATAGTCCGGCATAGTCCGCCAGCCGGGCCAGCACCGTCATGGTTAAATGGTACAGTTTAAGGTGGTTGGTAAACCGGGCCTGAGCAGAAGCCGTTCGGTATGCAATTATTGTATTCAGTGCTTGCTTGTATTCTTTATCATCCTCACCGAATAATTTTTTCTTTGTTACCCATTTCTCGTGAAGTTCTGCCTGCTTTTTGTGCGCGGCTTCAATTTTTGAGATATTGTTCTCATCCATTGTATTCAAATCGGCTTGGGTTATTTTATTATTTTTAAATATGGGGAGTAGCTTATTATTAAAACCAAAGCGCAAAAGTTCCCGCAGGCCGCGAAGGGGTAGGGCAGTGCTGGTGTTGTCAGCCCAATAAATGTTCGGCAGTTTTTCCTTTTCAAATAACGGCTTTAATTCTTCAGGCACTTCCATCTCGGCACCGCCGTCAAAGTGGGAATCGTGCATGTCCAAATACAGTGCCATAACCATGTTGCAGGATTCCATCAGATTTTTTTCGTTTTGGGTTTTTTCGTTTTGGGTTTTTTTCTGGGGAGCTTTTAATGTTAGGGTATCCCATTTTTTAAGCTGATGCAGCAGGCTGGAAACGGCATTCACCGGCACCATATACAGCATAAAATACAGCCGCTTTTGCCATTCTTCCGCATCGTGAGCCATGGACTGAACTTCTGGAAGGCTGGCTTTCGTAGTCTTTTCCTGTAAGTCGCACAGCAAAAAATTCCATTCTTTGCTTAAAAAAGCGTCAAAAGCCCGGACGAATACTTCCAGTTTGAATTTTTCAATGTACTCAGACTGCTTCCTGGCCTGTTCGGAATTATGACTATAGCCCTGCTGCACCTGGAATTCCGTGGCTGTTGCTGCACTTAAAAGCTGAAGGAACAAGGTGCTTATCGCTTTGCTATCTGTATTATTCTGGATTTCCGCATAGATTTTTTTGGCACGGGATTGACCCTTGTTGATTTTTTGTGCCGCATCGTTGGAACGCTTATATGCTATTTCAATAAAATCTTTAAATTGATTTGGATTTTCATCTATCCAATCAGGGAATTTTCTCTCATAAAGCAGTTTTATTACTTCGTAACGGCATTTTAGAGCGGGATTGGCATTTAATTTATCTGTGTTAATCGGTAGGGGTAGTCTTAATTCTAATTTAAGTGATTTATAAAAATCATGATTTTTGAATAAGCGGCTAAACCGGGGCAGGGGTAAATTGTTCATTGCCGGTTCCCTGACGGCTTCATAAATCTTCGTTAAACTATCATGGGGTATATAATCCTGGCACTTCAAGGATTTCAGGGTATCTATTATCCGATTGTCTCGCTTCTTACAGTCCTTTTTCCAAAGGAATTGTACTTGCTCAGGAACCTCTTTCTCGGTATTTTTCAGACTTTCAAGAAATTGCTGTTTATTCTTAAAATGAAAGCTGTTGTTCCGTAAATTCTTCCAGGAGTCAATCGCATATCGAATCAATTCTTCATAGTTTGGATTGGTCTGTGGCATCCGTTCAGCAATATCATTCCCAAACAATTTTTCTGCCTGCTGGCGTTGTGCCTCGGGATTTGCCTCTATGTGCTTATCTACTGCTCCTGTGAAAATATCTTCGTTGGTAGTTTTTCCGGCCCAAAGGCAAAGGCTGTGATTGGCAAAACAGATAACCTGCTTCCAAATCCGTACCAGGGCCTCATTGCGTTTTATTTCCGCCTGACCGTCAGAAAGCCAGTAACAGCTGTTTTTAATAACATTGGGGGGTGGCAGCTGATCGGGATTCTCGGCGGTGTAATGGATTATTTTACCCAGCCTGATTTGACTGGCAATGTCCTGATTCTTTTGCCGGGCCAGAATTAAGTGGTATAGCTGAGTATTATTGTGAGGAAGTCGTACCGGTTTAAAGTTGCTATGGCTGAGAACAGCTTTATAGGCGGACTTTACCTGCTCATGGACAGCAAAGAGTTCCTTTTTATCCTTACCGGTTTTCACTTCTTCTATTTTTGCGGGGCCAAAGACATTCGCATAATGTGCATACAGATGGGAAAAAATTATTTTTTTGCAGTCCGTTTGGTTTTTATCTACTTCTTGCTCACGGTTGTTTTTTCCTGTAATAACTTTCTTTTCCTTGGCTTCGTCAAATATATTTTTTGCAATATCACCGTCTGTCTTGCTGATATAGGTATCAAAGGATTCTTCTGAAATTGATTCACCCAGTGCATCCTGTTTATCTGTATTTTTTTTAATTACAGACTTTTCCACGGCATTTAATTGAGCGGCTATTTTACCTTGATTGGTATTAGCTTTAGAATTTTCAGGGTTCAAAGTCCGTCTTTTTTCATAGAGATGCTGATATATCCGGTTTGCAATCTCGGCTGCATCCCATTCAATGTCCCCGGCAAAACTTTTATACCAGCGGCCTTTATAGACATCTCTTATGTTCTCCTGGCCAGCAGATTCAGTGTTATTTGTTTGCATATTCTCAGAGTCGCTTCTACCGTAAGGTTTTTTATAAGGATGGATTCTCCTCTTCCAGGCTTTATGGCGGGGCCCGCCATCAGAATAATCAGTGCACCCCAGCAGTTTTTTATTCTGAATCACCTTCCAGACCGCCTTGCCCAAGTCCTCTCTCAATTTATATTGGTTCTCTGCCGGCTTGCCATGCCCTTTGGGCTTGCGAATAATCTTGTCAATCGTGGATATCCACTGGACAATAATAAATTCCGGCTTATTTTTCAGATTTTTGATGGGAACGGGATCATCTAGTCTTGTTTCCATCAATTTGCGCTCGTTTTCTTCGGTTACAGAACGTCCGTAAGGTTTAATTATTCTCATAGAAAGACTCCTTTATAGAGGGCACCTCTAAAAACCCCCATTTAGTTCTTGACTCGAACTTTTCCGCCGCTCTTAAGTTGTCAAAATGCTCACGTAGCTTAGGCTAGCTTAAGCTTTTGCCGCCCGAGGTAAAAATTTCTTCGTCAATTTCCTAAAGCTGGTTTTTAGAGGTACCCTTGACATATTGCTGATTATAGACTTTGAATTGTATCACTGCAAGGAAAGCAAGAATCAAAAAAGGGGTAGCCCAATAATGCTGTCAATGAGATACTTTCCAGGTTATATATTGAGGCAGACTAGAGCCTAAGGACTACAGCCTAAAGCCTGAAAATTTGAACTATTTCGTGCCTTTTGCCCCTTTCGCCTGCCTGCCGAAGCCTCGGCGCAGGCAGGTGGACAAAAAACGTTTAGGATTCTTCATTTTTAGAGGTTTGTAAAAGAAATTTAACCCATGAACAGTGAAAGTTTTACAGTACACCTTCCTTCTGACGGGGCAATGCGTGCGGATAAGTATATTGCTAACCTGGGACTCTTCAGCCGCAGCCAGATTGCCCGGCGGGCCGTGAAGGTGCGGGGGGCGTCCGGGGAGGAAATAAAACTTTCGCGGCGGCTGCTAAACGGCGAAGATATTACCGTTGAGTGGGAAGATGCCCCGGCGGCAGACATTGAACCCGAAGCGATGGAACTGGATATCCTGTATGAAGATGATGACTGTCTTGTAATTAATAAGGCTCAAGGCATTGTTGTGCATCCGGCTCTGGGCAATAATCATGGTACTCTGGTGCAGGGACTGCTGCACCGTTACGCCTCCCTGTCCGACACCTTCGACGGCGACCGGGTGCGGCCGGGCATTGTCCACCGCCTCGACAAGGACACTTCCGGCCTGATTATCGCCGCGAAACATCCGCGGGCACTGGAATGCCTGTCCAAAGAATTTTACAACCGCCAGGTAAAAAAAACCTACCTCGCCATTACCCGCGGCCTTCCCCCCGAACCGGCCGGAGAAATCCTCAGCCCCATAGGCCGCGATCCCGCCGACCGGAAAAAATTCCGCACGGATACCCGCAATGCCAAAGATGCCCTTACCCGCTATCGGATTATCTCGCACACTTCCACCCATGCCCTCCTGCAGGTAAGAATCCTTACTGGCCGCACGCATCAGATTCGGGTTCATTTAAAGTCTCTCCATGCCCCGGTTCTCGGCGATTTACTCTACAACAAGAAGGATCCTTCCCTTCCGGATGCTTCACTGATGCTCCATGCCTGGAAGCTCTCAATTCTTCTGCCCTCCGGGCGAAAGATGGGCTTTTGCGCGGAAATCCCCAAACGCTTTTTTGAAGCAGGTAAAGTGCTGGGACTGAGGTTTTAGGCTGGAGGGGGGAGATTTGAGATTTGGGGACGGGGGATTGGATGTGGTCTTCTTAAAAAAGATTGTCTCTTGAAGCATTTCGCCTGCCTGTTCGGCAGACAGGTGCTTTTCGCCTGCCTGCCGCAGCCTCGGCGCAGGCAGGTGGACAAAAAAGGTACAGCCCAGGGATTTGAATTGCCTTCTGCCACGGCGGCTACTTCCCGCTGCGCTTCTTCTCAATGTCGTTCACAAGCTTCGCAAAGCCGTCTACTAGATTCCGGCTAATGTGCAGCGTGTTGCTGTTGTGGATAGTCTCTGCGGTCTGAATGGCATCCGCTGCTTGCATGGCACTTGCCTCCACAAGAGCAGTCATAATCTCCAGCCCCCACAGGATACTAACCCCCTCCTCCCTACAGGCCTTGCGTAGCGACTTGTCGTTAGTGACACAGACGAAGCTCGCGTCCGATGCCACGAGAAGACAGAGGTGGTCGTAGAAAGAGAGTGGGCCACGCTTGCTGGCCGCGCGTGTCAATTGGTGTAGCGTGGGCTCAATCGCCTTAAGGCCGAGGCGCTCGCAATCGACAATCTCCAACCCGTCAACTTCCTCAATGATGGTTGTCAGAACGTGGACCTCGGCGACATGCTTATTCACCAGGCCAAGGACCGAGAAATCCGATTTCTGGTAGTCGATAAGCACGTTGGCGTCCATGAGCAGTACCTTGGGCTTCTTCGGCATTGAATCCCTCAGCCGAACCAGGATGCGGTTAAGTCACGCATATCCTGAAGGGATATGCCCAGAATTTCGGCACCACGGCCAAGGCTAATCTTCTCCTTCTCAATAGCCCTGCGCACGAGACTGGACAGGCGGCTCTGGATGAAGTCCACCGGGGACAAGCTGTCAGGCTCGCCAGCGGAATAGTTCTCGGAGAAGCTGGCTCGAAAGGCATCCTGGGCAAGAGCGTTCGGCTCATCGTATTGGAGCAGGGTCCGGCCGGTCCGGCGCTTGTACTCCATCTGGAAGCGGTCCCAGATGTTTCCAGTACCTTTGTAGCTGGGAGTCAGGCAGTGCAGTACGGTGCGGTAGCTAACCCTGAAGATACGCTTCACCTTGAGCACCCGGTCGACGAAGGCGAGCCCGTAGCTTTCCTTCCACTCCTTGCGAAAGGAGGCATCGGGTATCAGAAAGGCGGCGGCAAAGGAGTTCGCCTCTTCTTCGTCCTCCTTCTTCTCGTCGGTATGGTCAACATCGTAGTCGGACAGATGAAGAATCAGATGGCCAAGCTCATGGGCAGCGGTGAATATCCACCGTTCAACCGGGATGCGATCCCAAGTGTTGACAACCACGGCCGGCCCACCGTCAGTAGCGGCAACTGAGAGGCCAAAGAAGTCGTGGGATGCAACTTTCTGTTCGCCTACCTTGATGCCCCCCGACTCAAGCAGCCCGCAGATGTCGCGAACCGGCTCCTCCGCATTCAAGCCGAATGCCTTGCGTGCAAGCGCGGCGGCGGATTCGCCCCGGTTCTTGCAGACCTTTAACTGCTCACGTAGGTCAGCAAGCTGGTAGTTCTTGCGGTCACCGAGGATATCTTCGAGATCACTGAAATCGGCGATCCAGCGCCCCACGTCTACGAGTACCTGTGCACGACTGCGCATCTTCTTATCCGAACGGAATCGAACGGCCCGAAGCTCCCGCACCGAATCGACGAGTCGCTGGATGGGCACCTCAAGCGCGGTAGCGATGGCCTGCAAGCTGCTAACCCGTGGCTCGGATTTGCCAGTCTCAATGTTTCGATATGCTGCTCTGGAAAGCCCCGACTTCTCGGCCAAGTACTCTTGAGTGAATCCCTTCTCCTTGCGGAGTCGTCGAAGGTTCAGAGCGATGGTGTTCTCTGCCATACTTTATCCCCCTGTTTACATGGTAGCTAAAAAAACAAAAAATGTCAATATGGATAGTTTGCAAATCCAGGAATCAATATGGGTACCTCTAAAAACCAGCTTTAGGAAATTGACGAAGAAATTTTTTGTCGGGCGGCAAAAGCGGAGCTAGCTTAAGCTACGTGAGCATTTTGACAACTTAAGAGCGGCGGAAAAGTTCGAGTCAAG
>MUIB01000078.1 GCA_002084135.1 Spirochaeta sp. LUC14_002_19_P3 | reverse complement strand
TTAGAAATGAGATTCTTATAACTCCGGCAATGCCGGCCAGTGCTCCCACAATAACATAAACCAGTATTTTTACTAACTGCGTATTGATGCCGGCCCTCTCCGCTGAGATTTCATCGCCTCCAAGAGCAAAAATATACCGGCCGAACATGGTATAGCGGAGCATAAAATACACTATCAGGCACAAGGCTATCAGAATGAGAATTGCTGTCGGCAGGCCGATGAAACCCGCTTCCGTATCCCGCTCAAAAAACATCTTTTTTCCGAATTCAACAAGCGAATCGGGGAGTTTCTTAATTGGCCGGGTGCCAATGAATGTATACATAAAACCGGATATGGCACTGCTGGAGCCCAGAGTTACAACCAGGGCGGGAAACTTGAAATGGGCAATAAGAAAGCCATTGAGAAATCCGCAGAAACTCCCTACAGCCATGGCATACAGAAACACAAGTATCAGCGGTGTCGAGGGATAATACTTTGCAAATATCATAGCTCCTGTATACAATGAAAATCCCGCTACAACCGGAAATGAAACATCAATGCCGCCAGTAATTAGCACCAAAAGGACACCCAGAGCCAGAATCCCCAGCACGATGGAACTTTTTAACAGGCTGAATATATTACCAAGATTAAGAAAACTTGGGTTCACTAGCGAGATTATGATAACTATCAGCAGCAGCAGACAGCTTATATAAAACTCTTGTTTTTTCAGTAAGGATTTCATGGCCTCCCCTATTTCAAATTCTCAAATGCCGTGATTAATTCTTTTTCGGTGTTATCGCTGTTTTCAAGATTTGCGGCAACCTGCCCCTTATGTATAAGAAGAATATTATTACAGGTTTCCAGCAGTTCCGTTATGTCATCAGAAATAATTATAATGCTTTTTCCCTGAGATGCAATCTCTTTTAATTTCTTATGTATTTCGAACTTTGAGCCAATGTCCACTCCAACAGTAGGGCCGTTGAGAATCAGGATATCGGTATCGGCGCAGAGCCATTTGGCAATAACGACTTTCTGCTGATTGCCGCCGGATAAATTCATGGCCTGCATGGAAAGATCGTCGGTGTTAAGTTTTACTTCCTTCACTATGTCTGATATGGTACTGCGTGCATGCGGGAAATTGATTAAACCAAAGCTGTTTATAAATTTCTTCAGGCTGGATACGATAGTGTTATTGAATATATTCTGAGAAAGGAATAACCCTTCCGTCAGCCTGTCTTCCGGCACATATCCTATGCCTTTTTTTACAGCAGTCAGGATGGAATTGACATGTATTTCTTCGTTATTCTTTTTAATTAAGCCTTTTTTCGCAGGAAGTACTCCGAAGAGGGACAGTGCCACCTCCCTTCTCCCGCAGCCCAAGAGCCCGGTTATACCCAATATTTCACCTTTGTGCAGTTTAAAGGAAATATCGTTGAATTGGTGTTTATAACTTATTCCATTCACTTCGAGTACAGTTGTATCTTTATCCATAGGCGATAAATGCTTAACCGGATCGATTTCCTTGCCAAGCATGTCGCTGGAGATTTTTTTCTCATCAAATTCACTGATTGGGCCATGGTTCACAATATGGCCGTTTCTCATAATGGTAATAATGTCGCATACTTCCGTTAATTCCCGCAGCTTATGGCTGACAAACAGAATTGAAATGCCGTGTTCCTTCAGCCGCAGGATAATTTTCAGAAGGTTCTCAATTTCGTGGTGCGTGAGTGCCGTAGTGGGTTCATCCATTATAATGAGTTTGGAATTTTCTGATGCCAAAGCCCGGGCTATTGCCACAAGCTGCTTATCGGCAACGGAAAGATTTTCTACAGTTTGATTAACATCCATATCAACCTGTATCTTTCCAAGCCCCTCTCTGGCGATGGCCTTATAATCCTTATAATTGATGATTTTCTTTTTGTTTTTTATGCTGGTATTCATTCCAATGTTTTCCGCTACGGTTAAATTGGAAAACAGAGAAAAGTCCTGATAAATAACCTGAATACCTTCATTCATGGCCTGTATGGGATGAAGATGCTGATATAATTTTCCGTTCAGAAAAACATTACCGCAGTCGGGCTGATAAAAGCCCGAGATTATTTTAATCATGGTAGACTTGCCGCAGCCGTTTTCACCTGCCAGGCAGTATATTTGAGATTCGCCAATTTCAAAATTGATGTTATTCAGGGCTTGAACACCGCTAAAGTGTTTGCTGATTTTTTCAAGTTTAATAATATTATTCGCCATAATGTTTTCTCAAGCACCCTTGTCTGTAAAATAACGCCAGTGAATAAAAAGGCTGCTCTTGTGAACAGCCTTTTTATGTTAAATTAGAAGTTGTACTGATCGATATTGGTTTTATCGACAAATACCCAGGCTTCACCAAAAAACAGTTTTGGATTGCCGGCATCCTGCTTCAGGGAGTTGTAGCCCTTAATGCCCAAATCCGCGCCATTCTTGATTTCTTCGCCGTTCAACAGTTTCACAGCGATTATATTCATGGCGTATCCGGCATCAGCGGGATCCCAGAAAGCAATCGTATCAATAGCACCGGTTTTAATTAAATCCCGGGCCAGGGAAGGTACGGTAACACCAACGATGCTAACCTTGTCCTGGAGCTTTCGCTCATCTACAGCCAAACCAGCTCCGGGAGGCATGGAAGATGGGCTACCCACCATACCTTTCAGATTGGGATAGGCGGTAAGAAGCTCTTTGGTAATCTCGTAGGAACGAGTCTGATCGTCATAGTCTTCATTTCTTGGAGAAACCAGTTTGATGTCCGGGAAATCCTTGATGTATTCCTCAACACCGTCCTGCTGCTCATTGTGAGACTTTGAAGTAAGACTTCCAACGACACTGGACATTTCGCCCTTGCCGCCCATGGATTTTACCAGTCTTTCAGCCATTTGCTTCCCAAAATCCTTGTTCTGGAATGCTTCAATGATGGCATGGGTGTTTTGCTGAGATGTGGCTTCATGAACAACAATGACAATGCCCGCATCCATAGCCTTTTTCAGAACCGGCTCAAGCGATTCCGGTGAAAAAGGAACTACGGCGATGGCATCCACACCCTGAGCGATGAGGTTGTCGATCATCTGTACCTGAAGAGCCGCATCAGCTTTCGCCGGGCCAATCAAATACGCATCATGACCAGTGTCCTGCGCGAACTTGTCAACACCCTCGCGCATCCTGTCGAACCACGCAATTCCGTCCAGCTTCACAACAGTAGCAATGGTGTACTGCTTCATACCGGAATCGGAAGCCATCCCCTCTTTATCGCCGCCCGCAAATACCATTGACACCGCAAGAGCAAAGATAGCCAGCAGAAAAACAATTTTTTTCATAAAATTACCTCCTTGGTAAGATTTACTGCTTGAAAACTTGTTTATACGAATATTCAATTCATGTCAAGAGAAATTTTTCAAAAATTCAAGAATTTTGTGAAGAGATGCCAAAAACTGAAAAGAGTCTGGATGTTTAGCGTAATGAATGATACTATGTACCCGGCGGTATGTTTCGATTCCTTGAACCGGGGATGATGCCTGCCGTGAACCACAAAAAGTGTTACCTGTGTTATGAACCCGTATCACTAGCGGGGGGAATTCAGGGGGGGTAATGAGACTTTTCCCGGCAACGATTATTGTGTTAACAGCAGCAGCCCTGTACGCGCAGGTGCCAATTCCCGCTGAAATGCGGGGAGCGGCTGGCGGGGGATTGCATCTTTATCCGCTGGGGTGGTCCTCGGAGGGGCGCTGGGGTGCTGTTATAGGCCAGGATTCCGGAACTTTGCGCATTATAGTTATTGATGCGGTTACCGATGAGATTCTTTACGAATCGCAGGATATAAGCTGGCCCGGTTCGCTTGATGAATTCTGGCAGAAGAAGGCGAATATTGTCATTGATATCATGGAATATTACCGGCTGGAAACCAACAGGCGCCCTGATGTTAGGGACCCGCAGTTTACTACCGGCGGGGTACGCTATACTTTTGCCCTGAATCCTTCTTCACCCGCTGCCGGAAGCTATTCGCTAACATTTTCTTCCTCACGGGGCGATAGTAAAACCGTTTATACGAGTCCGAATGCATCGGCACCTCAGCAAACCTGGCTGCTTGGGGCTTTGGTTAGTCCTCTGGAAGAGCGGGCACTGGCCATTCTCCGGGAGCAGTCTTCCGCCGGGAAATTCCGCTACCGCTTTAGCGGCGCCCATCTTACTCAGGGCTTTGCTGGCAGCCGAAGCGGAACTGGGTCATATAAAAGTGTGGAAAAGGGAAATCTTCTTACCGCGGTATTCAATGGTCAGGAGTATCTGGTTCAATCCCGGCTGGCAGATGGCGCCAATCCCAACATGAAAGACAAGCGAGGCTACCCCATGATACTGATTGCCGCCCGTTTAGGCCATTGGCGGATTTTAAGTGATCTCCTGGCGGCCGGCGCACAGCCCAATCCCCAAGATGCCAATGGCCGCAGCCCTCTCCATCATGCCGCCTTTGCCGGAAGCGCCGATGCTGTCCGTGCCCTGCTCGCTGCCGGAGCAAATCCTTCCCTGCGGGACAGTGCGGGCCGCACACCCGCGGAACTGGCTGCTGATGAGGGGATTCGCAGTCTGCTAAGATAGGTGCAGGACGGCTAACTTATGCCGCGTATTCTTTTCTCCCGCTCCAATGGATCGGGATGCGACTTGAGAGCACCAACCTGTACGATGATAAAAACACTCAACAGAGCGGCATACAGTATCCACGACCACTTCATGGTTTCCTCCGGTAGATAGTGAATCGTGCCCAGATAAATCATGGATGTACCTATAAGAGCTATAATGAAAAGAATAATAAGCTTATGAAAAATCAGTGCCAGAAGTCCGCCAGCCAGAGCGGCGGCGGCAGTCCAGCCCAGAGCACCCGCCTGATCCGCTGCCAGGCCTGTTTTCGGTAAAATCAGGGAAACGGCAGCAAAACCAGCTGTGAACCCTATCAAAAACAAGCTGAAGCGAAACAGAAGCAGTGTTACTATGCCAACAGTAAGACCGATAATAAGGCTGAGAAGCAAATTCAAACCGGAACCCTCCGTCTGGATTCCAATCCAGGTTCCAATAACTATCCCAATAAATAAACCTATAACCAGCAGGGCTATTTTATACATACGGTAACCAAGCAAGCCGAGAAATAAGCCAAATGGTATAATAGCCCACTGACAGGAACCCAAAGTTCCGATAGACAGGGTAAAACCCATGAAACCCTCCGATAAATTCCGATGCGCTTTGCGGTATAAGGCGGTGCCGAAACAAATACCCCAAAGATGAATTTGACACGCCCTTAAATAGTTTATCGAACTAATTCCTATATATATTACTGATTTATACAGATTTGTCAATTTTGTTTCAATTTATTCCCATACCGCTTATACTGCTTACAGCACTGGCGGCAATTCCAGCACCGCACGGCAAAGGACTTAAGTCATGTATGAGACAAACCAATCTGATGAAGATTTTACCGAAGAAAAGCTCCTCGCTGCCGATAAACTGACAGCCTTACTGGAATCCGGCGGCTCCCTTTCCCGGCATCTTCCCGAGTACGAACCCCGTGCAGGACAGATTGCCATGCTCAAAGGTGTTATTGAGTCCTTTAACAAAGCCCGTCCGCTCATTGCGGAAGCGGGCACTGGCATCGGCAAGTCCCTGGCCTACCTGCTGCCCGCACTCCAGTGGGCAATCGACAACAAGAAGCGGGTGCTTATTTCAACGGCCACGATTGCTCTTCAGCAGCAGATAATGGACAAGGATCTGCCTCTGGCGCGGAACCTAATCCACGGGGAAGTGAAATCCGCTTTGGTAAAGGGACGAGGCAATTACCTGTGCCTCAAGCGCTTGGCCGAGGCTTCCGCGGATGAAGATATGCTGGACTTTGACAATGAAATTGAGCGGATTAACGTTTGGGCGGAGGGATCTGTTAGCGGTGAGCTTTCTGATTTGCCGTTTCTTCCCAGCGGAAACATCTGGCCCCGTGTCCGCTGCGAATCGGATTCCTGCCCCGGCTTCTACTGTCCGCACTATGAAAACTGTTTCTTTATGCGCTCCCGGCGGATAGCGGGGCAGGCGGCGGTGCTGGTGGTGAATCATCATCTGCTGTTTGCCGATTTGGCGGCCCGCGCCGAGGGAATGGGCAGCGAAGAGGCCGCGGTGCTGCCGAATTACCAGGCCATTGTATTCGATGAGGCACACCATGTTGAGGACGCCGCGGTGAGCATGTTTTCCGCCGTGTTTTCCCTGAACACGCTGAACAGACAATTTTTCCGGCTTCACCGAGGCAAGCCGGAAAAACGCGATATTCTCTCGCGCATTCTGGAGTACAATCCAGCTATCGGCGAAAAACTGCTCAGCCAGATACCGCCGCTTATCAGCAAGGCGCGGGCAAGCGCGGAGACTGCGGATCTGCTGGGACGCACAGTCAGCAAATCGCCCCTGCGCCTGAGTGGTGAAATATCTGATACCGAGAAGGAGAAAATTATAAACCCTCTGGAGGAACTCCGGGAGGATTTAACCACTCTGATAAAAGTTTTTACTGCCGCCATTGAAAAATTATCGGAATTATCGGAATTATCCGAAGAAGAGGCGGATGGAGATTTCAAGGGCCTTATACTTGAGGCGCATCAAAGTGCCGACGAGCTGGAAAAGATTAGCAAACTTATAAAAACTTTTACTGAACGGACTTCCTATCCGGACGAAGTATTCTGGCTGGAGCTCTTTCGCACTTACGATGGCTCCGAGCAGCTTCACTACCATCGGACACCATTATCGGTGGCCCCAATGCTGCAAGAGGCACTCTGGGAGCAGTATGAGCGGGTTCTCTGCGTTTCGGCCACTCTGGCCCTGGCGGGGGATTTTTGCTTTTGGTGCTCTCGTGCCGGGGCGGCGGAGCTTCATGCCCTTGAGGGAATTTATGAATCGCCGTTCGATTTTTCCTCGCGGGTTATGCTCGGCATTCCGGCGGATGCACCCGATCCGGCCAATAGAGCCGCCTGGGAGGCTTTTCTTATCGAAACAACGGCAGCCGCGCTGAATTCAACCGGAGGGCATGCCCTGGTGCTTTTTACCTCCTATGAAACGTTGCGCACCGTTATTGCCGGTGTAAGAACGGCTCTGGAAGAAGGGGCGCCCCTGATACTGGCACAGGGCGATGATGACAGGGGAAGGCTGCTGAAGCAGTTCAGGGAAAACACCTCCAGCGTTTTGTTCGCCACAGATTCCTTCTGGGAGGGCGTGGACATACCCGGAGAGGCATTGCAGCTGCTTATCATTACCCGCCTGCCCTTCAGGCCGCCCACCGATCCCGTAGCTGAAGCCCGTTGCGAAGCGGCGGCCGCCGCCGGAGGCCATCCCTTTATGGATGTTACGCTTCCCAGCGCGGTAACCCGCTTCCGCCAGGGCTTTGGCCGCCTTATGCGCCGCACCACCGACTATGGTGCCGTTCTGATACTCGATCCCCGCATCGTGCGCAAGCCGTACGGCAGAATATTCCTTCAATCCCTGCCGCCGGTGCATCAGGCCATTAAACCCGCCGCCGGAGTAATTCAGAATCTGAAAAATTTCCTGGAGAAGTTTTGAGGGTGAAGGAAGTGCCAAAAATCACTCCGCAATACCCGAAGCCTGCACTATGATCGGCTGAGCACCCAGGCCGCGGCTTCCTTAATAAGGCTTGTGCGGTAGCCCATACCGGGGAATTTTTCCTTGTCATCGCCGCTTTCAGCGGAAATCCAGTTTTTTAAGCCTGAATCCACTGCCGTTTTCGCCCGGCGGCGCATGTGGGGAACGGCGCGTATTTCCCCTGCCAGGCTTATCTCGCCGAAAACCGCGAGATTGGCCGGAAGGGCTTTTTCCGAGCGGGCGGATACCAGTGCCAGTGCTGCGGCCAGTTCCGCCCCGGTATCGCAGATTCGCAGTCCCCCGGCCACATTGATATAGATATCCTGATCCGACAGGCGCAAACCGGCATGGCGTTCCAGCACCGCCGCGATTCGGCTTATCCGTGCCGCTTCGATTCTATCGGAATACACCCGGCCTCCCGTACCTTTCGCGGATACAGTCAGTGCCTGAATCTCCACCAGCAGTATGCGCGAGCCCTCATACACCGCGGCCACGGCACTGCCCACTGGCGGGCCCGTTTTACGGTGCTCCAGGAAGAAGCCGGCCGGATTGACAATGGGCTTCAAACCGCCGGCATCCATCTGAAAAAGTCCCGCCTCATCGACAGAACCAAGACGGTTCTTGGATGCCCGCAGTATGCGCAGATCGGTTGAAGAATGATCGAAATAAAGAACCGTATCGGCCAAATGCTCTATAACTTTGGGGCCGGCTATTATCCCCTCCTTGGTAACATGGGCGATAAGAAACAGGGGAACACCATGCCCCTTGGCCCAGGAGGTGAGCCGGTGGCCGACTATTTTGAGCTGGTTCGGCGTGCCGGGAATGCTGCCCGCTTCGGCCGATACAAGAGTTTGAATGGAGTCTACAACCAGATAGGCGGGAACCTTCTGGTTCAGGATGGCAATAAGGGTATCCAGATCAGTTTCGCACAGTATTTCCAGGCTGTCCTGCTTGAGTTTAAGCCTGTCAGCACGGGTTTTTAACTGACCCGGCGATTCCTCGCCGGATACATAAAGGCCTGTGCCGGGCAGTGAGGCGGCAACTTGAAGCATAAGGGTGGATTTTCCTATGCCCGGCTCGCCGCCCAGCAGTATGGCCGTGCCCGGCGATAGCCCTCCGCCGAGTACCCGGTCGAGTTCGGCTATGCCGGTGGGAAAGCGTTCGGGAGGGGTGGGATCGGTATCGGCAAGCAGCTGCCGTGCCGGTGGGGGCACGGCCAGAGAAGCGGCCAGGGCGGAAACGCCTTTAATTTCTTTGAACGTGTTCCATTCCCCGCAGGAAGGGCAGCGGCCCATCCACTTCGGCTCATCGTGTCCGCAGGAGCTGCATACATAGGCGCTGGACTTTTCCCGGGGCACCTAAGCCTCGCTGAAGCTAACCAATTCAATCTCGAAGATTAGCCAACTGTTCGGCTCTATCGGCCCATAGCCCTGTTCGCCGTAAGCCATGTCCGGCGGCATAAGCACTTTGCGGATTTCCCCGCTCTTCATGCCGATTACCATTTCAATCCAGCCCGTAATCAGACTGTTGCGGCCAATGGTAAAATCGAAGGTTTTACCCCTTGTCTTCGTACTGTCGAAAACTGTTCCGTCAACAAGACTGCCAGTGTAATGGATGGCCACCAAATCACCAGCTTTCGGAGAAGCACCTTCTCCCTCCTGGAGTACGGCATAATAAATGCCGGTTCGGGTTTTCTGTCTTTCTTCGCCAAGACTACGGACAACATCGGGAAGGGCGGGATTGAAAATTTTTAAGTTTTCCACTTCCATCTCTCGCCCGGCGGCCAGCCGGGAGTCAAAGGCATCCTGATTAAGAACAAAGGCCTCGGCATCCGCACCAATCTGAAGAATTTCAACCGAATCGATAACAGCACCGGGCTTAAGCCTTTTGAGAACATCCATGCCATAAACAATCCGTCCAAAACTTGTATATTTGGAATCAAGAAAGCTGTCTCCGTGAACCGTAATAAAAAACCGGCTGCCCGCCGATTCCGTGGCCAGTCCATCCATTACCAGTATGCCCGGTTCCCCCGCCGAGATTACAGAAGTTTTTTCCCGGGGCAAGGAATAGCCCGGCCCCCCTTCTCCACTCCCATCGGGATCACCAGTAAAAACCGCATACCCTTTGATAACCCGGTATATGCTCAGGCCATCGAAGAATGGCATTCCCTGTTCACGGGCGGAATTGCGCAGCACTCCTTTGGCGAGTCCGGCAAAATTCGTTACCGTTAGCGGCGTATTCCGGTAATCCAGTTCGAAGACTATCTCCTTGCCGGAAGTGGTAATTTTGGCATACATTCCCGGGGCGAGCTCTTCTGGAGCACCCTTTCCCCAGGCCTGTGCCGTAAAGAAGCAAAGGGCGGCAAGGACGGCAAGGCGGCGCCCTGAGCCGCGCTTAGAAATCAAGAAGTTCCACATCGAACACCAACCAGGAATTCGGAGGAATGGGACCAATCCCGCGCTCTCCGTAAGCCATATTCGGCGGCAGAATGATAAGGCGCCGTTCACCTCTCTTCATCTGCATAAGAATGATATCCCAGCCGGGAATAACCCGCCCCTCGCCGACTGGAAACTCAAACGGTTCATTTCTGTCCCGTGAGCTATCAAACTTTTTGCCGTCCATGAAGGTACCCGTGTAATGCACCTTAACTTGTGTACCCAAAGCCGGAGTGTTTCCGCTGCCTTGCTTGCGGATATCCGAATAGATGCCGGTCTTTCTGTCAAGTATAGCATCCGGCCAGTCTTTGATAATTTGTTCCATAGTCATTTTTAACATCTCCCTCTGCTGATTCTGCTGACGTTCCACTATATCGGTCTTCAATTTCTCAAACAACTGTGAATCGGCTTTGTAGGACGATGCCCTGGAACCAACTCTCAGAATTGTGAGTTTTTTAATTACGTCATCCTGCTCAGTCGCCTCAACAATGTCCTGCCCCTTCACAACCTGTCCGAAGATGCTGTGCTTGCCGTTGAGCCAGTCGGTAGGCACCCGGGTAATAAAGAACTGGCTGCCGTTGGTATCCGGCCCGGAATTGGCCATGGCCAGCAGCCCCGGCTTGTCAAAAACAAAACCATTATCGGTTTCATCCGGAAAGCTGTAGCCCGGTCCGCCTGTTCCATTGCCCTGTGGATCTCCGCCCTGAATCATAAAATCCTCTATAACCCGATGAAATTTCAGGCCATCATAAAACGGCCCTTTTTTGTTGGCAAATTCCAGTGTGCCTTCCGCCAGGCCGACAAAGTTCATTACCGTTAGAGGTGCTTCCTCGGGGAAAAGCTGAATAACAATGTCCCCCTTTGTGCTTACAATCTTCGCGTACAAGCCATCGTCCAGATTTAACTTGTTTTCACTGCACGAAGTTGTTAATGCGGCAAATGCCAGCAGCGGAAGCAGGGCTCCCCTGTTACAGTGCATATAATTCTCCTTCTATTGGGCACGGTTTAAGACAACCTTTAACCATGCGCCCTGATTGAACTTTGAGTATAACTGACATTGAAGGCCTTGTCTACCGGCAACAGGCAACTTGCGCATATTCCAGGCAAATCCAGACACAGGACTTGACCAGAGGAATTATTCGCGGGAATATGGGACAATGAAATCCAACTCACAATTCGATGAAATTATAAACCGGAGGGGTACGGCCTGCGTTAAGTGGGATTCGGATAGTCTTTTGCCTTTCTGGGTGGCGGATATGGACTTCAAAGCACCTCCTGCGGCACTGGAAGCACTTCGCGGCAGGCTGGAACATGGTGTTTTTGGCTATACGATGCGGCCTGATACGCTGATGGGGGCTCTTCAGGGCTGGTTTGCACGGCGGCATAACTGGGAGATTGCCGCCGATACCGTGCTTGAGGTTCCGGGTATTGTGCCTTTCTTTCATGTTTATATTCAGCATTTCACCGAGCCTGGCGAGGCGGTAGTAATTTCGGAACCCGTGTACTCCCCCTTCCGGATGGCGGTGGAGCGCAATGGGCGCCGGATTGCGGATAATCCGCTTGTTAGGGCGAAAGACGGCATCTGGCGGATGGATATTGATGGCCTGGAGCGGGTAATTGATGCCAGCAGGGCCAGGACGCTTTTCTTGTGTTCTCCTCATAATCCGGTTGGACGGGTTTGGCGGGAGGAAGAGCTTTTACGTTTGGGAGAGCTCTGCCGCGCCAAAGGGGTAACGGTAATCAGCGACGAGATTCATGGGGATTTGGTGCAGCCGGGATACCGGCACCGTCCCTGGCTTTCCCTGCCGGAGAATGGCCTGCCGCGATCGGTGGGGCTGGTTTCTACAACAAAAACCTTTAACTTGCCGGGACTGAATACAGCCTGGGCCATAGTTCCCGATGAGGATTTGCGCCACAATCTTAAAAAGGTCTATGGAAATTTGGGGGCAGGGGAAGGCTGCGGGAATCCTTTTACTTATGCGGCGGTGGAGGCGGCCTGGCGGGAGGGAGATAGCTGGCTCAATGAGCTGCTTGAATACACAGGAAAAAATTTCAGCCGCCTGTGCGAATATTTTTCCGGTTCAGGGGTTGAAATTGCTCCGCTTGAGGCCACTGTTCTCGCCTGGATGGACTTTACAGCTTTGGGCTTGAGCGATGAAGAGCTGTGGAAACGGATGCTGAACGCCGGTGTTCGCTTGAGTCGCGGTTCTTTGTTTGGGAGGGGTGGAGAGCTTCATCTGCGCATGAACCTGGCCTGCCCTCTGAGCCGCTTGAATGAGGGGCTCAAACGGATGGAGGGCTTGAGAGCCTAGCTCTGATCGAGACGGTGTTGGAAATGGCCGGAATATCAGGGATCTGTCGGACTTGAAGCGCCGGGAACTGTGGATACCTGTTTTTGATTGACTTTTTCATATATGCGATCCAAATCTTCCCGGTTGTACCAGTATATTTCCATGCTTCCTTTGGCCATATTGCCTTTCAAGCACACTTTGGTTCCAAATACTTCGATGAAGTGCTCTTCGAGATTGGCGAATTCCGGCTCTCTTTCCCGTTTTTCAACATGGCCGGAGTCTTTGCTTTTTCTGCCGGAATTCTGATGTCCGCGATTCATGTCCACGGCAAGGGCTTCTGCATCGCGGACTGAAAGCTCGTCAGCAATAATTTTTTTGTATAACTGCTCCTGATCGGCGGGATTGGTTACAGACAGGAGGGCTCTTGCATGGCCAGCGGTTAATTTTCCCTCTTCCAGGGAATCTTTCATCGAATTCGGCAGTTTGAGAAGCCGCAGGCTGTTGGCAACTGTAGATCTGTTCTTGCCGACTTTATCCGCCACGTCCTGCTGGGATAAATTAAGCGTGTTCATCAAGTGATAATAGGCCTTGGCTTCTTCCAGCGCGGTTAAATCTTCTCTTTGGACATTTTCCACCAGGGCAATTTCCAGCTTCTGTTCAGGACTGAAAGACCGGATAATAACGGGTATTTCCTTGAGACCGGCCTGTTTGCCCGCACGCCACCGCCGTTCGCCGGCTATGAGCATGTAGGTGCCGTCGGCTCTTTTTTCCGCCAGGATTGGCTGAATAACCCCCTGCTGTTTGATGGATCCGGACAGCTCGGACATTGCATCCGGATCGAATCTGTTTCGCGGCTGATTCGGATTGGGAACCAGGGAATCGATGGGCAGATTCAGGACTCCCTCAATTTTTCCTGCTGCTTCAATTTCCAGAAGATTGAATTCATCTCCCAGAAGGGCATTAAGCCCCTGCCCGAGTGCATTTTTCTTAGACACGATTTACAACCTCTTGCGCCAACGCATAATAACTTTTGGCTCCTATGCAGTCGGCATCATATAAATTTATGGGAACACCATGACTTGGAGCCTCAGAGAGTTTTACATTGCGGGGAATTATTGTTTTAAACAAATATTCAGGATGTGCCGTAAAGGCATTTTTTACCTGAAGAATAACCTCTTGTGCAAGCCTGGTTCTTGAATCATACATGGTGAATACTATTCCGCCAATTTTCAGGGCTGTATTAAAACTTCGCTGAATCCGCTTGATGGTTTTAAACAGCATATTCAGAAAACCCTCCAGCGCGAAAAATTCACACTGCAAGGGAATAATAACCGATTGTGCCGCTACAAATCCATTCAGGGTAAGAATGCCCAAAGAAGGCGGGCAATCTATCAGAATATAGGAATACTGTTCCTTAACGGCCTGGAGGACTCTGCACAAATACTGCTCTCTGCCATCTTCGTTGGCCAGCTCCACTGTAGCTCCGGACAGGCTTAGATCGGAAGGCAGAATATCCATATCCGGCTGGGGGGTGGGCACAATAGCCTCTGATATAGGGGTTTTGCCGGTTATAACATCATAGACGCTGGCGGCGGGATTGCGGATGCCAACGCTGCTGCCAAGATTGCCCTGAGGATCGAAGTCTACAAGCAGAACCTTCCTGCCTGATGCCGCGATATAAGCACCTATGTTTACAGCCGAGGTGGTTTTGCCGACCCCCCCCTTTTGATTGGCAAATACTATTGTATGACCCATGGCCGGATTATAGCATTACTGCTCAATTTAACCAACCCGATACAACCCAATCCAGGGAATTCTTCTGCCTGGAAATTTCACGGAGCTTGCCCGGGCCCTGCATTTTGCATAACCCTAAAAATACCCTACCCAAGATTCTCCGGATTCAGCCCTTCCAGCTCCTTCAGCACAAATCGTCCGTCTTTCCTTATAAGCACATCGTCGAAGTAAATTTCGCCGCCGCCATGCTGTTTCTCCTGAAGAAGAACTATATCCCAGTGGAGAATGGATTTATTGCCGTTGCTGGCATGATCGTAGCTGTTACCGGGGGTAAAGTGCAGGCTGCCGCGAATTTTTTCATCGAAGAGGGTGTTGTTGATGGGATATGTAATGTGGGGATTCACCCCAAGGGCGAATTCGCCAACATAGCGTGCCCCCTCGTCTATATTGAGTACAGCATTTATGCGCTTTGTATCGTTGGCCGATGCCTCGACTATCCGGCCCTGTTCAAAGCGGAAGCGGATATCGGTGAACTGAAACCCGCTGTAGATGGATGAGGTGTTGTAAGCAATAATGCCATTCACGGAATTCTTAACCGGAGCGGTGTAAATTTCGCCGTCAGGAATATTGGCTCGCCCCGAGCAGGGTATAACCGGTATGTCTTTGATGCTAAAGCTCAGATCGGTTTCACCTGGCCCGAGAATCCGTACATGCTTAGTCTTTTCCATTAAGCTTTTCAGAGGGGCCAGCACCTCGCCCATGCGGGCATAGTCTATCAGGCATACCCGGAAGTACCAGTCTTCAAAGCCTTCACTGCTCATGCCCGCCGATTGAGCAAGGGCCTGCGTTGGATAGCGCAGCACCGTCCAGCGGGTATGAGGCACCCGGAGCTTCATGTGCACCGGCTCAATGTAAAACTTTTCATAATCCCGCATTACTGTTTCGGGCAGATCAGAAAGCTCCAATGCGTTTTCCGGTGCGGTAATGCCGACAAAGGCATCCATCTGCTTCATCTGGTACTCATCGGCCATGGCCGCCAGCTTAATCATCTCTGAATCGGCATCTTTAAGCCATTCCCGGGTAAGGGCGTTGCTGTCCATCCGGTAAATGGGCAGCGCACCCGCCGCCTTCGCCGCACGAAGCAGGGCCCGCACCAGCGGTTCCGTAACATAGCCGTTTCCCCGAATCAGCACCTTTTCACCAGCTTGGAGCTTAAGGGAATAATTAACAATAATGTCCGCAAGTTTATCGTGTCGAATATCGTTCATGGCTTATAGTACCCTGGGGGGAGGGGGTTTGTGAAGGGTGAAGGATGAAGGATGAATGGGGGTTTTTAGAGGTGCCCTTTATCAATTCTCACTGGTTTATGGATTTGAAGACAGCTGGGCGTTGATTGAAAGCTGGAGATATGGTATAATTGTATCCTGTGTCACTTCCAGATGTCATAAAAAAAGGGCAGCCTAAATCCTGTTGCGTGTGATTTGGGGTGTACACGGCTTAAAGTATTAAAAAAATAAAGATGGTGTAATACTATTCGGATGAGTGGTATAATACTGTTCATAGAATACGAAGGAACTTTGAATGCATATTTCTGAATACATAAAAGCGGTGAATGCGAAATTCCAGTCTGGTTTATCAACGGAACACTCTTACAGAGGTGAATTAGAGGGGCTGATTCAACAGCTCGTTGATAAAGTCGCCGTAACCAATGAACCCAAGCGTCAACAATGTGGCGCACCTGATTACATCATTCAGAGAAATGAAGTACCCCTCGGCTATATTGAAGCAAAAGACATAGGTATAGACTTGGATAAAATTAAAAAATCAGATCAGATGAAACGATATTTAGGTAGTTTGGACAACCTCATTCTAACCGACTATTTAGAATTCAGATTCTATCGCTATGGCAATAAGGTTACTACTATCAAAGTCGCTGAAAGCGATGGATCAAAAATAAAACCATTATCCGATAATTTTGATAGTTTCTCAACTCATATTACTGATTTTTGTGATTTTAAGGGCCAGACTATCAAATCAGCAGAGAAACTGGCAAAAATGATGGCTCAAAAAACGCGTATGATGGAAGAAGTATTGTTCAAAGCTGTGTCTGCTACAGAGGATGATGACAATACTTTATATGGGCAGCTCAAAGCATTCAGAGAAATCCTTATTCATGATTTGGATGAGAAAAAGTTTGCCGACATATATGCCCAGACTATTGCCTATGGATTATTTGCTGCAAGACTACACGACACAACACTGGATGACTTTTCCAGGCAAGAAGCCCGAGACCTTATCCCTCGTTCTAATCCATTCCTGCGTAATCTTTTTGATTATGTATCCGGTGCTGATCTGGATAGTAAAGTTGTATGGATTGTTGATGCCCTGGCTGATATACTTCGTGCTACGGACTTGCATGAATTATTAAAAGATTTTGGTTCTTCAACCGGTCAAACAGACCCATTTATTCATTTCTATGAAACGTTTCTGGCGGAATACGATTCAAAACTTCGGAAATCTCGAGGTGTATATTACACGCCTGAACCTGTCGTAAACTTTATCGTACGTGCGGTTGATGACATTCTTAAAAATGAGTTTGGATTATCACAAGGATTGGCTGATACATCCAGGACTCATATTAAGAGCGAGATTATTGGAACAGCGACGAAAGGTGATACAAGAGGGCATGGAAAGGGTAAGGCAATCTATGAGGATAAAGAAGTTCATAAAGTTCAAATACTCGACCCCTCTACTGGAACAGGGACATTTTTATCTGAAGTAGTAAAACAAATCTATTCCAGGTATAAGGGGCAGGAAGGTCTTTGGTCATCTTATGTTGAGGAACATCTATTACCTCGAATTAACGGTTTTGAAATACTCATGGCCCCTTACACTATGTGTCACTTAAAAATTGAAATGATGCTAAGAGAAACTGGCTATACACCAAAAGACTCCGTAAAGCGAAAACGCTTACGAGTTTTTTTAACAAATAGTTTAGAAGAAGCGCACCAGGACACTGGTACTTTATTTGCGAATTGGCTATCAAAAGAAGCAAATCAGGCAAATCTTGTTAAAAGAGAAACACCAGTTATGTGTATAATTGGGAATCCACCCTATAGCGTAGAAAGTGTAAATAAAGGCGAGTGGATTATGAGCCTAATGGAAGATTACAAAAAAGAACCGGGTGGAAAAGAAAAATTAAACGAGCGAAACCCAAAAATGATAAATGATGATTATGTCAAGTTTATGCGGTTTAGCCAATTTTTTATAGAAAAGAACAATGAAGGAATTTTAGCATTTATTAATCCACATGGCTATTTGGATAATCTGACTTTTAGGGGTATGCGTTGGAATCTTCTTAAAACCTACGATAAGATTTATACCATAGATTTACACGGCAATAGCAAGAAAAAAGAAAGTGCCCCCGATGGTTCCAAAGACGAAAATGTCTTTGATATTCAGCAAGGGGTGTCTATCAACCTTTTGATAAAAACAGGGAACAAAAAACCCAATGAATTGGGAAAGGTATTTCATTATGACCTCTATGGAATGCGAGATGATAAATATAAATTTTTGAATGAAAACTCATTATCTAACATCGCTTTTAAGGAACTCCCTAATGAAGCACCTAATTATTTCTTTGTAGCAAAAGATTTTAAATTTAAACAAGAGTATGAGAAGGGGTTTAAAGTTAATGAACTGTTTCCCTTGAAGAGTGTGGGAATTCTTACCGCTAGAGACAACTTCACTATTCATTCCAATAAAGAAGAATTAAAGAAAACAATTGAAAAATTTCTTAGCTTAGATGATGAAACTGCACGTACGATATTTAAATTAGGTAAAGATGTAAGGGATTGGCAAGTAAATTTTGCCAGGTCAGATTTAGAACGTCATTACCCAGATAGTGGAAATATTACTAAGATATCTTATCGTCCTTTTGATGAGAAATGGACATATTTCACAGGTAAATTAAAAGGATTTCACTGTACTCCAAGAACCGATGTAATGCAACATTTCCTTAAAGGGGAAAATGTTGGGTTATCTCTTTGTAAGCAATTTAAAGCAGGAGAAAATTATTATCATGTGTTTGTATCAAGTAAAATTATAGAAAGCTCATTGGTCTCAAATAAAACAAGTGAAATAACTTCAATCTTCCCACTCTACCTCTACCCAAACGAGAAGAACAAAGATTTATTTACTGAAGGACAGAAACGAACTCCCAATCTTAACAAGGAAATACTCAATCAAATAACCGAAGGCTTGGGATTGTCTTTCACCAATGAAAAAGAGACTATAAAGAATACCTTTGCCCCCATAGATATTTTAGATTATATCTATGCGGTGTTACACTCCCCCAGCTATCGGGAGAAATACAAAGAGTTTTTAAAGATAGATTTCCCAGGAGTTCCCTATCCCAAAGATAAAGATACTTTTTGGCAACTGGTAAAACTTGGGGGTGAGATTCGCCAAATCCATTTATTGGAAAGCCCCAAAGTCCAGCAATTCAAGACAGAATTTCCCATAGATGGCAACTGT
>MUIB01000120.1 GCA_002084135.1 Spirochaeta sp. LUC14_002_19_P3 | reverse complement strand
ATAGAACTGATTAAAATGCACATTGACAGCACAAACAAGCGCTTTGAGAGTATGGACAAGCGCTTTGAGAGTATGGACAAGCGCTTTGAGAGTATGGACAAGCGCTTCGAAGCCATGCAGCACTACATGGACAAACGTTTTGAAGATATGCAGCACTACATGGACAAGCGTTTTGAAAATTTGAATAAGCGTATCGAAGATTTGAACAAGCGTATGAATTTTCAAACCTGGTTTTTGGGAATAATGATGGTGCTGGTGCCGTCCATTTTCACCCTCCTGCCCCGTCTTTTGGGATAATTTTTTTACACAGCACCGGGAATATTCCAGCTTTTGGCCAGTTATCATGAGGCTCCTAATCAAAACGGCAGGACAGCTCTGCGCCGGGCCAGGAAAATTTCTATAGGGCACCTCTAAAAACCCCATTTAGTTCTTGACTCGAACTTTTCCGCCGCTCTTTTTCACTTTTCACTTTTCACTTTTCACTTTTCAATTTTCACCATTCACAAGCTGGTTTTTAGAGGTACCCTAAAAAAAGTGCTTTGTCAGTGAAGGATAAGGGTTAATGTATTCTGATGTAACTCAATAGCAACTATTTTGTAGAAATTCATGAAAATAGCCGCGATTGGGGTTGCGTCTATTTTTGGCTTATGGTAGGGTTGAGCGAAAAACTGGAAAAATCTAACGGATGGATTTAATGAAAAAAAGATATTTTTTTTGGATAGAGGCTTGACAAGTCAGTTTTTTAGATGTATCCTGTAAATACACTCAAGAAAAAAGGAGTCATAGATATGAAAATAAAATTGAATTGCACAGGCTGGAAAAGTTTTCCGGTTTACCGGTATTTGGCTTGTCTGACAGGAATTGTTCTGCTAATACTGGGAGCGTGTGAGGCCCCAACGAACCCAACCTACACGCTAAGCTTCGCTGTCAACGGCGGCGTAATTCCAAGTGATTTAAGCTCTTACGATCAGCTAGCACAGGATGTATTTTCTGGCTACACAGCAGGGGCAACTCTTGTGGCAAGGTATGCCACTGCCGATGGCACAGGCGATGGCAGCTCTTGGGACAATGCTGGCACCTTTGCCGATGTAATGGCTGGCATTACCGATGCCGCAGCCGATAAAGTCTATATCGTCTTGGTAGCCTCTGGCACCTATACCCACACTGCATCCTTTGCTATGAAAAACAATATTGCCATCGTCGGCGGCTTTACTGCTGGTTCTTTCAGCCGCGGCACAGATGCTACCCGCTTTGATGGTGAAAATACAAGAATAGTGTTTAATAACGCTAATCTAGACAACAGTGCCTTGCTCTATGGGGTAACTATTACTAAGGGCAATGCAGGTGCAAGTGACGGCGGCGGGATGCGGAACTCCTCCTCCTCCCCCATCCTCAAGAATGTAACCATATCTGGCAATTCCAGCACCTACGGTGGCGGGATGTATAACGCCTCCTCCTCCCCCATCCTCAACAATGTAACCATATCTGGCAATTCCAGCACCTACGGTGGCGGGATGTATAACGCCTCCTCCTCCTCCCCCATCCTCAACAATGTAACCATATCTGGCAATAGAGGCACCAGTGACGGCGGCGGGATGTATAACGCCTCCTCATCCCCCATCCTCAACAATGTGACCCTATCTGGCAATACAGCCACCAGCTACGGCGGCGGGATGTATAACCAATCCTCCTCCTCTCCCATCCTCAACAATGTGACACTATCTGACAATACAGCCACCAGCGGCGGCGGCAGCGGAATATACCTCGATAACGCCACTGTAACCCTTGTTAATAGCATAGTTTGGGATAACAGCGATGCTGGTAATATTTATGTATACGATGATAGTAATAATTTTGAAACTATCAATCTCTACAACAGCATCCTGGAAGGTGGCACCACAGCAAGCACCAATGCTACAGGTATTAAACTAGCAAATGGCAGCCCTGCTAGTGCCTTAACCGTCAATACCAGCACCACTATTAACACCAATCCTAACCTTGTAGCATTGGCAGACAATGGCGGCTCTGTGCAAACGATGGCTATCCTTGCGGGTAGCTCGGCAGCGGATATCGGCTTGTATATTCGCCAAAAAGGAACAACTTTCTACTACAGCAGCGATGCTAGCTCCTGGTTTAGCGACCTGGCTCTAAGCACAGCGGCAACCCTGCCTGCGGATGCAAGCAACCCCATCGCCACCGATGCCCGCGGCACCGCTAGAAGCACCAAGCCAGACGCTGGCGCATTTGAAGTCCAGTAGGAGGTACAGCAGGAAGCCCAATAGCTGGACTTCCCCGATAATATAAACAAGGGGCACCTCTAAAAACCCCATTTAGCTCTTGACTCGAACTTTTCCGCCGCTCTTTTTCAATTTTCAATTTTCAATTTTCAATTTTCACCCTTCCAACTTCACCCCTCACCATTCACAAGCTGGTTTTTAGAGGTACCCACAAGATAGAACCGTAGTCTATTGAGTACCGATGGAAGCGCAAGGGATGCCCTGACAAAAAGACAAAGGATAGAACTGTCACAGAGGCTATCAGAGGCATTCAGGGGGTAACCATTACCGTACCGGTTCACTCCGTGTCCATAGTGAAAAAAAGATATTTTTCTTGAATTGTGGATTGACAAACCAGTTTTTTAGAGGCACCCTATAGGGACTTAATGTTGGGACTTTTAACGCATGGAATAAAAATTTGCACATGACATTATTTTTACCCTCTTGACAACAAAATATACAATTGCTTATTTTGTTGGCATAAGGAGGCAGAAAGCCATGAAGGGAGACGTAATTCTTGTCGAGGAGCACCACCGCAAGGCGGCGGAGGAAATTGCCGAAGCCCTCACGGAAAAAATTAAAGCGGCAGGGCGAATTTTCACCCTTACTGTAGCCGGGGAATCCGGCAGCGGGAAATCTGAAACCGCACAGGCTCTCAAGGAATCCTTTGAAAAACGGGGCATGAACACGCTGATACTCCAGCAGGACGATTATTTTATCCGTCCCCCAAAAACCAACGATGCCCTGCGGCGGCGGATGATTGGAACCGTAGGAACGGAAGAAGTAAAACTGAAGCTGCTCAACGCCCATCTGATACAGGCCAAAAAAGGAGATCCTGTTATTATCAAGCCCCTGATTCTTTACGCGGAAGATAAGCAAACCAACGAGGATGTTTCCTGTGAGGGGCTAAGCGTGGTTATTGCCGAGGGCACCTACACCACCCTGTGTGATGAGGCCGACTGCCATATCTTCATTGCGCGGGACTACCATGAAACCCTGCCTGCCCGCAAGCGCCGCGCCCGCGAAGCCTTCGATCCCTTCATTGAACAAGTGTTGGAAATTGAGCACGGCATCATCGCCGAACACCGGGAAAAAGCCGACATCGTTATTACAAACGATTACAACGTTGTTTTTTAAGGGATGATCCGGAACGCAGAGCTGTTAGGGAAATCGGTTTCAGAGATACGGCAGTGCCACAGCGGCAAAGGCGAGGCACTCTACGCCGCCAAAGAGTGCGGCCTGGTACTCAATTTGCTGCCGGAAGATGCCATTGCCCTCCCCGCAGAGGAATTTCTTGCCCTGCTGCGCAGGCGTTATGGGGACGACACCGACACAGCCCTTTCCCCGCGCTGGACAGATCCGGACACCCCATCCCGTGAGTCGCCGCCCGTCCTTCAGGGACCGGCGGCTAAACACAGGGATGCCGCCTGGCTGCGCCGCACCAACATGGCCGGCGTGAACATCCGCACCGTAAGAGACTTCCCCGGCGTTGCCAAATATGCCCTTACCCTTTCGGATGCCCACGATTCGGTGCATCTTTTGCCGGTATGGGAGCCGGGAGTAATAGGCAGCCTGTACGGCATGGCAAGCTGGCAGATAAACGGCGAATTTTTCAGCCGGGAACTCGCCGCGCTTCATCCCCACCTGAACAGCCCCGCCCGCCAGCTCAAGGCCACCGTGAACCTGCTCCACTTAATGGGCAAGGCGGTGGGCATGGACGTTATTCCCCACACCGACCGCTTTTCCGAGATAGTACTGGCTCATCCGGCCTATTTTGAGTGGCTACGGCGCAACGATGCGCTTATTATCAATTCCCGGGCGAATCTTCATGAGGAGGTGGAGGGGCTGGTTCGCGATTTTCTTGCCGCTAACGGCGATGCCCTCAGCGGCAGGGCAGTGCCGAAAGATGCCCTGGAACGGCTATTCCAGCCGGATTTCGATGAAGAGCGGCGTAACGCCATTCTCTTCGGTGCCCCCGATAAACCCGATGCACGCCTCCGGCGCCGCCTGGCACTGGCGAAGGCCATTTACAGCCTGGGCTACGAAACCGTCCCGGCCACCATGGCCCCGCCCTACCGGGGGCTCACGATCGATCCCGACATTCTTCACACCGATGAAAATGGTCAGGTTTGGCGGGAGTATAGTATTACAAAACCCCAGAGCATGTCGCGGGTGTTCGGCCCCTTAACCCGCTACAAGCTCTATGAGCGCCTGAACGACAACCGCGAATGGGCTATCGACTTTGAGCACCCCCGCCGGGAGGTGTGGAACTATGTTCAGGAGCACTATGCGGCGGTTCAGGCGGCTTACGGCTTCGACTTTATGCGCGGGGATATGTCTCACGTGCAAATGCGCCCTCAGGGGGTGCCCTCTCGCCGGACGGAGTACTATGACATTCTTGGCGCGGTACGAAGCGCAATCTGCGGGGCTGGGGGAGCGCCCTGGTTCGGTTACTTCGCGGAATCCTTCCTGGCGGCGCCAGGGGTCATGGGGTATGGCAATGAGATGGACCACCTGGAAACAGCCGGGGCGGATACTGTTTTGGGTGATCTTCAATCCCTGAGCGTGCAGGATCCTCAGTTCGCGCGCCAGCTTCGCCGCTACCTCGATTTCGCCCGCACCCGCCAGGTAAGCCCCTCGTTCACCGTAATGACCAGCGACAAGGACGACCCCCGCTTCGATGAGTTCTACCGCCACGGCAATGAGGCCCGCTATTTTACATCTCTTTTCCTTAGCGATATGCCCTCCTACACCGCCCTCAATTTCGCTTGCCGCGATACCCACCATAGCCCGGCACCCAACGAGCATTACACCAAGTCTTATGTTATTAACACCAGCACCGGGCCCAAGGCGGTGCATGGCCCCTTTGTTTTTGGTAAAAATAGCCGTCTCTTTTATGGCATTAGCCGCATCCGCCTGTTCGCGGAAAACATGCTGCCGCGCCTGAGGGAGGCTGTTCCGCACCTGCTCCTGCTCCCGGAAGAGGAGGTGCCGATACTGGCCTGGGCCCTTTCGGCAGCTCCGCGCGGCACTTCAGGCAGCGGCGAATACCTGCTTTGCGCAGTGAACTTCGGCTGCAACGAAGCGAAAAACCTGCGCCTTCCCCTGCGCCGCTTTTTAGACAGTATTGCGCCTGCCGGGGAAATGTCTCTTCGGAGTGTTACCCTTCTTTTCTCCACGGACGATACGCGCCCGCCTGGCCCTTACGGGGAGCTTGATAAGGATTGGCTTACCCTGCCTGCTTTGGGCGCGGGGGAGGGCTGTGCATTTTGCGCCCAAGTTGTGAATTTATGAATAGGGAATCCCTTGGCCAGATTATAATTTATGGGTACCTCTGAAAAACAGCTTTAGGAAATTGACGAAGAAATTTTTTGTCGGGCGGCAAAAGCGGAGCCAGCCTAAGCTACGTGAACATTTTGACCACGCAGTAGCGGCGGAAAAGATCGAGCCAAGAACTAAATGGGTTTTTTAGAGGTGCCCTTGGGTGTGCCATAATCCATCTGATGCGCTAACAAGACTTGTATCTTAATACTCTTTATGCTATGGTATAAGTAGGTTCAAAGTTATAGGAGGCTTTTCATGAGCTGGTATTTTGCCGTACTTAAAAAATATGCTGTATTTAATGGTAGGGCAAGGAGAAAGGAATATTGGTACTATGCATTGATTAGTGCAATTGTGGTTTTTTTGCTAAATCTGGCAGGCTGTGCTGTCGATTTGCCCTTTTCGATGGCAGATTTTTATTCTCTGGGAAACTTATATGGTTTGGCGGTTTTGTTGCCCAGCCTTGGAGTTGTTGTAAGGCGCTTGCATGATACGGATAGAAGTGGTTGGTTTGCTCTACTGGGTCTTATTCCCATCGTTGGTGCCATCGTGCTGATTGTGTTTATGGCTCAGGATAGTACTCCCGGTGAAAATATATATGGGCCCAATCCCAAGGAAGAACCGCAGGATGGGGCAACCGGGGAAGCACAGGGGTAAAAAGGCCTTCCCGGAAGCTTAAGAGTTCCTCTAAAAACCAGCTTTAGGAAATTGACGAAGAAATTTTTTGTCGGGCGGAAAAAGCGGAGCGTAGCAGGGCTACGTGAGCATTTTGACAACTTAAGGAGCGGCGGAAAAGATCGAGTCAAGAACTAAATGGGTTTTTTAGAGGTGCCCTGAAAATAAGAACCCGTCTGCGTGGAATGCACAGGCAGGCATCGCCAAGCAGAAACTGCATAAATTGCGCCGATTCACCCCGGTTGCGGGAAGAATACGGCAGCATGATGGAACATAAATTCTCTTTCAGCGAATCCCAATTTTTCTTATATTTTATTTTCACAAAGTAGTAAAGCTGACAAGATGCGCTTATGCAGGGAAGTGAGCTATTAGAAATACTTGCTGCCAACTTACGTAGCATGCGCCGGGAAGCAGGTTATTCCCAGGTAGAACTGGCCGCACGTGTCGGCATAAGTACAGGCTATATGTGCGATATTGAAAATGGCCGGAAATAGCCAAGCGCGGATACACTGGTGGCTTTATCAACGGCCCTGAAACTCGATCCTTACCAGCTTGTACTGCCGTCCGTGGATTCACCCTATCTTGATAGGCACAG
>MUIB01000035.1 GCA_002084135.1 Spirochaeta sp. LUC14_002_19_P3 | reverse complement strand
GTTCAATAAGATATTCGTCCGGTATAATGCGGTAACTTTTTGTCAAAGTGAAATTTCGGCCTTCTTTATGGTACTTGCGGGAAAAGTTATGAATTATCTGCTTCCCGCGCTGTATGCGCTGATGCTCAAATACATCCCGAATATAGGGGGCATCGGACCCGCCAAAGGCTAAATTAAAGGTGCCGCTGTCTGTATCGCCGTCCAGCACCATGGATATAGGCTCGCTTTTGTCGAATTCTGTTAAAAGATCGATATCCAGCACAACACCGCCGATGCTGCTAAACACAATCCGAAAGAGATTGGTTTCCTCCTCTATGTGCTTTTTTTCAAAATTCTGTTCCGGTAGCTCCGAGACTGCGGGGTCTGGTACAGTTTCTTCTACCTGAATTGAGGCTTCCGGTTCAGCGGCAGGCGTTTCCGTAACTTCTTCTGGCACGCTGTAGCTTGAAGCTGTTGGCGGGGGGGCATTCCTCTCATTGACATATTGGGTTAACAGCATTCCCGCCGTAATGATTACCGAAGTGAGAATGATAGCAAGGATTGTCTTCTTATCCATTTATCCTCCAAATGATTAAATTCCGTTATGGATTATTCTGAAACGAAAAAGTCCCATGGAACCAGCTCTAGGGAACCGGATCGTATCCGCCGGGCTTCCCCGGCCTACAGCGCAATATACGGCGTATCGACAATGCCGAGCCCTTAATCAAACCATGCTTTTTCAGCGCCTCAGCCGCGTAAACCGAACACGAGGGGTAAAAGCGGCAACGCTGCGGTAAATGCGGAGATATGATTATCTGATAGAACTTTATACTGATTAAAACTGGCCATGCCAGGAACTTGAACAGTTTTTGCAAAACCGGCTCTCCAGATTAAATCCATATATTGCTGTTTTCGTTCATAAAATCCAAATCCGCCGGGATATAGTACGACAATAATGTCATAACCAGTCGGCAGAATATGCTTGCTGGTTCGATAAATTTCCTTCAATACACGGCGGGCATAATTTCGTTCTGCCGAATTTCCATATTTTCTAACCAGCACGGCAGCAAATCGGTTGTAATCCAGATTGCTGCGTCTGGCTATCAGCTTTGCGCCTTTACAGCCGGATTTTATATCCGGCTTATCAAATACCCGGGCAATTTCCGATCGTGTTCTTAGCCGCTCCTTTCTAGTAAGGCTTCTTTTCATCGGCAACTGTAAGTTTTTTTCTGCCCTTGCCGCGGCGCCGGGATAATACGGCCCTGCCGGAGCGAGTTTTCATACGAGCTCTGAATCCAAATTTTCGGTTTCTTTTGGTTTTGCTCGGCTGATATGTGCGTTTCATTCGTAACTCCATCGTTTTTAGAGATATTCTGGAAATGATACAGAAAAGGTAGTGTCCTGTCAATATGAAATATGGGAATGTGTTGGAAATAAGGATTTTTATGCCTATTTGAGGCTGGAGGTTGGAGGGGGAGTCTCCAACCTCAAATTTTGAACCATTTCGCGCCTTTCGTGCCTACTCCTCCCCATTCGTGCTCATTCGTGCCCATCCGCCTGCCTGCCGAAGCCTCGGCGCAGGCAGGTGCTTCCAATCCTTCCCATCCGTGCCCATCCGTGGCATCCCCAAAGAAAAATCCTTTTTCAATATCCTGGAGGTAGCCCCCAAGCTACTTATGTGTTATAATAAGGCGGTTAGCAAGTGGGCGGTACAGGAGGTTTAGCATGAGAAAAGATAAGAACCTTTCCATAAAATTAAAAAGCATATCTATTGAGAACTATAAAGGCATCGACTCCTTCTCAATGGATTTCCCAATGCCAACATTGCCTGAAGACCCTGACATACTGGTTATGGGGAGCGAAAACGGCTTAGGAAAAACCTCAATTATTGAGTGTTGCGCTCTTCTTCTGATGTGCTTGAGGCCCAAAAAAGACAGTCTTGACTTGATGAACCAATATTTTTCAATTGATGTCCCGGACCTTCTTATTCGGGCTGGAACCAAGTTTGCTAAAATAGCCGGTGCCATCCTTATTGCTGACACAACGATCCAGATTGCGATGCGGATTGATCGTAGTGGTGAGGTTGATATACGCTGCGATAGTCCGCTTTCAGAACTGGTTGATGATGCTTTTATTGATGACGATAGAGATGAAGACGAATTAATAAAAGCGATCTGTGGCTTTTCACTCAATCCGGTTATTGAGAATTCATTCCTGCTGTTCCATAGCTACCGTAAAGTTCAGGAAGGAAATCCCGAGCTGGGCATGATGGTACGTGATTCCAGAACAATGCGCAGAAGGCATCCTCTCCGTCGTATGGAAACGCCTTTAAGCGAATTTAAACTCCTTATTCTACGATCATTGATGAACCAGGCAGAGCTTTTTGAATTGCCAGAGGAAAAGCCGGAGGAAACCATAAATACGCTGAATGAGCTGGTGAAGTTCTACGCTAAAGGAACAATCAGCAAGTTACGACCTTCGGCGGACAATACGGTGGACTTTAGGATTATGCCTGTTAATGGCGGTAAATCCTTTACATTCGATGGGCTAAGCTCCGGCCAAAAAGAGATTATCTCAACGCTGTTTCTTATCTGGTATCATACCAAAAACAACCCTTCAGTCGTGTTTATTGATGAACCCGAACTCCATCTGAATGCCCAGTGGCATAGAAGTTTTGTAAAAAAACTAATTCAACTTGTCCCCAAAAATCAATACATTGTTGCGACACATTCTGAAGACATTATGGACTCCGTAGCAGAAAATCGCCGTATCCTTCTTCAAAATGAGAAGGAAAACGGCAATGATTAGCGTTAAGAAATCCATTCGCTCCGAGGAGGTTCGCCATCAAGGCAAGCATGTACTGTTTGTAGAGGGAAAGGATAAGGATTCTTTTGATCCCAAAGTATTAAATAAGCTTTTTGATAACGAACTTCGTATTGAACCACTTGGAGCCTCTTTTTCTGTAAAAAGTGTGGCAGAAGCCCTGCACCCTCATCACCCGTCATATTATTTTCTGATTGATCGCGATCATCAAAATGAGGAATTTATCCAGAGCTGTTGGAAAAACTTTCCCTGTAAGGAGACGCACAACCTTCTTGTCTGGAAACGAAGAGAAATTGAGAACTACTTTTTGGAACCTGATTATCTGGTCAAATCAAAGTATTGCCAGGTTAGTAAAGAAAAGCTGGAACAGAAGATACTTGAATTTTCAAAAGCCCGACTTTTTTTTGATGCAGCCAATTATGTTATCATAGCCATAAGGGAAGAATTGAAAAAGAACTGGATTGAAAAGTTTACAGATCCCGATGATTTTTCCAGCAAAGAAACTGCGCTTGATAAACTGAAAAATGCCAAGGAATTCAAAGAACATGCTGCGAATGTATCCTGTCAGGTTTCGGCTGATGAACTTGAAAATAGATTCAATCAATGCCTTAACCGCATGACTGGTGGGCAAAGTGAAATATCCTTTGGTACCGGATTATGGTTGAACATGATTCAGGGAAAGAAGGTTTTATCCCAAATTATCCATTCGGAATGTTTTAAGGTTCAGGCTAGGAACGGCACTCCAGTATCAGGTAAAGAAAAACTAAATGCTATTATCAAGGACCTTCTTCAGCAGGACGAGAGCATACTTCCCGAAGACTTCAATGAATTAAAGCTGCTGATAAAAGAACAGCTCAATAGAGGATATATCGACTAACTAATTTACAAAACAACCCTGCCCATCCGTGCTACCCTACGCCCCGTGGCATTTCTTGTACTTCTTGCCGCTTCCGCAGGGACAGGGATCGTTGCGGCCCACCTTGGGCTGAGTTCGTACTACCTGTGTCTTTTCAGGGCTGGCCTCGCGGCGTTCGCCGGTATGGGACATGGTATTCATTAGGGAGGTATGCGCGGCAATGGCTGGAGATGATTCGCCCGAGCGGCGGTTGTCGCGGCGTTTTATATGAACCTTGAAGGCCTTGCGGGCAATGTCCACCTTGAGATTTTCCAGCATAGTGTCGAACATTTCAAAGCCTTCATTTTTATACTCCACCAGTGGATTTTTCTGCGCATAGCTCCGTAAGCGCACAGCCTCTCCCAAAGCGCTGAGCTCTTCCAGATGCTCCTGCCAGTGATGATCGATCTGGCCAAGATAATTGAAGCGGACAAAGCGTTCCAGTTCATCCTTGCCCACCAGTTCAATCTTGCCGGACAAGTCCGATTCCAGATACCTGGTGAGTATTGTCAGAGCCTCCTCCGGGCTGGTATTTATGGATAACTGACCCTCCTCCCGGTAGTTGAAATTTTGTAACAGCCGTTCTCCCAGCCGGGATAATGCCGCTTCGGAATCCTCCTTCAAATCGCTGCGGTAGTCTTCAATCAGCACATCCAAAATCTGCCTGCCAGTCTCCATAATCTTATCCGTTAGAGACTCCCCGCCCAGCACCTCGTCCCGCACCTTGTAGATAACCCCGCGCTGACGGTTCACCACATCGTCGTATTCCAAAAGATGCTTGCGAATCTCGTAGTTTCGATCCTCCACCCGGCGCTGGGCGCGTTCCAAAGATTTATTTATCAGCGGATGATAGAGCGGCTCCCCGCCGGACATGCCGAAACGGGCCATGAGAGTACGAAACCGCTCGCCGCCGAAGAGGCGCATCAAGTCGTCATCCAAAGAAATATAAAACCGGGAATAGCCCGGATCCCCCTGACGCCCGGAACGTCCCCGAAGCTGATTATCGATACGCCGCGATTCATGGCGCTCCGTGCCCAGAACATACAAGCCGCCCAGCTCCTTTACCTCGGCGTTCTGGGGCAGCCAGGCCGCGAATTCCTTCGCATAAGCCGCCTCGTATTCCTCTCCGGACGCCTCATCGCCCACCTTGCGCCGGGCGCGGTATTCCGGATTGCCGCCGAGTTTAATATCGGTACCGCGTCCGGCCATGTTGGTGGCAATTGTAACCGCCCCCCTGGCCCCGGCCTCGGCAATAATAAGTGCCTCCCGATGATGATTCTTCGCGTTAAGAATTTCAAAGCGCACCCCGCGCCTGGAAAGGTACTTGGCCAGCAGCTCCGATTTTTCCACGCTTACCGTGCCCACCAGCACAGGCTGCCCCTTTTCATGCGCCTTCACAATTTCATCACAAATTGCTTTAAATTTAAAATCCTCATTAAGATAAATAATATCGTCATCATCAACCCGATTCACTGGCCTGTTCGTGGGGATAACCACAACATCGAGATTGTAAATCTTGCCGAACTCCTTGGCCTCCGTATCCGCCGTACCGGTCATGCCAGCGAGCTTATCGTACATACGGAAATAATTCTGAAAAGTAATCGTGGCCAGAGTGCGGTTCTTCTGAGCCGGACGAATGCCTTCCTTGGCCTCAATAGCCTGATGAAGCCCATCGGAATAGCGGCGGCCATGAAGGATACGGCCTGTAAACTCATCCACAATCTGCACCTGCCTGTCCTGAACCACATAGTCCTTATCAAGCCCGAACAGCCGCCGTGCCTTCAGCGCCTGAGTAAAATAATGAATGTATTCAAAATTTTCCTCATCGAAAAGATCACCCTCCTTCAATAATTTTTCTTTTTTTAAGATGACCTCTATGCTATTCATGCCTTCATTGGTAAACATAACCCGCTTGCTTTTCTCGTCGAGCTTGTAGTCGCCCTTGGCCTGATTCCCCAAAATGGGATCGTCCAGCGGATAATCCCCGGTCTGAGGGTCCTTTTCGCACTCCTTAAGCTGCTGCACCAGCCGGTTGGAAAGAATGTACTTTGAAACATCCTCCTCCACCGGGCCGGAAATAATAAGCGGAGTTCTGGCCTCATCGATAAGAATGGAGTCAATTTCGTCGATAATGGCGTAAAAATGCTGCCTTTGCGCCCGGCGGGCCACATCCCATTTCATGTTATCGCGGAGATAGTCGAAACCGAACTCGTTGTTAGTGCCGTAAGTTATATCTTTTGCGTATTCCAGACTGCGCTGCTCCACTTCCATTTTAGACAGTATGCACCCAACACTTACCCCCAGCAAATCGTAAACCGGCCGCATCCAGTTTGTGTCCCGCTCGGCAAGATAATCGTTCACAGTAATAACATGCACACCCTTGCCCTCAAGGCTGTTCAGATAGGCTGCCGCAATGCTGCCCAGAGTTTTGCCCTCCCCCGTCTTCATCTCGGTAATCTTCCCCTGATGAAGAACGATAGCCCCCAGAATCTGCACATCGTAAGGCCGCTCCCCCAGTGCCCGACGGGAGGCTTCCCGGGCCAGGGCAAAGGCCTCCGGGAGCAGGGCATCAATGCCCTCTCCATTTTTCAGCCTTGCCTTAAACTGTTCCGTCTGAAGAGCAAAATCGCTATCCGCTAAAGACATAGCCCATGCTTCCTTCGCGTTTACAGCATGAAGCAGAGGCATAAGAGCCTTCAGATCGCGATCTAACTTGGTGCCGAATATTTTCGATAAAAATCCATCGCTCATGGCTTTAAGATACAGCCTGTTTCCGCACTGCGTCAAGCTGAAAAGAGCGAAGAGAATGGTATTTGATACCCGCGCAGGGATAAGGGCGCGGCTTTTTCATCTGTATGAACCTGCTGTGTCTTCATTTTGCTGTTAGAATTTTTGGCTCTTCAGGAAATTATGTTGAAGGAGGCATTAAATCCAGCTCGCCCAAATAAAAGAGAATTGTATTTTTGAACCGTCAATTTGTTCGGATTATACCTTCCATTACAATTTTTTTGTCAGTTCGCTTCCCATTGCCCTCGCAAAGACGCTATAATATTCAAAGGGTACCTCTAAAAAACAGCTTTAGGAAATTGACGAAGAAATTTTTTGTCGATACAAGGCGGCAAAAGCGGAGCGTAGCTGGGCTACGTGAGCATTTTGACAACGCAGTAGCGGCGGAAAAGT
>MUIB01000117.1 GCA_002084135.1 Spirochaeta sp. LUC14_002_19_P3 | reverse complement strand
GCGGGCAAATTCGAGAGGTGGAATTGATGGAATTCGCGCTTATAAATAAATGGAAGTTTTTTGATTTTTGTGTAAAAAAAGTTGGGTAAAATCGGGGTTTTTCAGACCCTTCCCCGGTGCTAATTCGGGGCTTTTTGTATGTTTTAGAAGACGGCGAAAGTGTGGCAGAACAGTATTGTTGTTCTGTTCTCAAAGTGAATCTCATAGTGCCATTATACTCAGGAAAAGATTTTTTGCCAATAAAAAATTTTCACTGAACTATTAAATTTTCATTATTCTTGAAATATCTTTGTCTTGTAAGGAAATATAAAATACCCGTTCGTGTCTTTCGCCTGCCGAAGCCTCGGCGCAGGCAGGTGGTTTCAAGTCTCCCCATCCGTGGTTTCAACCCCTTTCATGGACAAGCTTTCAAAAGTCCAGGATTTGTGGTTAAAACCTTGATGCCACCGTCCTGAAAATCACCATCGTTGGTCATTAACTTAAGATTTTTCTTTTTACAGATATCCACCAAAAGAGCATCATTAAAGTCGACTCCTCCAGCCGAAAAGTGAGCCAATGCCTGATTCAGATCCAGTTCATTGGCTGGGATGGAGTGGAGTTGACAGAAACTGAGGATTTTTTGGGCAAAAGTTTTTGCAGCCGATGCGACTGTTTTGAAATCTTCCGAGGTTCTGAAGTCCTTAAATTTTGGATATGTAGTTTTATAGTTTCCTTCCCATTCAATTCTGATATACCGATTCAAATATTCACTTAAAACCATGGGATCGAGTACAGGCTGAGCTTGTGCGCTAACAAGTTTTGAAAAAGCAGTTGCGTATTGATTCGCAAATCCACTATTTAACGAGCCAGTCGGAGCCGGGAACAGGTAAAGCCATACATTTGTGTCCACAAGAACCTGTTCATTGGAACTGAAGGAATAGGAAGACAGATCATAAGCCTTATTCTTCATTGCTATCTTCCTCCAGCCATGCGTCATCATAAGCTTTTTTGTTGGAATAATACTTTTTCGCGTTGTTCACAACATGCTTTAGCAACTCCATGTCGTCTGAGGAAAGTCCCTCAACTTTCAACTGAGTTCTAATCACATCTTCGCTAAATGAGCCATAAAGCTGACCTATAGCCACATTAAGGAAAAGCGAGATTAGCATGGTTACATTTTCAAATGAAATTGTGACATGTTTCCCGGCTTTCACGAGTTGTTCAACCTTCTCGAATACTTTCTGGCTGTCCTCTGTGGATATGCAGAGTGGGCTGCCTATCAAGTCCGCTATCTTTATTTTAATCTGATTACTCATAGTAACTCCTTAAATTTTTAGAAGATGTCTTCACTTTTCAGCTCTGATTTCAAATAGTAATTGCTTGTATCCTCTGTGTTAATTTCAATATTTATGCAAGTTCCGGGAAAATCGGAATTCATTTCCTGGGGAAACCTGCCGTTTGCAGAAAACTCGTAATATCCCAATCGAGACACAACCTGAATTTTTCCGCCATTCATTTCAATAAAATCTTTGATGAGCTTCAATCCAAGGCCTCCTGGCCAATTTCCAGTGGTAGTGCCCTCTGTCATGGCCCATTCAATCGCCCAACAGGAAGTGATTTTCGGCTCACGAATATATCTCTGTACATTTTCCAGAATACCAATTCCGGCATCTGCAACTGTAAAATCCAGTCGATGTTTATTCGGATAAAATTGTCCACAAACAAAAATTCCGGATTTTGATTGAGAATGAATGGTCGCATTAAGGAATATTTCAAACAAACTTTGCCTGAAACGTTTTGTCAATGCTTCTGACATAGTCGGAATGCCGTGTCCTTTCATATAGGTATCAAGATAATCGTTAAACTGATCTCCAGCAGTAAGCTTAAAAATCTTGAACGGCAGTGTTGTTTGGTTTGTATCCGGTAACTCAGGCTGATTGAATACGTTCAGGAATTTGTTTTTTTGAAGAATAGTGCTTATTCCTGCTGGTACATTGGCAATGGTTACATTATTCAGCTCATCACGAAGTCGTGCAATAACGGCATATAAGGGTGCCGCCATATTGGCTTCAAAAAATCTACAGGATGAAAGATCCAGTTCAATCGAATCAAAGCAAATATTCTTCGTTCTGGCCGCAATATTGGCGATGCTGTCAAACCCATTGCGGTTGCTACTAATTGTGCCAACATTGATCTTCATCTAATTACTCCACTTCTTGATACACAGTGAACCACCCCGAGTATCCCGGAAACAGTTTTATTTGAATCCAGATGACAACATAGCTTTCAGATCCTGTTCATACAACATTTCATATTCTTTGGGGCGATACAGCTTCCAGACATGATTCGGCGATTATTAAACCAGTCCGCCCAGTCGTGTATAGCCAATTCCAACTTCACCGCACCTCTAAAAAACCCATTGAGTTCTTGACTCGAACTTTTCTGCCGCTCTTAAGTTGTCAAAATGCTCACGTAGCTTAAGCTTTTGCCGCCCGACAAAAAATTTCTTCGTCAATTTCCTATAGCTGTTTTTTAGAGGCACCCTTCAATTTATACCATATTTCCAACTTCCGAACAACCCGCTGCTGTCTTCAAGTCTCATAAACCGGTGATAATTGATAATTGAGGACGGGGAATAGGGGTAAGTTCTTCTTGAAAAAGCTCCTCATTTGAACCCTTTCGCCTGCCTGTTCGGCAGACAGGTGGTTTCAAGCCGCAAAAGGAAAAACCATTCCCCTCCCTGAAACCTCCAGCCTAAAAACATACGCAACATCAAAATAAAAGACCCCATGGTTTTACCCGATGAAGGCAATAAAAAATGAGGATATCTTACTGGCTTAAAGCACCATGTAAGGAAGGCTTCCCGCTGTTTTTTCAATTTCCGGCATTGAGCTGGCGAGTACCGCAGTGGAATCCCAGCTTCCGTCCAGAAGGGCCTGCCGGTAGGTTTCGGGCATGGCCGCCTTCCAGGTTTTTCCCACTGTTTGAATCGTCATGTTTTCCATGTCGATGGATATTTCTGTTTGCGGAGAATTTTCCACGCATGTTTGCAGGTCTTTCATATCCGCCGCGCTGAGAGTTACGGCGGGTATGCCCAGAGAAGAGCAGTTTCCGGCGAATATCTCCGCGAAGGATTCGGCCACGATGGCGCGGATACCGTAGTCCTTGAGGGCCTGAGGGGCATGCTCGCGGGACGAGCCGCAGCCGAAGTTGGCATTGGAGAGCAGAACAGGGTGCCCCGCCCAGCGCATATCATCGAAGGAATGCCCCTTGCTTTTGCCCGCGCCGTCGAAGCGCTCATCGTAAAAGGCGTAAGCACCCAAGCCGCTGAAGGTAACGCATTTCATGTAGCGGGCCGGAATAATTCTGTCGGTGTCTATATCATTGCCGCGCACCGCTATGCCTTTTCCACAGAAGTTTTTTATTGATTCACTCATTATGTTTTCCCCTTACATTTTCCTTATGTCTGTAATTTCTCCGGCTAAGGCCGCCGCGGCGGCCATGCGCGGGCTCATGAGCAGGGTGCGTCCCGTAGGCGAGCCCTGACGGCCTATGAAGTTGCGGTTGGAGGTGCTGGCCGAAAGCTGACGGCCTTTAAGCTGATCCGCATTCATACCCAGGCACATGGAACAGCCTGCCGAGCGCCACTGGAAACCGGCATCGATTAAAATTTTATCCAGTCCTTCGGCTTCGGCCTCCTTTGCAACAATCTGGCTTCCGGGTACAACGAATGCGGTAACATCCTTCGCCACGCGGCCTTTTTTCACCACTTGTGCCACTTCTCTCAAGTCAGAAAGACGACCATTTGTACAGGAGCCGATAAAAACAACATCGATCTTTTTGCCTTCCATTGTTTCGCCGGGCGAGAATCCCATGTGCTGATAGGCCCGGGCTGCTGTTTCCCGTTCTTTTTCCGGCAAGTCATGAATTTCCGGGAGCTTTTCGTCTACCGCGGCCACCTGTCCGGGGGTAATTCCCCAGGTAATCATGGGCTTTATCTCATCGGCGGCGAATAGAACGGTATCATCGTAATGGGCATTGCCATCGGAGCGCATTTCTTCGCCGAAGGCTTTCATGCGCTCAAAGTTGGCAATGTAGGGCCTGCCCTTGAGCCACTGATATGTTGTTTCATCGGGGTTTACATAGCCCACACGGGCACCGCCTTCGATGCTCATATTGCATATTGTCATGCGTTCTTCCATGCTCAGGGCATCTATGGTATCGCCGCCGTACTCATAGGCATACCCCAAGCCGCCGTTTACACCCAGGCGGCCAATAATGGCAAGGATAATATCCTTGGCACCAACCCCCGCACCGAGTTTTCCGCTTACCTGAATTTTGCGCACTTTGGGGCGGGAAATGGCCATGGTTTGCGTTGCCAGTATGTCTCGAACCTGACTGGTGCCGACCCCGAAGGCAATTGCACCGAAAGCGCCATGAGTGGCGGTATGGGAATCGCCGCAGGCTATGGTCATGCCGGGTTGGGTAAGACCCTGTTCCGGGCCGATGACATGGACGATGCCCTGCTTGCCGCTGTCGGGGCCGAAGAACAGAATGCCGTGCTCACGGGTATTGTTTTCCAGGGCCTGAAGCATTTCTTCGGCCAGGGTATCCACGAAGGGACGATGCAGTTTATCGGTAGGGATAATATGATCCGCGGTAGCAAAGGTTCTGCCGGGGTATTTTACCCCTAGCCCCTTTTCCTTCAGCATTCCAAAGGCCTGAGGCGATGTAACCTCATGGATAAGATGCAGGCCGATAAATAGCTGATCCTGTCCTGAAGGCAGGGTTTTAACCTTGTGTCGTTCCCATACTTTTTCTAACAGACTTTTTCCTGACATAGTTACTCCTTCCATGGAAAAATCATTCCTTTGAGTGTGCGGGTTCCTACCCGCTCCTTTTCGTCTACAAGCAGTTCATCCCAGGGGATGTCCCGCTTTTTGGCCTGGGGATGTTCCTCCAGCCAGTCGTATTTATACATAAGCAGCCGAAGCGCTGTATTGTAGTAAAGCTGTATCCCAGCCGGCCCAAAGGCCGCAAAGGCGGTTAAGGGCCACAGCAGAAGCTGTAGGGGTATGATAACCAATCCGCTGAAAAGTGAAAAGCCGGTATTATCAATCATAAGCAGGACGCATTTTTTCAGGGATTTGAAAAAGCCGCCGCTCAATCGGTTTCTTACCGCAAAAAACCACAATGAAGCAAGATAAATTCCAAAACTGATCCAAATCAGCAATGCCTTGGCTGCCACACCAAAAAGATTGTTGAACATGGAATAATAGCTTATTCCCAGAGAATTAATCATTATATAGCCGCCCGCGGTAAACACAAAGCCCAGGCTGGCCAGCCAGGTTCTCCCTGCCGCCGCGGGAATATCCCGCCACGATACCCTCCGATAGTCCGCGAGTTCCGACATAAGGCTGGAAACAGTTCCCAAAGCTATTACCGCGGCCACCAAAACAGAAGCAAGGGAGAACCAGCCCGCGGCTCTATGACGCTCCATCAGTTTGAATACCGGTATCAGTCCCGGTACGGTTATGAATAACAGCGATAAATTCGCCATAATGATAATCCCCAGATTGTCCCAGGCATCGAAAAAAGACTTCTTGAGGGTCAGTATAAACATGCTTACCTCTGAAAAACCAGCTTTAATTGCTAATTTTGCCCTGGCTGTACCAATGACGCGCCAGGTAAATCATGGGGGTATCGGCGACGGCTACCAGCCACTTCAGTATGTAGGTGGTAAATGTAATTTCCCAGAATTCCACCATGGGGACAAGGCCAAGGAAGGCGATACTGCAAAAGATAAGCGAATCAATGAGCTGGCTCACCATTGTTGAAAGATTATTGCGTATCCACAGCCATTTGGCACCCGGATGCCGCCGCTTCAAAATTGAAAAAAGCCACACATCGTGAACCTGGCTTATTCCATAGGCGGCAAAGCTCGCCAGAGCAATACGGGGAAGGAGCTGAAATAGGGACTTCATGCTATCATTTGCGCTGTCAATAGTGGACGGTTCAAACAGAATGGCAAGGTTCATAAACAGGGTAAGGGTGGTTAGCGCGATGAAGCCCATTCCCACCGCCTTGCCGGCTGCCCTCTTACCATGATTTTCGGCGAGTATGTCGGTGGCGAGAAAACTGGTGGCGTAAACTATGTTGCCCAGCGAAGCTGTCATTCCAAACAGTTTCACTATCTTGAATACCTGGAGGTTGGCAATGATAACCGCGATTGAAATCCAGGCGTAAAGGCCAATTTTGCCAAAGAGCCGATAGGCAACCAGTATCCAGAGAAAATTGGATGCCAGCATGATAAGCCATAATATTTCATTCGTCATTACAATATCCTGTCGTCAATTTTTATAATTGGGCTCCACCGGCTGGCATTGTCCAGTGTGAAGCTCCTTACCCGGTACCACCGGGTAACGCCCTCTGTGTAAGGGAGTTCAATTTGGGTGCCGCTGAGTTTCCAGGTACGAAGAATGTCGGTAAACTTCTCGGAATCGGATTCCTGAATCTCATAGCCGGAAACGGCTTCAATCCGGTTCCAGGACAGCATAATCCGGCCTAAGGGACGAAGTTCGGGTTTGCCGAACAGCGGACGGATGGGCTGCCCAGCGTTTAAATCAGCCACAGCTTCCGAATTGGCTGTATCAGCCGCCGATTTTGAGGCACAACCTGTTAATGTCAGAAGAAAAATGAGCGCAAAACAATTTTTTATCATAACTTTTCGATGATAATACAGGATAACCCGCAATTAAGGAATAGGGTAGGGCAAATAAATTCGCCGTAGATAAGCAGGCTCGGAGAGGGGCAGGGAAAGAACGGATATGCCCGGGATAATCCGCGAAATTGGTATTGGGCACCTCTAAAAACCCATTTAGTTCTTGACTCGAACTTTTCCGCCGC
>MUIB01000147.1 GCA_002084135.1 Spirochaeta sp. LUC14_002_19_P3 | reverse complement strand
ACTTTTCCGCCGCTACTGCGTTGTCAAAATGCTCACGTAGCCCAGCTACGCTCCGCTTTTGCCGCCTTGTATCGACAAAAAATTTCTTCGTCAATTTCCTAAAGCGGTTTTTTAGAGGTACCCCTCAATAAGTCCGGAACTGTCCATTCAGGAAAAAATTCTGTATAATTCCCGGAATGAATACCCATGAGCACCGGGCACTCTTTCTTGACAGGGATGGAGTTATTATTGAGGATGTCGGTTATCCGCATCGTCTGGAAGACTTACGGTTCAAAGAGGAGCTGATTCCGTATTTGAAATGGGCGGCAGGCCAGGGATTCAAGCTGATTTCTGTGAGCAATCAGGCGGGTATTGCCAGGGGCCTGTTTAGTATGGAACAATATCAGGTGTTTCAGAAAGAGGTGGAAAAAGGGCTGCGGGACAGGGGAGTGGTGCTGGATGGGGTGTATTTTTGTCCCTGTCATCCGCAGGGCACTGTTCCACCTTATAATACTGATTCGGTAAACCGCAAGCCGAAGCCGGGGCTGTTTCTTGAAGCGCAGCGGGTTTTCAATCTGGATTTAAGCCGATCGTTTATGCTTGGAGACAAGTTCAGCGACAGAATTGAGCTGCCCGGACTGCGTTGCCTTATTCTGCGCAGCCGTTATACAGAACATGCTCCGGAGGGAACGTTTAAGGATATTGATGCGATATTTGAAGAGATAAGTCATGAAATACACGGAAATAATAAACTCCCGGATTAGCCGGGCGCTGGAGCTTCAGAAAAGGATGCTCAATTCGCCGGGCATTGCGGCGGTTATAGAAAATTGCGTTGAAGCGCTTCTTCATTGCTACCGGGAACATGGGGGACGGGTGTTTTTTGCTGGCAACGGCGGCAGTGCGGCGGATGCCCAGCATCTGGCCGCGGAGTTGGTGGGGCGTTTCTACCGGAACAGGGCAGCTCTGAGCGCGGAGGCTCTTACGGTGAACAGTTCAGCTCTTACCGCGATTGCCAATGATTATGGATTCGATTCTCCTTTTGCCCGCATTCTGGAAGGGAATGGCCGTAAGGGCGATGTTCTTGCGGCCTTATCAACCAGCGGCAATTCCCCCAACATAGTTAAGGCTTTGCAAACAGCACAAAGCATGGGCATTGTAACTATCGGCTTTACCGGTGAACAGGCGGGGAAGATGGATGAATTCTGCGACATTCTGCTCAAAATTCCAGAAGCCGACACACCTCGCATACAGGAGGGACATATTCTGGCTGGTCATATAATTTGTGAAATAGTGGAGCGGGAGATGTTTCCCGATGCGTAAGCTGCTGGAAGATGTTTTTTCGCGCCGCAAGTGTTATCTGCTTGTGGGCGATATTATGCTCGACAGCTATATTTTCGGCGATGTCCGGCGCGTAAGCCCGGAGGCACCGGTTCCGGTTCTGGCCGTGGAGCGGCGGGAGGACAGGCCAGGCGGCGCGGGCAATGCGGCGGTGAACCTGGCTGGTTTGAATGCCGATGTTACTCTAGTTGGCTTTACTGGCGGCGATGCGGCGGAGAAGACGCTGCGGTTTCAATTTGATTCTGTGGGTATTACCTTGGCGGCGGTGCGCTGGGAACGGGCTACCATTTCCAAGACCCGCCTGCTTTCAGGCCGCCAGCAGCTTGTCCGCTTCGACGAGGAAAACCCACTGCCGCCGAAGCGGGAGGAATCGGCGGCTCTTGAAGCCGCGGTGAGAGGCATGGATTTTTCCGAATTCGATGGGGTGCTTCTCTCGGACTACGGCAAGGGGGTATGCAGCGCGGAGGTATGTGCCGCTATTATGGAAAAGTCCAGGGCAGCGGGGATTCCGGTTGTGGTAGACCCTAAGGGCAGCGATTGGGAGAAATATCATGGGGCGCTGCTGGCAGCGCCGAATGTTAAGGAGTTGGGCGACGCGCTGGGGCAGGAAATGATAAATGACGATGCAGAAATTGTAGCGGCGGGGAAAATTTTGCGGTGCCGCTGTGGGCTTGAATACTTGGCGATTACCCGGAGCGAGAAGGGCATAACCCTACTCGCTGAGGGAAAAGGTCAGCATTTTCCTACGGAAGCCCGCGAGGTGTACGATGTTTCCGGTGCAGGGGATACGGTGGCGGCCTGTCTGCTGCGCTTCTTCACGGCACCCATGCCTATGAAAGACGCAGTTCCCCTTGCCAACCTGGCGGCCGGCATTGTGGTAGGCTTTACCGGTACCCATCCCATAAATGCCCATCTTTTGCTGGAACGCTGTGAATCCTCTTTGCCTTCTTCCTGGGAGGGGGTTCGCGGCAGGGGGGGGAAGGTGGTGTTTACCAACGGCTGTTTTGATATTCTCCATCCCGGCCATGCCGATTATCTGCGTAAAGCCGCGGACTTGGGCGATTATCTCATCGTGGGGCTTAATTCCGATGCTTCAATCCAGCGCATCAAGGGAGCGGGGCGGCCCGTAAACGATCAACAAACCCGGAAGATGATGCTTGAGGCTCTTTCCTGTGTCAATGAGGTTGTTATTTTCGAGGAGGATACTCCGCTGGAACTGATTCGCCGCATCCGTCCGGATATTCTGGTAAAGGGCGGTGATTATAAACCGGAGGACATTGTGGGGCGGGAACATGCGGGCCGAACGGAAAGCATTCCCTTCGTGGAGGGCTATTCCACGACTGAACTGATAAATCGGATAAGGCTGCAACATGGCTGACCGGGGCAATGCCCTCCTGCGGTTTCTGGATCGTGTTTTCGGTATACCAGTAGTGTTCTTTGTCGGCCTGTTTTCAAGGCGGAGAAAGGTGCCGGAAAACATTGAATCCATTGGCGTACTGGCGATTGCCGCTATCGGGGATACCATTCTGCTTTCCGCGGTGCTCAGGGATTTGCAGTCGGCACTGGGGGAGGTGAAACTCACGGTGTTCTGCAGCCGGGGAAACAGCGCGGCGGTTCAACTCTCCACGGAGAAGATTTCCCAAATTATCATACCGGTGAAGAACCCTCTAAAGGCTGTCCGTTTGATTCGGCAAAGCCGCTTCGATGTGTTTATTGACTTTGGCCAGTGGCCGCGTCTGAACAGTCTGCTCAGCTTTGCCTCAAGAAGCCGCTGCCATATCGGCTTCCGTACTATCGGCCAGTATCGGCACTATGGGTATGATATTGCGGTGGCGCACCGACGCGATTGCCATGAGCTGGATAATTTCCGCCGCCTGCTGGAGCCGCTGGACATTGAATCCCGCTCTCTGCCTTCTCTTGGTACCGCCGAGCCGGACAACTCCAATCCCTACATTGTGGTGCATATATTTCCCAGCGGCTATAAGGCCCATTACAAAAAGTGGAGCGATGCCAATTGGATTAAGCTCATCCGGGAACTGAACCGTTTGGGATACAAAGTGCTACTTACTGGCTCAGCGGCGGATAGCAGTGCCGCCAAACGCATTGCCGCCGCCTGCGGCACCGATTCTATGGAAAGCGGTTTGATTGAAGTAAAAGCGGGCAGTACCAGCCTCGCGGAACTTGCCACTCTGCTGCGGAAGGCTCAGGCGGTGGTAAGCGTGAACACGGGTGTAATGCATCTGGCCGCAGCGTACAATCAGCGGCTTATTGCCCTGCACGGTCCAACTTCTGTGCTTCGCTGGGGGCCGCTCTGCGAACACAAGTATAACCTTACGGCATCCACGAAGAGCGCGGGCTGTTTGCATCTGGGCTTTGAATACGACAGGCGCGATCCCCGCTCCATGGATACAATTCATCCCGACAGGGTGCTGGAAGCCCTGCGGAAACTGCTGTCTGGCTAACAACTATCGGCCCAAAGTTTTAACGGATTCTGGTTGGATTGCCTGCCTCCCCTGCCCCGTTGACCACTTCCCGGCATTATTGGTATATTGGACTCAATGAATCACACTGCAATCAAGTCCATCTTAACAGGAGATGGCACTGAGCATTCTCAAACCGTTTGCGGATGGATAAGAACCAAGCGTGAAAGCAAAAATGTTATTTTCATTGAGCTTAACGATGGAACTTCTCTTAATACCCTGCAAATTGTGATAGATAAAGACGCCCAAATTATCTCCGATGAAATGAATCATCGTCTGCTCACCGGAGCCAGTGTAAAAGCAGTCGGTCTGGTAAAGCCCTGTCAGGGAGCCAGCCAGAGCGTGGAACTTCAGGCCCAATCCATTGATATTATCGGAGAGGCTCCCACCGATTACCCGCTTCAGAAAAAACGGCATACCTTTGAGTTTCTGCGGGAGATTCCCCACTTAAGAATACGCACCAACACCTTCGGCGCAGTTGCCCGAGTAAGGAATACTCTGGCGCAAAGCATTCACGATTTTTTTCAACAGCGGGGATTTTTATGGATTCATACTCCCATCATTACCGGCAATGATGCCGAAGGGGCAGGCAGCATGTTTCAGGTAACAACCCTGAATATGGATGCGCCGCCCAGAAGCGGCAGTGGGCAGATTGACTACAATCAGGACTTCTTCGGTAAGAAATCTCTCCTTACGGTGAGTGGTCAGCTTCAGGTGGAAAACTTTGCCTGCGGCATGGGCCATGTCTACACCTTTGGTCCCACGTTCCGTGCGGAAAATTCCAACACGGCCCGCCATCTTTCAGAGTACTGGATGGTTGAACCCGAAATGGCGTTCTGCAATCTTGACGGCAACCGTGAATTGGCCGAGCTGTTCATTAAGCATCTCTTATCGACAGTGCTCAATACTTGCCAGGAAGATATGGATTTTTTTGACAAATGGATATCCAATGGACTTATTGACAGCCTTCAAAAAGTTTTAAGCTCTCCCTTTGTTCACCTTCCTTACACAGATGCAATAAGCGAACTGGAAAAATCCGGCGAAGATTTTGAATATAAACCCGTTTGGGGCTCCGACTTGCAGGCAGAACACGAACGCTTTCTTACCGAAAAAGTGGTAAAAGGCCCCGTTGCGGTTACGGATTATCCCAAAGATATCAAAGCATTTTATATGAAGCAAAATGATGATAACAAAACGGTGCGAGCCATGGATATTCTGGTGCCGCGCCTTGGAGAAATTATCGGCGGCAGCCAACGGGAAGACAATTTCGATAAACTCAAGGCAAGAATGCAGGAAATGAACATGGATATGGACGAGTATCAATGGTATCTGGATTTACGACGCTATGGCACTATACCGCATAGCGGCTTCGGGCTGGGTTTTGACCGCCTCGTTCAGTATGTAACGGGTATGCAGAACATTCGGGATGTTATACCCTTTCCCCGTACCCCCAAGTCCATGATTCTGTAGGAAGTTGGCATGAATGATGATTTGATGATCTTTTCCGGTACTGCCAGCACGGATTTAACCCGGTCTATCTGTGAGTACCTGGAGGTTCCTGTACGAAAATCCATCTGCCGGACATTTTCTGATGGTAACACTTTCGTTCAGGTAGGAGAAAATGTCCGGGGACGCAATGTCTTTATTGTTCAGTCTACCATACACCCCACCAATGATAAATTTATGGAGCTTTTATTCTGGATCGATGCCTTCAAACGAGCCAGTGCTGCCTCTGTAACCGCCGTTATACCCTATTTCAGTTATGGCAAAGGCGATAAAAAGGATGAACCGCGGGTGTCCATTCGTGCCCGTGTCTGTGCCGATGCGCTGGAAAGTGTCGGCTGCGACAGGGTAGTTACCATGGATCTGCATTCTCCCCAGATACAGGGCTTTTTCCATATCCCCGTGGATAATCTTTTTGGCCTAAAAACTCTGGGTGCTCAAATCATTGGGGATGGCGTGAAAAACCTTGTAGTAGTTGCTGCCGACACCGGTTTCGCGGAAGAAGCAAGACAATTCGCTCATTATCTCAATGTATCAGTTGCTATCAGTGTAAAAAAACGTGAAAGACACGATGAAAAGGCTGAAATTACCGATATAATAGGCGATGTAAAGGGAAAAACGGCTATTGTTGTCGATGATTTTGTTATTTCCGGGAGTACCTTGATTGAGAATGCCCATAGTCTGCGGGAAAAAGGAGCTTCCAGAGTTATGGCCGCGATAACGCATGGGGTATTTGCTCACGGCACTATGGCTAAAATCGAGGCTTCTGCTCTTGACACCCTGTATGTAACGGACAGCGTGGAAAACAGACCGGAAGCAGTAACAGATCGGGTTAAAGTTGTTTCAGTGGCCAGCTGTTTTGGTGAAGCAATCCAGCGCATATCCCGCCTGGAATCCGTGAGCGATATGTTCCTCAAATAAGGAGAAACCACAGTGACCTTAGTAATTATGGCTGCCGGCATGGGCAGCCGCTACGGCGGAATCAAACAAATCGATCCCATGGGACCCAACAAGGAAATTCTTCTCGATTACTCCGTTTATGATGCCGTTAAAGCTGGTTTTGACAAGCTGGTATTCATTATCCGCCGCGACATAGAAGCCGCCTTTCGGCAATCCATTGGAGACAAATTTAATGGGAAAATTTCCATCAACTATGCCTTTCAGGAACTGGATAATCTCCCGGCAGGATTTACCGCCCCACCCGAGCGAGAGAAGCCCTGGGGAACAGCCCATGCTATCCTTTCATGCAAAAATCTCATATCCGAACCATTTATTGTAATCAATGCCGACGATTTTTATGGCTTCACGGCTTATCAAGAAGCTGCAAAAGGACTAGAAAAGCTAAATTCCAACCGACTGGAAGGGTTTCTTATCGGCTATATGCTCAGAAACACCTTGAGCCCGCACGGTACGGTTTCCAGAGGTGTATGTGAATCCAGTAATGGCTATCTCCATAAAATTACCGAACGGTTACAAATCCGATGCAATGCGAATGGAACAATTGAGTATCTGGAAAACGAAAAAATTCAGCCCTTAAGTGGGCAGGAACTGGTGTCCATGAACTTCTGGGGATTCACTCCTGAACTTTTTGAAGCCCTTGAAGAAGGGTTTATCCAATTCCTGTCTCAGTACAGCCGTGAGTTAAAAAGTGAATATCTTATTCCATCCGTAGTGGATAAATTGATATCTAC
>MUIB01000013.1 GCA_002084135.1 Spirochaeta sp. LUC14_002_19_P3 | reverse complement strand
TTCTCAAGTTAAATCAAAAGGATAACTACGGCATCAGAGATACCTTGATTGATTGTGCCGGGGAATGTCTGCCTGAATCAATTATCCGTAACATGATTGCCACGCTTCAAAAGTGGGCGGACAAAGAAAAGGATGAATACAGCAAGCGGCATCATCTACGATCCATCGAATCACTGGCCCGTCAGATCAAGGATGCCAAGCTGTTTGAAAAGACCCGTATTGCTTCATGGGGCAAGCTAAATTCTGCAGCACTTGTCGATATTTCCCGAGTTTACCTTGAAAGCGGCGATGTCGAAACTGCTCATTCGTGGCTCAAGAAAATCCCGGAAGGTGTAACCTTTCAAGCATACGAACGGGATAAATTGTTGGAGGAGATCTACCAAAAGCAGGGCGATTCTGAAAAGCTGACAGAGCTCCTGTTCCAGAAATTCAGATCCTGTCATTCCGTTGATATCTTGCAGGCGCTTCTGAATGTTATCGGTCATGACAAAAAGGATGAAGTGGTTGCTGATGAGGTTAAGCAGATTCTCAAATCTGACAGGCTCCGGGAACCTGATGCGGAATTTCTGATTGCAGTCGGAAAGATAGATGAAGCTGAAGTATATCTCCTGAAACGTGCTGATCAGTTTGATGGCAACCATTACGGCAGTGTGCTTTCTCTGGCCGAAACGATGGAATCGGAAAACCGCCACCTTGTTACCAGTTTGATCTACCGAAGTCTGCTGATTTCTATTCTGGAGCGCGGATATACCAAAGCCTATCCCCATGGTATCCAGTACCTGAAGAAGCTGGACAAACTGGCGGTAAACGTCGCTGACTGGAAAAAATTTAATCATCACGAATCTTTCAAAGCACAGATCATTGAGGCACATGGTCGCAAACGAAGCTTCTGGTCAAAATATGAGGTGAAAAAATGAACGAACGATTTTATCTGCTGAAAATACAGCTGCTTGATATCGAACTGGCAATCTGGCGGCGATTTGTGGTGCCAGCCAGCATAACACTGGACCGGCTGCACGATGTCATCCAGATTGTCATGGGCTGGACCGACAGCCATTTGCACGAATTTACCATCGGGAACAAACGCTACACGGAATACCCCGAATCGAAAGAAGACGGGCTGGTCTGCGGTAGATACCGTCTTGGATATCTGATCAAACAGAAAGGCCGCACCTTCCGTTACCTGTATGATTTCGGTGACAGTTGGGAGCATGAACTTGTTCTCGAGGAAAGCCGCTATTTCAATCCGGAAATGAGAACGGAGCTGGCCTACTTTGAAGGCGAACGGGCCTGCCCACCTGAAGATGTGGGTGGCATACCCGGCTACTTTGAATTCTTAAGCACCCTGAAGTACCCGAGGAATGAAGAGCATGAAAGTTACATGGAATGGTCCGGTGGCGATTACGACAGCGAGCAATTTGATTCCGAATCAATTAACTGGGAGCTGATGAAATACCTCCGCTGGTCCCGGGACAGGTATCAAAACTGGGGAGGCGTGGAATGAAAAAAGATAAAGACAAACAGCTTCAGAAGGCCGGGAAAAAAGAAACTGCTCTTATCCGTTCTTCGGCGGCGGAATACCTAACCTTTGTTGCAGCCGCTGGTAGTTCAGAAACCAATGTGGAAATGCGCTATGAAGACGAGAATATCTGGTTGACACAGAAGATGATGGCGACACTGTATGATGTTACGGTTCCAGCTGTCAATCAGCACCTGAAGCGCATTTATTCTGATAACGAGCTGACCCGAGAGGCAACTATTAAGAAATACTTAATAGTTCAAACCGAGGGTAACAGGCAGGTGAAACGTGAGGCGGATCACTACAGTTTACAGGCCATTATCGCCGTGGGCTTTAAAATTGAAAATGAGCGCGCTGTTCAGTTCCGCAAATGGGCCAACCAGATTGTAAAGGACTACACCATTCAGGGGTGGACCATGGATGTAGAAAGGCTCAAGCACGGCGGAAGCGTCTTGGATAACGAGTTTTTCGAACGTCAGCTGGAAAAGGTTCGGGAAATACGGCTCTCCGAACGTAAGTTTTATCAGAAAATAACAGATATATACGCAACCGCACTGGATTATGACCCAACTGCCATGGCTACCAAGCGCTTCTTCGCCGCTGTCCAGAACAAGATGCATTATGCAATCCTTGGCAATACAGCGGCTGAGGTTATTGTAGAGCGTGCCGATTATAAGAAGGAGAATATGGGGTTGACCAGCTGGGAAGAAGCACCCCACGGAAAAATCCACAAATATGATGTTTCCATTGGTAAAAACTATCTCTCTGAATTCGAGCTCGGGCAGATGCAGCGAATTGTGTCAGCTTATCTGGATATGGCGGAAATGCAGGCCATGCGTAAAATTCCCATGACCATGACTGACTGGGAAGAGCGCTTGGGTGGGTTCTTGAAACTATGGGATCGAGAAATCCTGCAGGATGCCGGAAAGGTGACCGCAGAGCTGGCAAAGGCTCATGCTGAAAGTGAATTTGAAAAATATCGCATTGTTCAGGATCGGCTCTTTGAGAGCGACTTCGACCTATTGCTCAAACAGATTGAACACAAAGGCGAGGAATGATCTGCCATTCTTGCGACAAACTAACGACAAAACCTGTGACTCTGAGGGAATTGTAAAAGATATAGCCGGTTATGCGGGGCTCCGTTTCGGTGAGATCCTGGAATGAAAATAGAACACCTTAACAGAGATGAATCATGATCCAAGAAACCTACAACAAATTTAAAGCCATCATCAAAGGCGTTTCTGATGACACGACCAAGGATCTTCTCCTGAGCCTGTAAAAGTCGCTGGAGTACTGCATGGAGGAAAATTCTGTTTTACGGGAGGTGCTCGGGGATGATTTCCACTGCAAACAGGTTAAACTCTCAAGCCAGCAGAAAAAGCGCCTGTCTTAAAAGGCGATCTTCTTGAACAAGCATGCTTTGGAAGACGTTGCCGGAATATTCAAGCCGGAGACTATTCTTGGCTGGCACCGAAATCTGGTTGGCCAGAAGTATGACAGCTCAAGAAATTCACCGGACAACAAGCGTGGCCCCAAACCAGTCCCGCAGGAATATGTCGATGCCATCCTGAAATTTGCAAAGCGGAATCCATCATGGGGCTATAAACGCATTGCCTCCTCTGAAAGGCTGTAATACGGATCAGGGTCCTCCGAAAACTGCGGCGCATAGCCTACGTGCTCATTGAACTCCCCCTTGCCCCGTTTCGTATAGCGTGAACTCTTTTGGCTGTCCTCACTCTTCTTCTTCCAGGCCGCATACTGGGTTTCGTATTCTTCCTCATTCAGA
>MUIB01000014.1 GCA_002084135.1 Spirochaeta sp. LUC14_002_19_P3 | reverse complement strand
CTTTTCCGCCGCTACTGCGTTGTCAAAATGCTCACGTAGCCCAGCTACGCTCCGCTTTTGCCGCCTTGTATCGACAAAAAATTTCTTCGTCAATTTCCTAAAGCGGTTTTTTAGAGGTACCCTGAATTTAGTGTTCATTGGAGGCTCCTGATAATGCAGGATCGGAATATTGCAGGATGGGTTTTAGTCCGAAGACTTCTTCAAACAGATCACCCTTTTCCACAAGGCTGAGTTTTTCCAGCGCCAAATCACCGGGATGGGCGGTGAATATGATGAGCTGATCGTTTTGTATTTCCAGTTTTTCGATAATGGCACTCTGGGTGTGTGAGCGATCCAGCGCATCGGCTACCCGGAGTATGGCCGCGAGTTTTTGGACAGCGATGCGTTCGGCATGGCTGAGGCTGGTGTAGGCTGTATGAGACAACTGAGGCTTGGCGCGGCGGTGGTAGCGGGCAATCTGACTAACCAATTCCTTATCGGCGGCGGACAGCCCGAATATATCCGAATTTTGTATGATGTATTGACTGTGCTTGTGGTGACTGGAGTGGCTGATAAAGTTGCCAATATCGTGGAGCAGGGCGGCTGTTTCCAGCAGAAGCTGATGGAAGCTGTCCAGCCCAAGCTCTTTGGTAAGGGCGGAAAATATCTTAACAGCCTGTTCCCGAACGAATTCCCCATGTTCCTTATCGACATGATAGTGCTTCATAAGCCGACGGGCACTTGAAAGGGTTTGGGTGCTGAAAATTTCCCTCAGGGCTTTTTTATCCGCGGCATAGCTTAGCAGCATGCTCTGGCGGATGCTATCGGAGGGAACAAGGATTTCATCGGCGCGTGTATATTCCACAAAGGTATTCAATATTACCAGTGCAGGATAAAGCAGTTCAGCTTCAGACCAGGGAATGTGCAGGCTGTCATGGATTTCTTCAGGGCTGAGTGCTGTTATCCCTTTGACAAAATCTTCAAATTTTTTCCGTGGAATGCTCATAATATTTTCCGTGAGCGGAGAACCAATTTTTTCCGCAGCCAGAAGTGTGCCGCTTCCCATAATCAGCAGCCGGGATACTGTATCCAGATTGAGTTCGTAGGAAATGGCTCTTACGATGCGGGAAGCATGATTACGGATGAAAGTTCGGGCTTTCTTGCTGTCGGTTCCGAATTTTTCGTCGATTTGCTGCTTATAGCGCAGGGTTCCTATGGGCAGGGTTTGGGCGGCGGCCACACTGCCCTGCTGGAGAAGCATGAGATCGGTATGTCCGGCACCGACTTCCATTATCAGGATATTTTGTTTTTTGAAGTTTTTAACAGCGGCCTGTAGCGGATTTTGTACTCCTGTCCAGGCGAGCTGATTGGCTTCCAGTGCATCAATTACCTTCACATTGATACCGGTTTGCTGGTAGATTCTATCGATGAACATTTCCCAGTTTTTGGATTCGCGCAGTCTGCTGGTTCCTATGGCTTCAACGCGATCGGCCCCATAAGGCTGCATGAGTTCCTGGAATCCTTTTAATATTTCCACTGTGCGGTTAATTGTATGCCTGTCAATGGCATCCCGATGGAAAAGATTTTTCCCCAGAGCCAGAGGCTGTTCGGCTTTGTCCAGCAGCTTCCAGTGCTGATTTTCCTGCTGGGCAACGAGAAGCCGCACCGCGCTGGATCCTATGTCTATAACCGCGATTATTTTCTCCATCTGTTTACCATCCGCTTATTATGGCTAACAATCGGCACTATGGGAATGGGATTATGGGGTAAATAGTGCTTTCCGCCTTGTATCGACAAAAAATTTCTTCGTCCATTTCCTAAAGCGGTTTTTTAGAGGTGCCCTTGTTTTCCCCTCTTGAAGAATATTTCTGTATGGTATAAGCTGGCTCATCACTTAAAATTGGAGATGTAATGACAACGGTTTTTCTCTTTCCGGGTCAGGGTGCTCAGTTTCCGGGCATGGGCAAGGATTTTTATGAGGCAGACTCAGGGGTAAGGAAACTTTTTGAAGAAGCATCCGATGTTGGCGGCAAGAATTGGGCAAAAATTCTTTTTGAGGGTACTGCCGAGGAGCTGAAAGCCACCGATGTTGCTCAGATTGCCATTGTGCTGGTAAGTATCGCGGCTTCCATGGCGCTTAAAGCCCGCGGAATTGATGCTTCGGCCTGCGCTGGCTTCAGTTTGGGGGAATATTCCGCTCTTTATCAGGCGGGGGTTCTCAGCCGCGGGGATTTGCTGCGGGTTATTGATAAGCGGGGTGAGCTGCTCGAAAGAATAAGCCGCACCAAAGATGATGCCGATGGGCCTGCTGGTATGATGGCGGTACTGGGTTTGGATGCTGAAACGATAGCGCAGGAAATTCAGGGCCTGGAGAATGTCTATGCCGCTATTCACAGCAGTCCTGCCCAGACAGTGCTTGCTGGCACTGCCGCCGGACTCAGTGCTGCCGAAAAGGTATTGGACAAGGCTGGTGCGATGCGATTGGTTCGCCTGCGGGTTTCCGGGCCTTTTCATTCGCCGCTTCTTTCTGATGCGCGGGATGAATTCGCCGAGGTGCTGCGCAATACGAATTTTGCCGATCCAAAGATACCCATTGTCGTTAATACGACAGCGACTCCGCCACTCAGTGGCGATGCGCTGAGGAAAACCTGTGTGGATCAGCTTGATAACCGCGTGCGCTGGGTGGAATGCCAGAATGCCCTTATGGCAATGGAGCCGCAGCGGGTTCTGGAAGCAGGGCCGGGGCAGGTACTCTGCGGCTTATGGAAAACCATGAAATACGGGCTTCGCGCACATCCTGCGGGTACGCTGGAAGCTATTGAAGGATTATTATGACAAAACGTGTTGTTATTACCGGTATGGGAACAATTAACCCTCTGGGAGATACTCTGGAGGGCTATTACAATGCCCTTATAGCCGGTAAATCCGGCATGAAGAAGTGGACTTCTATCGATCTGAGTAATGTCGAGTGCAAAATTGGGGGAGATCTTGGGAGCTACGATGTTAATGCCGCTTTGGCGGGGTATGCTGATTTTCTCGGCTCTGAACGCTTCAAGGCGGTGAAAAAGCTCTTTCGATACACCACTTTTTCTGCCCGTATGGCCATACTGACATCTCTGGCGGCCTGGAAGGACGCGGGGCTGCAAATGGACGAAGCCGATCCATGGAGTACCGGCGTTATCGTTGCCGGACATAATTTTAATTCCAACTATATGTTCGAGGTTACCAAGCAATTTCAGCAGGAACCGGAATGGATAGATGCCATGGCCGGCGTTGAAGCGATAGATCCCAACATTCCGGGCATTGTCTCGGAGGTACTGGCCGTAAA
>MUIB01000121.1 GCA_002084135.1 Spirochaeta sp. LUC14_002_19_P3 | reverse complement strand
CATATTATCAGTAGTAAATACAAACTCAATATTTTCCGCTGTGTTTTCCCAGGTGCCGATAATCCAGGATGGAGGGTTCGTGGATACACTTCCACTACCTGAATTGCAGCTAAACAGCAAAGCGATTACGCCGACTAATACCCATAATGTTTTTTTCATAAAACACTCCTTCATGGTGATATTTCCGTATCACCGAAAATAAGATAAATAAAATATAAGACATTCGGGTAAGATGGTCAAGATTAAAACTTCCACAAACTTCTAGCAAGGGAATTTTTGAAAGCATCTATCCTGAACCCAAAGGCCTTTTTAAGCACTCACCCCCAATTATCAATTATCAATTATCAATTATCAATTCTCACTTCCCCTACTCCCCTACCCCCGATAGATCTTCCTCACCTTGGCAATTTCTTCCTCGTTCAGGGCAAATTTTATTTTCAGCTCATCCCGCATGGACTGGAATATTTCCGCAGTTTCATCCACATCAGCCTCGCTGTGAGCGGCTGTTGGGATCATCCTGAGCATAACCAAACCGGGAGGGATAACCGGCCACATAACACCGGTGCAGAAAACGCCGTTTTGGCGCAGGTAGGTGAGCACCCGCATAATTATCTCTTCCAAATGTTCGCCGGCGGGGATGAACACGGCGCATATAGGCGATTCGCCGGGGCCAATATGCAGCCCCAGAGCGCTGAGCTTCTCGCGCAGGCGGCGGGAGCGCTCCCACATCAGGGCACGGCGGTCGTTTCCGGCAATAATTTTTTCCAGAGTTAGCTGGAGAGCCTTTACATAAATCATGGGGAGGGCCTTGGCGAATACCTGAGTGCGGGAGTTGAAGGCAATCCAGTCGCGCACCTGTTCGCTGCTTGCCGAGTAGCCGCCGATGGAAGCGAAGGCCTTGGCAAAAGTACCGAAATAGATGTCAATGTCATTCTGAACGCCAAAAAAATCGGCGGTTCCGCGGCCCTGCGTGCCCATTACCCCGATGCCGTGGGCATCGTCGATGAATACGCGGGCCTCATAGCGGCGGGCAAGCGCGGTTATGCCGGGCAAATCGGCCAGGTCGCCGGTCATGCCGTAGACCCCCTCGCAGAGTATCATAACGCCGCCTTTGCGGGTTTTATTCACACTCTTGAGTACCGATTCCAGATCGGCCATATCGTTGTGGCGGAAGAAGCGCACCATGGGCCTGCCGCCCTGCCCTCCCTTGGCACTGAAGGCAGCATCGACAATGCAGGCATGGGCCAGCTTGTCCACGATAAGAACATCGTCCGGGCCGCACAGGGACGTAACAATTCCCAGCACGCCCATGTAGCCGTAGTTGAACAGAAAGGCATCTTCCTTTTGGGAATAGGCCGCCAGCGCTTTTTCCAAATTCAGGTGATCCTGTGTGGTACCGCTCATCATACGCGAGCCCATGGGGCCACTGACAGACCACGTCCGTGCGGCCTGAATGGCGGCCTCCTGAATATCGGCATCCCCGGCCAGGCCAATGTAGTTGTTCACCGACCACATAATAGTCTCTTTACCCTGGCAGTTCATGCGAGGGCCGGGAATATCATCCAGCACCGGCAGGGTGAAAAATCGGTCTTTGGCGGCGCGGAAGCGGCCAAAATATCCCTCATCGGTAGCGCATTTATCGAATATATCAATCATGGTTTCTCCTTAATTATGCTACATGGGCACCTCTAAAAACCCCCATTTAGTTCTTGACTAGAACTTTTCCGCCGCTACTGCGTTGTCAAAATGCTCACGTAGCTTAAGCTAGCTCCGCTTTTGACGCCTTGTATCGACAAAAAATTTCTTCGTCAATTTCCCGAAGCTGGTTTTTAGAGGTGCCCTGCATTAAAATAAGCCTTCGCACAGCGCGGCAATTTCCGCATCAGGGGTGTCCAGTTCAATGAGCGCCGCCGGACTCAAATGGTGCAGGCTGCGCTCAGCGGCAATTTTTTCCGCTCCGCCGCCGGTAATATTCAGCATTATCACTTCATCTCTCTTTAGCAAACCGGCGGCAGCCGCCTTGCCCAGAGACGCCGCGGCCACTGCCGCCGCAGGATTGATATCACAGCCTTCCAAACGCCTAAACTGTTCCCCTGCCGCCGCGGCTTCTTCATTGCTTACCGTAAGAAGCGTTCCCCCCGTTGCTTTGAGGGCATCGTACAAACCTCCCGGCAAGGCCCATGGGGGCCGCCGGTTTGTTAGTACCTTGGCGGCTACCTGCTCCACCAGCCTGCGGGCCCTGTTATCATCGTCAATAATCAGCTCCCGGCTATCGGCATGCCAGCTATCGGCCAGCGGTGTAAAGGGCTCGTTCTGACTAATCATAAGCCGCATGGCATTGTGTCCAAAGCGGCCATCGGCCTCCAGGCGGAGTGCCGCCTCCCAAGCGGCAATGGCCCCTGTACCACTGCCCACCGCCTGAAAATAGGCATCGGGAATGCGTCCAATTTCCAGTGCAGCCGAAAGAACTGTCGTGCCCATGCCGTCGCGCCGAGCCACGTTCAGGGCACCTCCTTCGGCAACAAATTTATCCGATCCGGCCACCGCCACTGTGCTTAAATGAATCGCATCGGAATAGTCGCCGCCCGAAACCGGCGATACCAGGCGCACACAATCGCTCACGGGCTGGTCGAACCACAAAGCATCCAGATTGTCCTGGGGCACGAACAGCAGCAGCGGTATCTGATTGTCCGAACACACCCGGGCAAAAGCGCGGGCCGTATTGCCCGCCGAGGCCACCACCAGAATTTTGGGAAAATCCTCTCCCATACGGGCACAGACGCTGTAGGCTTCGCACTCCTTGAACGTGCTTGTGTGCATGCCCGCGCCCTTCTTTGGCCACCAGCCGCTGAATGTTATCCAAAGATTGTCCAGCTTGAGTGCCTCCGCGAGTGCCCGGCTGCGGTAGCTTACCGGCGCACTTGAGCCTTTGAGCACCCGCCGGATGGGGAGCCAGTCGGCAAAGCGGTAAATGCCCTCCAGCTCTTCGCGCACATTGAGCTGTTTGTGCCGGTATTCCGCCCGCAATAGCGATGGCGGTTCGTCTTCAAACTTCAGAGTCCAGCCATCCGAATCAAAACGGCGGGCACCGGATGCCATTGAAACCAGTTGGTATGCGGTGGGAGTAAAACTCATAAACTTATGCCCTTATTCAAAATCATCTCCATTGCCGCCTCCATATCTTTCTCGCTGTATTCTGGATTCTCAATAACATAATCCGTGTTCACGGAGGAGTCCCCGCTGCATCCTATCCATATTGTTATAACTTGTACAGGGGAAATAGAGGTAAGTATCGTTTCCTGCTCCTCCCAGGATAAATTCGGTACCGCCGCAACCATAACAATGCCGGCATCGACAAAAATATTGGAAAGCTCGGCCAAGCGGCGGATCATCTCATCCCGGTCGTCCGGAGAAATGCCGTCCCGCTTAATTGCCATATCGGAATCCAGTCCGGCCATCATGCTTTCTATTCCCAGATAGTAAACCTTTATATCCGATTCAAATAATTTTTCTTCAATCGTTTTGGCAAAGGCAATTTTGCGCTTGTCCTCCGGGCCGCCCACCAGCACCAGTGCCGATTTATGCCCATAGCGCTCGCTACGGCTGAAGCGGGTAATATTGCCCATGTCCCACTTCAAATTCCGGTTCATAACCCTGTCGCGATATTCGGCATTCTTGTCCCGCAGCACTTCGCGGATAATGCCGCCTCCGGCAATTTCATAGCCGTCTATAATAACAAAGCGGCTGGTTTGGGGAAAATCCTCTACCAGATCGAAGGCGATAGGCCGTTGGACGGCAATAACGCAGTCCGCCACATCGTGACGCTCCACCATCTTCTTCATGCCGTCGGAATTCAAGCTGGAGGCATCTATCACTTTGTTGGTATCCACCAGCCTCATGCGCACCCGCTCCGTGCCCACCTTAAGGAAATAATCCTTGTCCCGCCGCAGGGCCTCGCGCCCCAGCCAGAACAAATTCACCCGCATCAAATTGCCAGTCTGTGGTTTTTTTTCGCCTGTTCTGACCGCCAAATCCCCCCGCTTCACATAAATCTGCTCGCTAAGGGTGAACCCGGCTGACATTCCGGCGGCGGCGGACTCCATCGTTCCCTCAGGGAAATTTTCAATCGCGGCCACGTGGCTCTTCTTGCCGGAGGGGTAAAACACCAGTTCGTCCCCCTTCCTCAATGTTCCTGCAGCCACTGTTCCGGCAATGATGCGCCTGTCATCTCCCAGCGCGGTGAATTTATACACATCCTGCACCGGAAGCCGCAGTGGCAAATCCAGCGGCGCACTTTCCTTGCGAAACGTGTCTATCAGCGAAAGCACGGTATGGCCCTTCCACCAGGGCATGGCTTCGCTTGGGCTTACAATGTTATCGCCCTGCATCCCCGAAACCGGAATAAAGGGAACCTCGCGCAGGTTTATGCCGCGCAGAAAGCGGGAGAATTTGCGCACTACAGTTTTGTAAACCCGCATATCGTAATGCACCAAATCCATTTTGTTTACCAAAACACAAATTTGGCGCACCCCAAGCATTGAGAGCAGGTATCCATGGCGCCGCGAATTCTCCTGAATACCCTCATTGGCGTCTATGCACAGAAAAGCGGCCTCGGCCCGCGCCGCGCCGGTTACCATATTTTTCAGAAATTCAATGTGTCCCGGAGCGTCGATGATAATATAATGGCGCTTCCTGGTTTTGAAAAAAACACGCGCTGCATCGATGGTAATGCCCTGGCTCTGCTCGTCTTTAAGGGCATCGAGAAGGAAGGCGTATTCAAAGGGCTTGGAGGTGCGTTGGCACAGGGCCTTTACCTGATCCAGCTTGCCGTCCGGCAGACTGCCGGTGTCGGCCATCAGCCTGCCGATTACCGTGCTCTTACCGTGATCCACGTGACCGGTAATAACCACATTCATCTGCTCAGCCACTACATATAGCCCTCACGACGCAGGGTTTCCAAACCGCCGCCGTCTTCCTTGTCCTGAGCCCGCCCGGAGCGTTCGGCAATGTTGGCAAACTTCCCCGACTGAAGCTCTTCAATAATTTCCCTGACATTTTTGGCCGTTGATTCTACCGGATGAGTGCAGGGCCCGCAGCCCAGCGACCGGTAGCGCCTGCCGCTGCCCTGATCGTAGTACAGGGATACCGTAGGAATGCTTTCGCGCTCTATATATTCCCAAATATTGGTTTCCGTCCAGTCCAGCAGAGGATGCACCCGTACATGGGTACCCGGCGCGAAATCGGTTTTGAACTGATTCCAGAACTCCGGCGGCTGATCCCCCACATCCCAGGAATTCTCCCCATCCCGCGGCGAAAAATACCGCTCCTTGGAACGAGAACCCTCCTCATCCGAACGCACCCCAACGATAACCCCCGTAAAGGCTTCGGTGTTCTCATCCACCTGATATTTACCGGCCTTGTGATTAAACCGGTAGCGCGGCCACTTGCCGTTCAGGGTATTTTTCAGCGCCTCGGCCTTGAGCAGACGGCAGCAGGTAATTCGGTCGGCATTGCCGTCCGGAAACGTCTGTTTGGTGTTCAGGGCAGCCTTGTTCTCCCCGTACAGCATTGGCAGTTTCCACTCACGGGTAAGCCTGTCGCGGTACTTAATCATCTCCGGTATCTTGAAGTGCGTATCAATGTGCACCAGCGGAAACGGAACATGGCCGTAAAAAGCCTTGCGCGCCAGCCACAGCAGCACCGTCGAATCCTTCCCGATAGACCAGAGCATGCAGAGATTCCTGAAATTGGCATAAGCCTCGCGTAAAATATGAATGCTGAGACTCTCAAGCTGAGTTAGTTGATCCATAAATTCCTTTATTGTCCAGAGGGTGTATTACTGTATTACTATATTACTTATAACTCATAAAAAAAATATTGACAAGAGGATGAAAATCCGAGAATGCTTCAAATTTTTCCCCGGACTTCCATCCCTGCCCTTGACAGCTCTCCCCGCATCAATTCATTCTTAAGCCATGAGAAAAACACTTTTTATTTTGTTAATCTTCTCCCTAAGCCATATCACAGTAGCAGCTCAGGCTGCTGAAGAGGACGCCAGGCGAAAAGTTCATGTTATTCCTTTAAGAGAAGATGTGGATCGCTATCTTGGTATATTTCTGGGCCGTGCCCTTGAGGCGGCCAGAGAAGCCGGAGCGGAAACAGTTATTTTGGAAATAGATACCTTCGGCGGACGGGTGGATACCGCGCTGGAAATTACCGGTAAAATAGGTGCCGCCTCCTGGGCAAAGACAATAGCCTACATTCCCTCCGACAGTGCGGGCCGGGGTGTAAGCTGGTCGGCGGGTGCGCTTATGGCTTTTTCCTGTTCCGAAATATGGATGGCACCCGGCACCTCTATGGGTGCCGCCTCCCCGGTTTATCAAACCGCCGAGGGCATGCAGGCGGCTGAAGAGAAAACCGTTAGCGCGGTAAGAGGGCAAATGGCCGCCCTGGCTGAAAAAAACGGATACCCGGTAAACATAGCCCTGGCCATGGTTGATAACGACATTACCCTGATTGAAGTTATTCGCGGCGATGAAGTCTATCTGGCGACACCAGAAGAAATAGACCTTATGAAAAAGCGGGGGGAAGTGCCGGAAACCGGAAAAACCGTTATCGGTGAAGACAAACTCCTTACCCTTACCGCCGGTGAAATGGAACGCTACGGCGTATCGAAGGGTGCCATTTCCACACGCGATGAACTCATAAAAAACCTTGGCTATCAACCCAATGAAGTTTATGTTATGGAAAAAAGCTCTTCCGATTCCATTCTAACCCTGCTTACCAGCGGCGCCGCCGTTAGCATACTCCTCATCATCGGAATAATAGCCCTGTATCTGGAAATAAGCAGTCCCGGCTTTGGAGTACCCGGTGCTATTGCTCTTATCTGTTTTGCCGTAGTATTCGGTAGCGGCGGACTAATGGGGAACTTGGGTGCCGTGGAGATTCTCCTGTTTCTTATTGGACTGGTTATGCTCATTCTTGAGATTTTCATTATACCCGGATTCGGCCTTGTCGGAATTGGGGGAATCCTGTTGATGCTCATAGCACTGGTATTCAGTCAGCAGAGCTTCTACTGGCCTCAATTCGACTGGCAGCGGGGTATTCTGCTCCGCAGCCTGAGTATTATCGCCGTTAGCATAATCGGCAGCATTGCCGCGATTGGATTCATTATTGCCTCTGTTCCGCGTTCAAGCCTTTTCGACCGCCTTATTCTCAAAGAACCAGGCGTTCCCGGTTATGCAGGCCATCCCCGGCGAAAGCGCCGCAATTTTCCTGAACCGGATGCCGGGAAAACTTCCGGTACGGCAGCCGATGATATTGTCCCTGGCATGAAGGGAATAGCGGTTACGGATTTGCGTCCCGTAGGGAAGATCAGTGTGGCAGGCCGGGTAATAGTTGCCGAAACCAATGGCGAGTACTATGATAAAGGTACATCCGTAACGGTGCTTCAAATCGACGGCATCAAGATTATGGTAAGCGCCGATAAAACCTGAAAGAAAATTTGTATTTAGAGGTGCCCTTTATAGACATAATACTTTATACTCGCTGAATGCGACAGCACTTTTTGTACTTACTATTTAGCACAGTTTTGGCACTTCTTCCCCTAAATCAGCTTTCGGCCTTGTCTGAAATTCGCGGCTGGACACTATCGGCTGGTTTAGGGATGCTCTGGGGCGAGGCTCGGGAAAGTGTGAATTTCAGTTCAAGACTGGCCTATCCCACGGATAACAAATATTTGAGCTTACTGCTTTGGGATCTGAAAAATATTCCTTTTATTACGCTAAGAACCCGCTGGGACAGCGGGAAAATATTTGGCATGGAGCTGAATTTTGATGCGGCAATGCCCGGTTTGCCGGCAGGTGCAATGAATGATTATGATTGGTTTTTCACGGATAGGGAATGGAGTCATTGGTCCTTAAGTGAAACAACTTTGCGCTGGGGCTTTAGTTTAAGCACATCCGTGGATTTCCGGGTCATTGATTCCGGCCCGCTCTCTGTTCACCTTGGGCTGGCTGGTTTAGCGGATTATTGGTATTGGAGCGATATACTGAAAGAACTCATATATTCCATTAGCGTAAACGACATAACTTACCCTGTCCCATTTGATACCTCAAAGAAACATGAATTTCGCTCTTCCACGGAGTCCAATAGTTTTGGGAAAAATGCGGTGGATTATGAAGTTGGTTATTTTTCTCTGCTCTCCGTTTTTAAACTTAAAATACAGAATAGATTGCGTTTTGTCGAAATAACTGCCCGCGTTGGTCCCACATTTGTAGCTACCCATGACTTTCATAAATTGCGCGAGTCAGGCTTGGGCTTAAGAATCTACAATTGGGGAGTTGGCCTGCCGTGGGTGGATTTTTCCCTTGCTATAGGCGTGCATATTACACCGCGTGTTTCACTAAGCTTCCGCGGAGAAATTGCGTGGATGAATGATATAGTTTCGGATACCCATTATTACTATGGGAATTTTCAATACAAAAACAGTGCGGGGGCTGCAGGGAATTCCGGATTTTTTCGCGGCGGTATGAGTGTACTGCTCTCGTGGAAGTTTTCATCGCTTAAGAATAAATCTTCTAAATTGTAAACACCCTATCGGCTCCGCTCCGCCAGAAGCACCAGCAGCCGCAGTTCCTCTTCATCGAAAGCTGTGTTCCAGCGGCTTATGAAATCCGCCGAACGGGTTATCTGAGCGATGGCCATAAGGCATTTAAGGTGGAAATTTCGTTCCCCGGCGGCTCCAGCCAGAGCGAATACCATCGTTGGCTCATCTTTGCCCTCATCGTATAATATGCCGTTTTTTGCCCGCACCATAACAATCTCAAAGCCATCCCCCTGATCGAGAACAATGTGGGGAATGGCCAGATAACTGCTTACCAGTGTGGCGGATTCTGTTTCCCGTGCTTCCAGTTTGTCCAGTATTTTTTGATACGGCGTTTCCAGGCGCAGGGAAAAGGCCGCAGCGAGTTTTTCAAAGAGTACTGTACGGGGAATCTGTTCAGGCAGATCGAGGATTATTGCCTTGCGGATGAGTCTGTCAAAGCGATCCTCTGAAACCCCGTCCCGCTCACGGAGGAGGCTGCCTAATTCATCGGTTAAGCGGGTGCCCTGTAGCTCACGGGCAGCCATGCGTTCAACGATGCGAAAAAGAGCCGAATCGCGTTTAGGGCTGCCGCGGCGGTAAAGGATGGTCCATAACGCTGTGAAGAGGAAAAACCCGCTGGAAAGCAGCAGCGGCATCGCACCCATAGTGTAGATTAACAAACAGGAGACAAGAATACCACAGACAGGAATAAGAGGATAAAAGGGAACCTTGAATTCAGGGCGATAAGAAACGATACGGCTTTCCCTCATTAAAATAAGGGAAAGATTCACCAGCAGAAACAAAATGAGCATCATCGTCGAAGCGGCCTTGATGAGATTTGGCAAATCTAACAGCACTATTACCAGAGCCATGAAGCTGCTGGTAATCAGAATAGCCGGAACCGGAACATTTTTGCCATTGGTTTTTCCCAGCCATGCTGGTAGCAGGCCGTCCCGTGCCATGGCCGCCGGGTTCTGGGATGCCGAAAGAATAGAGGCATTCGCGGTAGTGGCAAAGGCCAGCAGTGCCGCAACTGCCAGCGCTATCATTCCGGGCCTGCCGGCAATAATTGCGGCCCCAGCCGATAGCGGGGTAAAGGTGTTACTGAAGGATTCCGCATCCAGCAGCCTTGCCGTAACCCCAATGGCCAGCAGGTAGATTATCATCACCGCGACAAAGCTGATAAACATGCCCAAAGGCAGATTCCTGCCAGGGTTTTTTATTTGATGTCCTACAGAGGCAATTTTTGTTACCCCACCAAAAGACACAAAAACCATACCCGCGAGGGGCAATATTCCCTTCATTCCGCTGAACGAAAACGGACTAACAGCAACAGGCCCGCCCATCATGAAGCCACTTACAATATATGCCGTCAGTATCCCGATAAGACCAATCACCATAATTACCTGCGATTTCGCCGTGCCGTGAACTCCTCCCAGATTAACAAGGGTGAACACCAGCACAAAGCCCAGCGCAATAGCTTTAAAGGTAAACCCGGAAGCGCCGGGATTGATAAGGCTCCAGAACGTGCCGATACCAACCAGAGCAAAAGCCCCTTTCAGGGCAATGCTAACCCAGCTCGCGAAACCGGCGAAAGCCCCCAGCAGAGGACCCAGGCTGCGTTCCACAAAGAAATATGTTCCGCCCGAACTCGGCATGGCCGCCGAGAGCTCTGCCTTGGAAAGAATGGAAGGAATCATCATTAACCCGGCCAGGAGATAAACAGCGATAACATTGTTTCCCGCCTCTGCATAAATCAATGCCGGCAGGACAAAAAGTCCGGAACTAATCATGGCACCCGAGGCGATGCTGCAAACTTCCGGAAGCCCCAATGTTCTCTCAATGGCGTGTTTCGTGCTCATATCTTACCTCCGCAGTGTGGAATTCACTCAACGCATACTGTCTGAATACGGTTCAAAGACTATTCCTGGCACAGCCCCTTGTTTCAGGTTCTAGTCGTACAGCAGTCTGATATAATCAATTCGGCTGAATTCCTTGATAATGGATTCCTGTATTTTCTTTGGCGACGCTGATGGAAGTTTTGTGCCGAAACCAGCAAGAATAGAGTTAAATTGCCGGATAAATGATTCTTCTCCGAATAAAATATTAACCTTACTGCTTAAATCGGGTGCCGAGGCTGCCAGCGTGCGGCTGAGAGAATCGAGTAAGTCCCGATTCAGGAATCTGGCCTGTTCTTTCCATTTTGTGTCTTTTTCCGCTTTTTCCAGCAGGGCGAGCTGGGCGGCGGGCGAAAGATAAGACATATCTATTCCTCCGCCTGCGGCTATTCGGCTGATTGCCGTGCGTATGGACTTTGCAGCCTTTTCCGGCAGATAGTTAGCCAGGGCCTGAAGTTTGTTAGTGTAAGCCTCTTGAGTTTGGGCAATGAGTGCCTTATCAACTGGAAGCCGGAAATCCGCCCAGAAGCGCCGAGGATACTCTCCGAGCAGCGGTAGCAGATCATCCAGAACATCAATATAGCGGGCCAGAAGCGGCTTTTTCCAGTGCAGGGCGTTCAAAAAGAGGTAACCAAAGCCTTCCTGCACGGAAGTGGAAATAATAGCATCGCAGCCGGAAGCAAGGTTGGAATAGCTTAAGCGGGAGTCCCCAAGTGCCTCCGGACACCATACCCCGGGGATGAGTCCACGGCGAAATGCCTTTTCGACCAAATCTGAATAGCCGCGCTCCTGGGCCGATATGCCAGGAAGAGTAACGATAAGGTTGAGTGGGGCTTCAATTAAACGTGCCAGCATACCTGCTTCAAGAATATTTTTGCGGCGAATTGTACGAACCGGATAGAGAATAATTTTTCCTTCAGGATTATAGCCGGGAAAGGAAGCGGCACAGGTTTCAGTCAGCGCTGTACAGAGTTCCCGCGAGCTCATTGTTCCAGTCGGAGGAGGAGGGGCGGGATTGGCAAGCAGGGTTACCGCTTCGCCCAGTCCTGTAGCTCCAAGTATTTGCTTGTCCCGTTCATTGATAACCGCATAGCGAATTTTTGGTCCGGATGGGTAGGGAGGGGTATCAAGAACTTCATTCAGAAATCTGAGATTCTCAAACCTTCCGCATTCGGGAAAATCATGAATGTGAAAGAGTATTTTTCGACGCCCCTTAAGGGCAATCCTGATTAGTGCCGCGGTAAAATAGGGATTTTTACCCAGATGATGATTGTGTACCCACCACAATGTGTCCTCGTCGTAACGGGCTTCCAGCCTCTCTATGATATACTCTGTATCAATTTTTTTGCTTCCCTCGACATAGGCTATTTCTTCCAATACATCCAGCCGTAACTTATCCGCCAGGGACATTTCCAGCGAATCCCGAATACGGACCATAACCTGCCGGGCACCTTCCTCTATACCGGTTACCAGACGTATTTCGCTTACATTGTTTAAGCGGGAAAGAATGGCGCGAAGGGAATAAACGATAACATCGGTAACCCCTCCGGGTTTCAGGTGATAGTGAAATACAGCGATTTTCATTATATCGTGCCCAGACAGTCATTGCCCCAATGACGGGTAATAACGGCCCGCAGCTGACTGCGTAATATCTGATAGGAATAATGCTTTAATGCGAGTGAATAGTTGTGTTCGGTCATTTCCCTGGCAAGGTTTTTGTCTTTCAGTACTCTTTCGGTTTGTTTCACGGTGTTATCGGAGATGAAATCGTCCATTTCTATGACTTTGAATCCTTTTGGCTTAATGTCCGTGGAATAGATGGAATAATTATTCACCAAAATGGGTTTTCGGAACCATAAAGCCTCCAGAAAGGCATTGCCAAAGCCTTCAATCAGGGAGGGGTATGTTACTAAATCCGCATGGGGATAAATATCCTCAAGCGAGTATATCCGCCTGCCGTCTTCGGTGGTGCCGCGATTTTCCTGAATAATCTCATCCACAAATATAGCGCGAATATTCATCATTTTTGCATATTCCCGCACCCGAATCTGATATTCATAGCCTTCATCTCCCGAGGCATGGGATATAACCAGTACCGATTTCTGTTTGATCTGCGCAACCAGCTCTATGGCATGCTCAATTCCCTTGCGCTGAACAACACGGGTAGGCTGAAGTATGAATAATTCATCATCGGCTATGCCCAAATCCCTGCGGACATGACTATTGTAGTCATCAATCGGAGGGGGGCCAAATTCAAAATTCATGACATTGGGAATGAGGGTGGATGAAATACCACAGCGGAGAGCCAATTGATTTTGTGCGGAGGAGTTTATGACGATGTGTTCGATATTGTGAAGATGGGGCGGGTAGCACATATTCATATAATCCCATACACAGTTAATGAGAAACCGCTTGCGTTCCCAGAAAAAATCATGGTGATGGGCAATAACCGGCATGTTGGTTTCAACGATAACTTCGGTTAAGGCTATTCCCAAAGGGATGTTCAATGGAATAGTCAGCGCGTTTTGGCTGATGAGCATAGTGATCTTATATGTACTTATGAAATCGTATATTTTGTCTTTGATATGTTCTTTAACCTGAAGGATTCTGTTCGTTACAGAGCGTTCTCTCTGTTTTTTGGAAAAGCAGAGAGAATAAATTTCTTTGATTTCCTCATCCTGAAAATGCAGTTTTTGCTCAAAAAAGGATTTTTCATTAGGCGTATCCAGCTCGCCAGCCATAAAAAAGCAATTATAGCCCATGTTTTCAAGAACTGTTGCCCATTTTGCTGTTTCAAGGGAGACACCATCGGTTCCGGCAAATCGGAAGGAGATGAATCCTATGTTTTGGGTTTTATCCATAGCTTGCCTCCGGTTGAATAAACTGATAATACACCTGTTTATTATCAGTTTATTCAAAAAGAATCAAGCCAATAATCCTTATTTTGTTAAAACGGCACTTTTCGTAAACAAAACCTTATGCGGGAACAAGCCTGAAAGCTCTGCTTATTCTTTTTAGCCATCATGATAATTTTCGACAGCTCTGTAAACAAGATCGCCCCGCCGCACTGGAGCACCGGTATGGATTGAAGCCGATTCGCCGCGGAGGGCCTGTTCGGCTGGTTTGTCGTTTACCCGGATTTGATTGGCCTGAACTTCCAGGCTTCCGGTTGTGATGCCCTGAAACAGAAGGGTATCGCCGCGCTGGATGCCCCGGTTTTGTATGATGACTTCCGCTGCCTGGGGCTTGCGAAAGTAATTTACCACCTTGCCAACGCTTTCCTTGCGGTATCGTGCCTGGCTTCCCGGTTTTCCGACCCAGTCGGCGGCTGGCTTGCCCATGTAGAAACCAGCATGAAAGTCCCGGTTGAAGACGGTTCTCAGCTTTGCGGTAAGCCGGGTTTTCAGTTCCTCATAAGCAGCCGGGAACTCAGCTGGGTCTGTTTCGGTACTTTGTGGCCTTTCGCGCCAGGCATCTATGGCGCGTCTATAGGCCGAAGTAACGGTGGATACATATTCGGGGCCGCGGGCGCGCCCTTCTATCTTCAGGGAGGCGACGTTGGAGAGCATGACTTTATCAAAAAAGGGCATGGTGCAGAGATCCTTGGGACTTAAAACATAGTCTTTGCCTATTGTAAACTCGTATTCTCCTTCTGTGTCGATAATACGGTACTCCCGGCGGCAGGGCTGAAGACAGATCCCCCGGTTGGCGGAATGGCCGCTCACCGACTGCGACAGGAAACAGCGCCCGCTAAGGGATACGCACATTGCCCCGTGAATAAAGATTTCAAATTCGATGGAATCGGCTTCCGTTCCCAGTTCCGTAGCCAGATTGCGGCGGATAAGGGTTAAATCATTCAGGGAGCATTCACGAGCCATCACAAAGCGCCGTATGCCGTATTGGCGGTAACAGGCCGCAATAGCCTTTGAATTGCTCACTGAGGCTTGAGTGGACAGATGCAGTTCCATCCCCCGACTCAGCACCGCCTGAATTACCGCCGCATCCCAGCCAATTACAGCGTCCACACCCGCCGCCCGTGCCGCCTCTACCACTGTTTCCAGAGCTTTCAGTTCGCGTTCATAAATAATGGTATTCAGGGCAAGGTAGGCCCGTGCTCCATGCTCCCGGCACAGGCTCACAACATTAGCCAGTTCGCCCAGAGCAAAATTTTTCGCCTTATGGCGCATATTGAAGTTCCCTACTCCAAAATACACCGCATCCGCCCCGGCATGGAGTGCCGCCGCAAGCCCGGCAGCACTTCCCGCAGGAGCGAGAAGTTCCGGTACTGCCGCACTCATCCTGTCAATCCAGGCCCACTGCCGCCGCAAATTGTGAAGCCGGACCTCTTGTTATTCATCCTGTTTTTTTTCATGAATCATAATTATACTCTAAACAACCGGATAATGACTATCTGTTTGAAATTTTAACGAATTTTAATACGATAGCCCTTGCTCAATTTCTATTTTCTCATTATTATTCCACTATGGAAGCAATAATAGCGAATATTTTCAAAATATTGGAGGAAGCCTCCAAAGAGATACGGGAACTCTCCAGGGAAATGCGGCAATTCTCCAGGGAAATGCAAGAGCTTAAAGAATCCCATGCCGAACTGCGGGAAGCCCAAGCCGAACTGCGGGAAGCCCAAGCCGAACTGCGGGAAGCCCAAGCCAGAACCGACAAGCAAATAAAGGAAACCGCTGAACAATTAAAGGAAACCGATAAGCAAATAAAGGAAACCGCTGCACAATTAAAGGAAACCGACAGAAAACTGGCTTCGATAGGCTTACAGCTTGGCAATATGGGCCATAATTTGGGAGATGTTGCGGAAGAAATATTTTATCGCAGCTTTGAGAGTCATCCTTACATAGGGGATATACACTTCGACCGGGTGGAGCGCAATATCAGACGATCGAAAGACAAAGATGAAATTGATATTATTCTCTACAATGGTGAATATGTCGTAATTATTGAGGTGAAGTATAAAGCCCACCCCGATTTCATACAGCAAATAGCCGAAACCAAGGCCCGCGAATTCCGGGAATCCCACAGCAATTATACAAAACACAAGCTGTGCATCGGCATTGCCACTCTGATAACCAACGATGCCCTGATACAGGCTGCCCGAGAGGCAGGAGTTTACCTTGTTACCCAAAAAGGGGATAATATGGTTATATCCGATAACCAGGTGAGGATGTTCTAGGAAATTTCGCAGAATATTCCGGGTGCTTCCCCATAGACTCCCCTTCAAACATACTGTACCATGGTTCAATGCAGATTGAACTTCCCCTGCCCGATGACTGGCATGTTCACCTGCGCCAGGGTGCTCCCATGGCGGCTTATGCCCGCGCTCACGGGGCCTCCTTTGGCAGGATACTCGCCATGCCCAACACCATTCCTCCCCTTGTTGGCCCCGAAGACATCACGGCGTATAGCCGCAAAGCCGAAGCCGCCGCTCCCGGCCTTAAAGTACTAAGTGCCTTCCGGCTCATGCCCCGTATGTCCCGCGCCGACATTGCCGCTCTGGCCGCCGCCGGAATACCCGCCGGAAAGTATTATCCGGATGGTGCCACCACCAACAGCCAGGGCGGACTCACCAGCTGGCGCGATGCCGCTGAAGCCATCGCCGCCATGGAGGAATTCCATCTGATTCTCTGCATTCACGGCGAAAACCCCGATGCCCCGGTGCTCGACCGCGAAGCCGCCTTCCTGCCTATCTTTGAACAGATACGCCAGGCTCATCCGCAGCTTAAGATGATACTCGAACACGTCTCCAGTGCCGAAGGCGTCCACGCCGTTCGTACCGACAGCGGCCCCTCCGCAGCCACCGTAACCGTCCAGCACCTCCTGTTCACCCTCGACGACCTCATCGGAGGTCTTCTTAACCCCCACCTTTTCTGCAAGCCAGTAGTAAAAACCCAAGCCCACCGCGCCGCCATTCAGGAGGCCGTGCTTAGCGGCCATCCCCGCTTCTTCTTCGGATCCGACAGTGCCCCCCATGACAAAAAGCACAAGCACTCCGACACCTGCCCCGCTGGTGCCTACACCGCCCCCATGATACTGCCCGCCTTGGCCTCCTTCTTTCACCAGGAGGATGCACTGAATCGGCTTAAGCCTTTTTTATGTGATCTTGGCCGCGAGTTTTACGGCCTTCCCCCAAACCGGGGAACTGTACTTCTGGAGAAGAAACCCTGGACCGTACCTGCCGAATCGGAAGGATGCGTACCCCTCATGGCCGGAGAAACCCTCCCCTGGCGCATAGCTGAAGTGAACAGGAAGCGGCCTGGAGAAGGTTCTTGAACGACACATCCCCGCTGCGGGCCGCATCCGCCCCCCACCTTCTCAGTCTCCTTAAACAGGTATTCGGATTCGCGGAATTCCGCCCCCATCAGGAACAAATCATCCTCGAAACCCTCGCTGGCCGCGACATTTTCGCCGCCCTTCCTACCGGCGGCGGCAAGAGCCTCTGCTATCAGCTTCCCTCCCTCGTGCGTAGCGGCCTTACCATTGTTATAAGCCCCCTCATCGCGCTTATGAAAGACCAGGTAGATAGCGCCAAAGCAGCCGGCGTGGAAGCTGCCTGCCTCAACAGCTCCATAAGCCCCGCCGAACGCCATGAAGTTTACAGCGCACTCGCAACAGGTGCCTTGAAACTCCTCTACATTGCCCCCGAACGGCTTGCCATGGATGGTGCCCTCGAAGAACTCACCGCCTGGAACTGCACCGCCGTTGCCATCGACGAAGCCCACTGCATATCCGAATGGGGACACGATTTCCGCCCCGATTACCGCCAGCTCAAGCGCATCCGGGAACAATATCCCAACATACCCATCACTGCCCTCACCGCCACCGCTACCCGCAGGGTACAAGACGATGTTATCACCCAGCTTGGCCTTAAAAATCCCTATACCATCCGTGCCAGCTTCAACCGCCCGGAAATATTTTACCGCGTAGAACCCAAGCGCGATGCTCTTACCCGCATCGCCAGCTTCGTAAAAGCCCGCGCCAGCCTCTCCGGCATCATCTACCGCGCCACCCGCGCCGATGTGGAAGCAACCGCCACCTATCTCCAGAAGCAGGGCATCGGTGCTGCCTGCTACCACGCCGGACTCAGCGATGAAACCCGTCGCCAGCATCAGGACGACTTCAAAGCCGACCGCATACCCGTTATCGTCGCCACCATCGCCTTCGGCATGGGCATAGACAAGCCCGATATTCGCTACGTCATCCACGGCGATCTTCCAAAAAGCCTGGAATCTTATTATCAGGAAACCGGCCGTGCCGGACGCGATGGGGAAAATGCCGAAACCCTGCTTCTGTGGAGCATTGGCGATTTAGCCAAAACCCGCTGGCACATTCGTCAGCTTGACGACAGCGGCGAACAGGAACGGGCAGGCAAGGCCCTCCAATCCATGCTCCGCTTTGCCGACACCTTCGCCTGCCGCCGCCGCATACTCCTGGCCCACTTCAATGAAGAGCACCCCGGAAATTGCGGTAGCTGCGATGTCTGCACCGGCGAAGTTGAGAGCATCGAAGCCACCGAAGATGCCCGCAAATTCCTCTCCGCCGCCATCCGTACCCATCAACAGTATGGTGCCCATTACCTTGCCGACATTGTCAAAGGCACCTTAAGCGACAAAATCCGCGACAAGGGTCATCAAAACCTCCCCACCTTCGGTGTCGGTGCCGATATGACAAAGAAACACTGGCTCGCCATCGCCAACGACCTTGAAGCCGCCGGATTCACCTACCGCGATGAAGAACGCTACAAAGCCGTTACCATCACCCAGGAAGGCATGGAACTTCTCTACGGTCGGCGGGAATTCCGCACCGTGCGCCGCGCCAAAGACAGCAAGGAAAAACTCCACGCCGCCGCCTACCGCCTGCCCCTTGCCCCCAATGGCCAGGAACGGGAGCTTTCCGAAGAAGATAAAAAACTCTTCGAAGCCCTCCGCGCCTTGCGCTTCAACAAAGCCAAAGAGATTGGCAAACCGCCCTATATTATCTTCCCCAACCGCACCCTCATTGCCATGGCCGTTTTTCGTCCCCGCACACAGGAAGAGCTACTGGCCTGCCCCGGCGTAGGAGAAAAGAAACTTGAAGCCTGGGGCAAACTCTTTCTGAACGAAATTAACGCTTTTTTGGAACAGTAACTTTGGAGGGCACCTCTAAAAACCCATTGAGTTCTTGACTCGAACTTTTCCGCCGCTCTTTTTCAATTTTCACCCTTCACCCTTCCAAATTCACCCTTCACCATTCACAAGCTGGTTTTTAGGGGTACCCTAAAAAAAGCGCTTTGTCTGTGAAGGATAAGGGCTAATGTATTCTGATGTAACTCAATAGCAACTATTTTGTAGAAATTCATGAAAATAGCCGCGCTTGGGGTTGCGTCTATTTTTGGCTTATGATAGGGTAGAGCGGAAAACTGGAAAAATCTAACGGATAG
>MUIB01000054.1 GCA_002084135.1 Spirochaeta sp. LUC14_002_19_P3 | reverse complement strand
AGAGAGGAAGGGAGAGAGGAAGGGAGAGAGGAAGGGAGAGAGGAAGGGAGAGAGGAAGGAAGAGAGCAAGGAAGAGAGCAAGGCATTCATCAGACAGCAAAGAACCTCAGGGATACAGGGATAAGCATGGACATTATCAGTGCATCCACTGGTCTTACGGCGGAAGAAATACAGAAACTGTAAGATTATTAGTGGCTAGTGGGTAGTTATTAGTCTCGCCTGCACTGATATTATTGATTACTTTTGGAAGCGGCTTAGAACCACCTGCCTGCGCCGAGTCTTCGGCAGGCAGGCGAAATGCTTCAAGAGACAATCTTTTTTAAGAAGACCACATCCAATCCCCCGTCCCCAATTCTCAATTCTCAATTTCCAATTCCTCATTCATCCTTCATCATTCATCCCTCATCATTCTCAATTCTCCCCCCCTTCCCCCTTTCCCTCTCCTGTGTTAGTATAAGCCTGCAAATGGCTCAAACGATAAAGACAATTCGCAACATTGGCATCATGGCTCATATTGATGCGGGAAAAACCACTACCACGGAAAGAATTCTGTTCTACACGCACAAAAGCCACCGCATAGGTGAAGTGGATGAGGGTACCGCCATTATGGACTGGATGACCCAAGAGCAGAACCGGGGCATTACCATTGTCGCGGCGGCTACTACCTGTTTCTGGAATGATGCCCAGATTAACATTATTGACACGCCGGGGCATGTGGATTTTACCGCCGAGGTGGAGCGTTCCCTGCGAGTGCTGGACGGCGCTGTAGGAGTGTTCTGTGCGGTGGGCGGAGTGGAGCCGCAGTCCGAGACGGTGTGGCGGCAGGCGGATCGCTACGGGGTGCCGCGTATCGCCTATGTGAACAAGATGGATCGCATCGGGGCGGATTTCTTCGCGGTGGTAAAGGAAATTCGCGAAGATTTGGGGGCCAATCCGGTACCTGTTGCCCTGCCCATCGGCGCGGAGTCCTCCTATGAGGGCAATATTGATCTCATTGCCATGAAGGAGCTTCACTGGGATGCCGATGGAGAGGGTGCGCAAATACGCCGCTGCGAGATACGGGAGGGCCTGCGGCCTCTGGCCGATGAATGGCGGGACAACCTGCTGGATGTTCTTTCGGCCTTCAGCGATGAGATAACCGAGCTCTACCTGGAAGGCAAAGCCGTTAGCGAAGAGCTTATCCATAACACCCTGCGGCAAGCGGTCATTTTACAAAAAATCGTACCGGTGCTGGCAGGCTCATCCTTAAAGAACAAGGGGGTTCAGCCGGTACTGGATGCAGTAGTGCGCTATCTCCCCGCGCCGGAGGAATTAGCACCCGTAAAGGCCGTTCATACCAAGAAGCAGGGCGAGGTGGAAATTCCCCGCGACGAGAAGGGCAATCTGGCAGCCCTGGTGTTCAAGATTCAGCACGACCGGGAAATGGGCATGATGTGCTATGTCCGGGTGTATTCGGGTTCCATAAAGGCTGGCGGTGCTGTAATGAATGTGAAACACGGCAAACGGGAGCGGGTAAACCGCATTCTCCGTATGCATGCCAATCATTATGAGCAGATTTCGCTTCTTAAGGCCGGAGATATTGGCGCGGTGATTGGCCTGAAGCTGGCCAGCACGGGTGAAACTCTCGCGGACGAAAACTTTCCCGCTGCTCTGGAATCCATGGAATTCCCGGAGCCGGTTATTTCCGTTTCCATCGAACCTAAAACTTTAAGCGATCAGGATAAGCTGTCGGCGGCCCTGGCCAATCTTATCAAGGAAGACCCCACCTTCACGGTGAAGGAGAATGAGGAAACGGGTCAGCTTATTATTTCCGGCATGGGGGAGCTCCATCTGGACATACTGGTAACCCGTATTTTGGAAGAATACCGGGTGGCGGCCAATGTTGGCAATCCCCAGGTTACGTACCGGGAAACCATTAGTGCTAGCAAAACCCTTAGCGAGAGCTATCAGCGCACTCTGGCCGGTAAGGTACACGAGGCCGAAGTTACCCTGCGGGTGGAGCCGGTTCAGCGGGGCGGCGGGAATCAGTTTGAATCGGAAGTGGATACGAAGCGGCTCCCCCAAAACTTTCAGGAGGCGGTGCGCCGGGGCATTGAATCGGCCTTTCCGTCTGGCATAACTCTGGGCTATCCCTGTATCGACATAAAAGCTGTGCTCACCGATGTGAAATACAATGAGCTGACAGTGAGCGAAATTGCTCTGGAAACAGCGGCCTCCCTGGGCTTTGATAAGGCCTGCCGCGAGGCGGGGTCGGTGCTGCTGGAGCCGGTTATGGAAGTGGGCATTATGTGCCCGGCGGAAAAGGTGGGCGAAGTGATAAGCAGTCTTACTCAGCGGGGGGGGCATGTCGAACGCATGGATTCCAGACCCTCCTGCGAGCTGGTTACGGCTAAAGCCCCGCTTGTGAAAATGTTCGGTTATACCACCGTTCTTCGTAGCCTTACCCAGGGCAGGGGAACATTTTCCATGGAGTTTAGTCATTTTGAAAAAAAGCTCCAATAGTCTTTTAGGATGGTTTGGAGCAAAAATATAATGTGTGTAAGGAGATAACTCATGGCAGCATCCATGAAAACAATTCGTAACGCCGCAATTTGCGGCCATGGCGGTACAGGCAAGACTACTCTAACAGAGCAAATGCTCTTCAGGGCCGGGGTAATACCCAAAGCGGAAACGGTTGATTCAGGAAAAACCATGAGCGATTTCCACGACGATGAAATTGCTCACAAATTTTCGCTCCACACCAGTTTGATGAACCTGAACTGGAAAAACATAAAAATAAACCTTCTCGACACCCCCGGTTCGGCCGATTATGTCGGCGAAGTTATAGCCTCCTTCCGGGCGGCGGAAACCGCAGTTATGGTAATGAGTGCCCCGGCCGGCATTCAAATCGAAACGGTAAAACTGTGGCGGCGTCTGGACAAACGTAAACTGCCGCGGGTGGTATTCGTGAACAAGATGGATCAGGAGCGGGCAAACTTTCAGCAGTCGCTGGAACAGGTACGCGAGGCATTCGGTGTAACCGCCGTGCCGCTCAATCTTCCTCTGGGAGAAGGTGCGGCCCATGAGGGCATTGTAGATCTTCTCCATCTGAAGGCCGTAAAAGCCGGGGGCAAAGATGCCCCCATTCCGGAAGAGATGAACGAGGCCGTTGCCGAGTGGCGGGAAAAACTCATTGAAATGGCCGCCGAAGGCGACGATGCCCTTACCGAAAAATTTTTTGATAAGGGCACTCTGGAAGGTCCCGATATTATTAAGGGGCTGGTGGAAGGCATGGCCGAAAACACCTTTGTCCCCGTGCTGTGCGGCTCCGCCGAACTGGGAACCGGCATAACCGACATCCTCGACATCCTTGCCGAACTCTGCCCACCGCCCGGCCACAAAGCCGAACCGCTCGACGACGATAATGAAGACCACTGTGCCTACAACGAATCAGGCAGCTTCTCCGGCTTTGTCTTCAAAACCTCCATCGACAAATTCTCCGGCAAAATCAGCTATATCAAAACCGTAACCGGCAAACTCACCCCTGGTGAAATTTACAACCCCCGCGTGGAAAAAAAGGAACGAATATCAAAACTCTTCCTTATAAACGGCAAGCAGCTCAAGGAAGTCCCCGAACTCATCGCCGGCGACCTGGGCGCCGTTGTAAAACTGGATTCCGTCCATACCAACGACACCCTCACCGCCGCCGCAAGCTCCATGCACTTCAAACCCCTGGCCCTGCCCGCCCCCGTTCACATCCTCGCCATCAGCGCCGAAAACCAGAAAGATGAAGACAAAATGAACGACTACCTCCATAAAATCGCGGAGCAGGACCTTACCTTTACCATCGGCTTCGATGAAGAAACAAAAGAAACCGTTATCGCCGGCATGGGGGAAATGCACATTAACAGCATTCTGGAAAAAATGCAGCACGATTCAAAAATAAGCGTCCACACCCGCAAACCCCGCGTACCCTACCGCGAAACCATCACCAAAACCGCCGATGCCGAATACACCCACAAGAAACAATCCGGCGGCCACGGCCAATTTGGGCGGGTACTGATAAAAGCCCACCCCCTCCAGCGCGGTGAAGACTTTGAATTCTCCAACGACATCAAAGGCGGCTCCATCAGCAAAGGCTACATGCCCGGCATTGAAAAAGGATTAAGAGAAGCCATGCGGGAAGGCTTCCTGGCCGGCTATCCCATGGTAGACATTGGCGTAAGCGTCTACGACGGCAAGGAACACCCCGTAGACTCCTCGGAAATGGCCTTCAAACTCGCCGCCAAAATGGCCCTGAAAAAAACCTTTGAAAGCGCCGGGGCGGTACTGCTTGAACCCATAGTAAACCTTATCGTTTATATTGAAGACCGCTACCTTGGCGATGTCCTCTCCGACATATCCACAAAACGCGGCCGCGTTCAAGATCAGGTTCCCATCGGCGGCGGCATCCAATCCATAAAAGCCATTGTGCCACAGGGCGAACTGCTCACCTACACCATCGATCTGAAAGCCATCACCTCCGGCACCGGTGCCTTCGAAATGGAATTCAGCCACTACGAACCCGTATCCGGCAAAATCGCCCAGGATATTATTGCGGCCAGCAAGAAGGAAGAGTAGTACGTGTTTGGAAAGTGACCTCTGGCGCGGAAAGGTTTATACTTTCTGCGCCAGAAAAGATCGAGTCAAGAGCTAAATGGGGTTTTTAGAGATGCCCTAAAACTGTTCCGGGATACTCGGGGTGGTTCACTGGTTTTGGGAGCAAGAAAAACATCGTGCTATTTAAGCACCAAGGGCAGGATAACAGTAAAGGCGGCACCGCCCAGCTCCGGTGATTGGGATACGCTGATTTCTCCGCCGTGAGCTTTTACAATTTCCCGGCAAATAGCCAAGCCCAAACCGGAGCCCCCCGAATCCCGGCTCCGGGAAGGATCGAGCCGAAAAAACCGTTCAAAAATTTTTGTCCGCTTATCCTCCGGTATCCCTGGGCCATCATCTTCCACCCGCAGTTCCGCCCCATTCGCATTCGCCCCAACAGTAATAAAAATGCGCCCGGCGGCATAACGCAGAGCATTAGCAAGAAGATTTTTCAGCAAACGGCGCAGTTTCTCCGTGCTGCCGGAAACACTAACATTCCCCTTATCCTTACGGAGGAGAACCTCAATACCGGAACGGGCAATGGCCGGACGATTCGATTCAAGCTCACTCGCGGCCAGTTCGCCCAGATTCAGCACGTCCCGCTTCATGGTAAAATCCGGCGATTCCAGTACCGCGAGAGTCTTCAGCTCCTCAATAAGCTCCACAAGATGGTCCGTTTCTCTGGCAAGAGCAGCAAGATTCTCCGTGTTCAGGGGATACACCCCTTCTTCCATCATCTCGATACGGGTACGGATAAGACTTACCGGCGTGCGCAGCTCATGGGCCGAATTGGCAATAATCTGGCGGCGCTGGCGGTCGGCAGCTTCCAGCGAAGACGTCATGGAATTGAAGCCGCGGGACAAGTCGCCCAGCTCATCCTTACGGCGTTCTGGAACCCTTACACTGAGCGTGCCATCCTCCACCTCGCGGGCCGCGGCACTCAAGCCCTTTACCGGCACCACAATGTGGCGGGTAAGCAGTAGCCCCAGCAGCACCGCCGCCAAAAACACCAGCGCCGTAAAAACCCAGGTGCGGATACCCGCGCTACGGATAAAAAAAGTTTCGCTGTCGGAAGCCGCCCCAGACAGCATCTGGCCAACGTAGAGATAGCCCACCAGCTCCCGTTTATAGCGCACCTCCGTGCCCGTTCCAAGATAAGAGCCGCCGGAATATCCAACCGTGTTGAAAAGCACTCGGCCATTGGCATCAGTTAGCAGCAGCCGTTCTACGGGAGGCGGTTTTTGGGACGACCTCCGATGCGGTGGATATCCGCCTCCATGGTGGTGGAAATCGCGGCTGTCTGCCATCTGTTCCCATCTGTCGGAATAGCCTGCCCAGTCGGCACCAAGCAATAAAAGAGGACTCAGCGCAGAGCCGTCCGGCTCTCGGCCCCGGCGGATCGCTTCAACGGCACCATAAGCCCATTGACCGAAAAACGGTGCAATGGCCCGCGCCCGGTTCATGTCCCGCTGAACGGCGAAATCATAGTACTCATTGTGGGTAAAGCGATTGCCCATCCCAACGACAGCCCCCAGAGCCAGGAACACGATAATGCCGAAAGCGCCAAGAATCTTCGCGCCCAAAGGAATTTTCACGGCTCTTCACCATCGCTAAGCCGATAACCCACACCGCGTACAGTTTGCAGGTAGCGGGAATTGTCCTGGTCGGTTTTTAGCTGCTTGCGAATGTTTTTAATATGCACATCAATCGTGCGTTCATAGCCTTCCCAGGCATGTTCCTGAAAGAATTCCAAAATTTCTGTGCGGGTAAACACCCGGCCCGGATGCCGCATGAAGCCGTGAAGAATGTCGAACTGAACCGTGGTAACATCCAGAAGTTTTTCCCCCAGGCGGATAGTGCGCTTTTCGGCATCCATACTTAAATCGCCCACTTTCAGCACCACCGGTTCCTTTTCTTCTGTTGGCTCGGGCTTCTCCACCCGGCGCATAACTGTACGGATACGGGCTGCCATTTCCTTAAGACTGAACGGTTTGGTAATATAATCATCGGCACCGATTTCTAGCCCGATAAGCTTATCGGATTCTTCTGCCATCGCGGTAATAAAAATTACCGGCACCTCGCTCTTTTCGCGAATGCGCCGGATAACATCCAGCCCGTCCAGTCCTGGCATCATAATGTCCAGAAGAATGAAATCCAGCTCCTGAGAGCGGAAAATATCCAGCGCCTCGGAGCCGCTGACGGCTCCGAAAACATTCCATCCCAGCGATTCCAGATAATCCCGAATCATCCGGTTCAGTTCTTTTTCGTCTTCAACGACTAAAATATTCATTACCAACGCCCGCCGCCATGATGATACCCCCAAGAGCTGCGATAGAATAGAGGCATCCCACAGCCGCGAACGAAAAATATACCTGCCACAATCCCTACCAGGATTAACAGCAGCATCAGCCGCTTCTTTTGTTTCTTTTTCATTTCTTTCAAACCTCCGTGTAATTCAGCCTGGCCACCCGGCTGTCGAAACCATGAATTAAAAGCTCCTTCAAAACCATCTGGTATCTGGTGCCTTCGGGAT
>MUIB01000087.1 GCA_002084135.1 Spirochaeta sp. LUC14_002_19_P3 | reverse complement strand
AACGGCGTCCAATACCGTTGGCGAGAGTGCGGAAAGTACGGAAGCCGATACCTACACGAACAAGGCATCGGGTAGCCCTGAAAACTTCGCGGCAACCCCATCGCTACCGATGCCCGCGGCACCGCTAGAAGCACCAGGCCAGACGCTGGCGCATTTGAAGTCCAGTAAGAGGTACAGTAGGAAGCCCAATAATGAAAAAAAATATTTTTAGGGCACCTCTAAAAAACCCCACTGAATCTTCCAGGACTTGGGTTCCGAAAGAAACCTGGAACTGTTATACTGATTAGCATGAAACGAAGAGAAAAAACTTTATTCGATGAAGATTTTCGCCTGTCCGAGTTGAGCAACAAGGGAGACTATCGTGAAAAGCTCGATCGGGTGATCGATTGGGAGTTTTTTCGCGGTCCCGTGGAAAAAGCCATGCGAAAGAATCTACGAGAGGATGGCAAGGGATGCCCTCCAAACGATGCAGTGTTGATGTTCAAGACACTGATTCTTCGCGAGTTGTACCAGCTTTCCGACGACAGGATTATTGGACTTCTGAACCTTAGCTATAACATCTGTCATTATGTGTATTTGAGACAATCCCTGGGATAAGTGGGCGTGCCCCGGAAGCCGAAAAAGCCTGATAACGAGTTGAAATCGCTAAGAAAGGTTGAAATTTTCAGAAAAAATGAAAAAAAGATATTTTTCTTGAATAAAGGGTTGACACACCAGTTTTTTAGAGGTACTCTTTAGGAAATTGACGAAGAAATTTTTTGTCGGGCGGCAAAAGCTTAAGCTACGTGAGCATTTTGACAGCTTAAGAGCGGCGGAAAAGTTCGATTCAAGAACTAAATGGGGGTTTTTAGAGGTGCCCAGTTATATTTAAGGAGTTGTTAAAATGAAAATTAATTCATTGAAATTGAAAAAATTACTGGCGGTTTCGGCTCTTATCTCTATAACAGCATTGTCCCTGGTTTTTCTCGGATGTCCGCCGTCAAGCACAGACGGAGGGCATACCCCAGAGGACACGGCATCGAGCAGCCCTGAAAATTTCACCCCAGCCCTAACCACAACAGCCGGAGAAGTCAAACTAACATGGGATGCTCCAACAGACAGGGGCTACTTTGCCGGTGCCGCCGCCACGGCCATAAGCTACAAGGTGTATTCCAGCAGCAGCGACATAAGCGATGTAACAGGACTAACACCCGTTTATACTGGCGCGGACTTGAGCTTTACCTTTTCCGGCACGGCGGGAGAGTCCTATTACTTTGCGATAACGGCCAATAACGGCGGTGCGGACAGTCCTCTGAGCAAAACAGGCCAATTCGAACTAGTCCTTCAACTGCATCTGGACCCCAATGGCGGCTCAGGTGGGGTGGCAACAACAAACTATGACAGCGTAGTTACCACCGCCATTCCTGCTCCCACGGGAATAACAAAAACAGGCAGCACTCTTGCCGCCTGGAATACCGCGGCTGATAGTTCCGGCACCTATTATAACTTGCAGGGAGCTATAACTCTAACTGCGGATTTAACCCTCTACGCTGTGTGGAGTACCAATGATTTGGCCTACACCCTTATCAACGCTGATGCACAATACAGTGTAACAGGCGGAACCGTTCCCGATACAGCCACATACATAGAAGTACCGGGATACTGGCAGGGAAAGAAGGTTACCCAGGTGGGGAATGATGCATTTAAGAATTATTATGATTTGATGGATATAAAGCTGCCTTCAACGATTACATCTATTGGCAATAATGCATTTGATAGCTGCCATAAACTGGCTTTAAGTAGCCTGCCGAACGGGATTACATCGATTGGCCAAAGGGCATTTTCCGGCTGTACTGAACTAGTCTTAACCAGCCTGCCGGACGGGATTACATCGATTAGCGAACGCGCATTTTCCAGCACCTCTAAACTGGCCTTAACCAGCCTGCCGGACGGGATTACATCAATTGGCAAATCAGCATTTTACGGATGCTCTAAACTAGCCTTAAGCAGCCTGCCGGATGGGATTACATCGATTGGCGAATACGCATTTCAAAGATGCTATGAAATAGCCTTAAGTAACCTGCCGGACGGGATTACATCGATTGGCAAATGGGCATTTGCAGAATGCTCTAAACTGACATTAACCAGCCTGCCGAGCGGATTGAAACGTTTGGAAGAACGTGTATTTTATTACTCCCAGGAAATAAATTTCGCCAGCTTGCCGAATGGTCTTGAATATATTGGAGGGTGGGCATTCGATACTACAAAATCGTCCTTTACAACCTTACCAGGCACGGTTAAAACTCTTGCCAATCAAGCACTCAGCGACACTGTGATGACATCCATGACTATCCCGGCTTCGGTTACCAGTATTGGCACTTCCCTCTTCTTCGATAACGAAGTTATAACGGAAGTAACACTGGAAGGAGAGTACGGCACATTAAATAATATATTTGGGACTGGCGACACTGGAAAACTGGCAACGGTAAACATAACAAACGATACAAGCCCGGCCACTCTGAACGGCGATGTTTTCCCCTCAACGGTAACGTCCATTAAAGTTCCGGCCAGCGCAGTTACCGACTATCAGAATGCATGGGGTACTACACTTGGTGCTGGTGTTACTATCAGCGCGTATTCTCCGTAGCAGGAATATTTTAAGTCCGTGTGTTGTTCAGGCTGGAGGGTTTAGGCTGGAGGTTTCAGATTCGGGGGATGGTTTTTCCTTTGCAGCTTGAGGCCAACTTTCTGGAGAGAGGGGGAGGAGTAACCGCGAAAGATACGAAAAGGTTCAAAAGACGATCCTTTTCAAGAAAACCACTCCCCCCTCATCCCTCCCCACTCATCACTCATCCCTCATCACTCTACCAATCCATATCCACCTGCCGTGTATAAGGCAGGGAATAAAAACCTATCGTAAAGCTAAGACGCTGTTCGCTCAGGTTGTAGATGAAACGGGTGGAAAAGTACACCGAAGCGGGAAAACCAACTTGCAGAAAAGGCGCCAAAGACAGGCCTACATCAGGATTATTAAAGTCAAACTCGTCCGTTCCCCCATTACCGATAAGCACGCCCGGTTCCAAACCAAGGTAGAAATTCGCGCCGCCGGTTAATTTAAGCAGATGAACTGGCAGATATAAACCCGCATCCCAGGCGGTCCGTCCGCTATTATGAGAGAGGGCATTCTTCCCCCTTTGGGATAAATCGCCGTTAGACCAATGCCAGCGAGTATCCAGATGGAACACAATTTTGTTGGTATTGAAAGGGCGCAGATACACCTTGCCCCGTAAGTATAATTTGTGGGCATTGGAAATATCCTGCAAAAAGTAGAGATATTCCGCATCCATGCTGAAACCGATTCCGTACAGCTCCGCCAGATAATAATGGTCCATGCTCAAAAAACCGCCCAGGCCAGCACTGCGGCCCCGTGCCTCGTCCCAGCCGCCGAAGTTAAAAAATACATCGTTCAGCAAGCCCAGGCGGGTATGGTTCCCAAGCCAAACATACAGGCGATTGGTACTTCCCAGCGAAAAGGTGCGGTAATCCGATTCAAAGGCATTGAAAATTCGATGCCCCGTGAGAAACGAGAAGCCCACAGGAGCACCGCCAATCCGCTTCCAGTCCAGCTCAAGCATCTGTCGGGAGAAACCCAGATGGACACCAACATCCACCCCTTCCCCAAGCAGATTGCGCAGCGTTACAATAGGGCCGGTGTCGAAGGCACCGAAGGAAGTGGGAAGAATGTTGTCATAAACGATAAGCTCAACCACCGCCTCGCCGTTCGCAACTGTGTAGCTGAATTCGGCAAAGTAGATACTGTCATCGTCCTGGGCTATAACCCGCGAGCGTTCGAATGCGGCCTCCAGGCTCTTTGGGGTAAAACTGTCCCCTTCCCGGAAGGTAAGCAGGCGGCGCACATAGGCGTTGGAGAGTTCCGTGCCGCTTATGTTTATCGCGCTAATAATAAAGCCTTCACCTGCCCCGGGCTCCTGCCCCCACCCCTGAACGCCAAGGGAGGTTAGCAAGAATAATAAAATTCGTATTTTTGTTTTAAATGATCTCCACATACTTTCCTCCTAAAAGCTATATGTCGCGCTAAGTTCACAGCGAAACTGCTCGGGAGTTAGGCTGTACGCGCCATCGTTTTTAAACAGAAAAAATTGCAGCTCCGCGCCGATGGAGAAGCTGTCAGAAAATTCGTAGTCCAAGGTGGTAATATTGGCAAAAGACAAATCGTCGGCGAGTAGAATGGAGGTGTTAATAATGTCCAGCCGCTGGAACAAGCCCAGTTTCCGTAGCTGCAAGAACACATAGTGCTTTCCCAGCTCATAGATTTTCCAGTTGTCGAAGCCATCGCCCAGAAAGCCCTTATGGGCGGTTTTCACCTCATCGGGATAATCGGGGTTGGCCAGGGCATCGCCCGATACTTTCAGGGCATCGAAGAAATCCTGCCGCTCGGAGGCATTCATCCCTGCGCCGTTGTAAAAATATTCCCCGCTAAGTTCTATATCCCCCGGCAGGGTAAGGGTTACACCTCCTAGAGCCTTGGCGTAAAAGGCATCCGCATCCCGGTTGGCATAGCTCTGCTGGGGCAGTACCGCTATGGGCTGATTGGCAGACTGGACGGTTTTCACTTCGCTGTAACCATTGCCGTAAAGGAATTCCCCCCGCAGAATCAAGGTATCCAGTATGGACCAGGATAAGCCGCCGCCGCTGCTAAGGTAGAAGCTGCTGAATTCGTAGTGGCCCTTGTCCTGAAGGTTGAAAAACAGGCTCATGTCCAGAGCATCGAAGAAGAAGCCGTTCAGCGAGGCGGTAAGGGTTTGGTGTTTCAGGCGGGTTTCAAAGCTGGAAAAGAGCAGTTCCGCATCGGTTCTTTCGTTCATTTCATCGCGGAAACGAAGGGAGGGCAGGTAGTTTAAACCGAAGTTGATCGGCCCGGCACTGCCCTTGAACCAGAAGTTCCACTGGCCGGTGGTGTCGCGGTAATCCAGGCTCCGGGAGGTGTAATTGAGCGGCGAATACACCCGCGCATAGCCGTAGCGCAAGGGGTACTTACCGTAGCCCATGTACCAGAAGTTGGGTAGCGTCCATTCGAAATAGAGCTGCTCAAAGCCCAAAGACAAATCCCCCAATGTGGAATAATCTTCCCCGCCGGAAGCGGCCATAAGCCTTTGGGCGCGTTCATTGTCGGCACTGAATTTGAAATTGCCACTTAAGAGAAAATAGTCGCCAAAATACACATCAAACCAGAACGAGCTGAGGGCCTTGTTTGTAAGGTTTGGCCAGGAGAGGAAGTTGTCCGGGTTCAGCGGCGAATCGGTGTTCCGTACCGTGCCGTAGGGCTTCCAGGTTAGTTCCGCCGAAGCGCTGGTTTCCACGGCATGCGCGGCTTTGCCCAAAATAACGATGCCCAGAAGCACAGCCGCGAATTTTCGTGTCTGGAAGGCCATTAGCGCACCCTGCCGAGATTGTTGGGATTGAACCAGCTCTGATTCATATCTTTCATTATTACCACATTGGAAAAGGTAATAATGGTAAAAATTTCCGGGTTCTTGCCGTCAACAATGCGAGTTTTTACCGGCATCCAGCCAAAGCCCCCGGTGTTTTTTATATGGTCCAGGCTCTCGGTAGTTTTCAAGAGCACCCCGCTACGGCTGTAAAGCTCGGTGGCAAGAATTTTGTCGTTCTCATAATAGGCAATAATCTTGCCGTAGGGGGCCTTGCGCGAAGAGGCCAGAAACTGCACCGTGCGGTTGCCCTTTTTCGGCGTATCCTCCAGCAGGCTTATGTCGTACAGTTCCGCTTGAGGTGGCCGCAGAACATCGCCGTTGGAGGCATTGCCCACCATGTTCGCCAACGGCGAAAGCACTGTAGACCTTTTCGCTTTGGGAAAGTAGAGCCAGTACTTGCTGTCTAACTGCAAGATAACTTTGCCCTTGTCCCGCGCCGGGCTTAAAAATACGGCGATGGATTTTCCGCTGTTCTCATAGAGGGTTAATTCCGCTACAGACGGCGCACCCCCCGGATTATTCACCTCGAAAAGCATCGTAGCCTTGAACTGCGGGGAATAGCCTTCCCCTTTCCTCAAAACCCGCAGAAATTCCTCATCGCTTAAATTTTGTGCCCCGAGGCTCCAGCCAACAAGCACCACAAATACAAAAGCCATAAACTTTTTCATGTAATCCTCCTGATTATCTCATCTTAAATACTTTAGAACCAGTGCTAAACAGCACCCGCCCTCTATGCCCACCTGCTTGCATACAGCGCACAGGCAGGCAACTAAAACCACAACTGGTGGCAAAGAGCCCTAAGCGTGCCGCAAAGCCGATACAATATTCGTATTGGCGGCTTTGAGGCCCGGAAACAGCGTGGCGAAGGTGGAACATCCCGCCAGCAGGCCGCTGTACATAAACACATCTTTTACCCGCAGGCCAATGGCAAGCCGAATCGGGTTGGTTAAAGAGGGCGGCGGCGGCAGTTCCACATACACCACACGAAGCAGTATTTGAATCAGATACGCCAATCCAACCCCAATGCTTACCCCGATAATGCCAAGAATTAGCCCCTCCTTCAAAATAGTGCGGATAATTTCCAATCGGGAAATACCGATGGCCCGCAAAGTGCCAATTTCCGGCGTGCGCTCCACAATCGACATATAGATGGTATTGCTCACCGCCAGCAGAATAACAAACAGGAATATCCCGGCAATCAGATTAAGCTGAAAGGTATAGTCGCGCATAACCTTCTGATAGAACGGATCCATTTCCACCCAGGTTCTGAACTCCAAATCCAGCCCCGCCCTGGCCACCTCATCCTTCAGGTATGCCAGAACATCTTCCAGATACTGTGTTTCATGAAGCATAACCAGCAGGTACTGGTTGTTATCGGTATAGTTCAGCGAACGTCCTATATCAATGGATGTGAGTACCGCCGTGTTGTTCAGTTCTTCCGGGCCGAAGTTGGCAATGCCTCCAACAGACACCAGCTCCGCCTCCAGGCCGCCGCCCTCGTTGGGCACCTGTATCAGCAGTTCAGCACCCAGGTCAAGACCCATCTTCTTCGCCAGGCCCTTCCCCACAACGCACTGGTAAGGATCGTCCATATCCAGCTTAATACCCTGCTCAATGGTGCCGTAGGTCATAAAGGACTCATAAAAGGGATCTGCGCTGTAGCCCAGAAAAATTTTGGAGTCCTCCGTCGTGCCAACCATTCCATGAAGGTTTATTCTTGGAAGAATAAAATTAACCTCTTCCCTGGCACTCAATATTTCTTCAATCTTCGCGGTTTCCTCCGGACTAAGGCTGTATGCCATGCTTGTCGGCTCATTGGTATCCAAAAAGCCCTTCTTGTAAATCTGAAAATGGCTGTACTTCTCGCCGATAAGCAGCTCTCCAAAACCTACCCGCACCATGTTAATATAGCCGGCAATGAATAGAACAGCCGTAAGTCCCACAACAATAATGAGTAAAGTCAGCAGTGTCCGGCGGGAATTGGCAATCAAATTCCGCACCGCAATTTTGGTTTCAATCATTACACACCTCCCCATCGCGGATGAATAATTTCGTGGAAATGCGCTCAAGCACATTGCCGTCGTGCGAGGCAATAATTACCGAAGCACCCTGCTCCTTCTGAATCCGTCCCAATAGCTCCAAAATTTTCTCCCCGGTTTTGGAATCCAGATTCGCCGTGGGTTCATCCGCGATAATCAGCTTGGGATGCGCCGCCAGAGCGCGGGCAATGGCAACCCTCTGCATCTGCCCCCCGGAAAGCTCCCGCGGAAAGCGGTGCGCATATTCCCCCAGCCCTACATCTTCCAGAATCCGCATTATCCTCTCTTTCCGCTCGCTTTTGCTCAAGGCAGAGCGCAGAATAGGATACTCCGTGTTATCATACACAGACAGCACGGGAATAAGACTGAAACTCTGGAAAATAAAGCCGATATGGCTGCGCCTAAGCCGACTGCGGGCCGCCTCGTCCATCTCCGCAATATCATTGCCCTGCAAATAAACATGCCCCTCAGACGGCAAATCCAAACAGCCAACAATATTCAGCAGCGTACTTTTGCCGCTCCCCGAGGCCCCCGCCACCACGGTAAAACCCTCCTTGAAGTTATAACTCAAGCCCCGCAGTGCCGGAACCTTCACCTTTCCCATGCTGTAAGACTTATGGAGATTTTCCACTTTTACAACAATTTCATCGCTCACATAAAACTCCTTTGCATATCAAATATTGCGTCATTCCCGCCTGCGCGGGAATGACGAGGGAATGCGTAGCCTAAGGCCTACTTAATCCGCAGCTTCTTCTTTAACATGAAATAAACTTCTGCTGTATTGGTATCCTCTCCCTGCCCCTCTAGCAGCATTTTTTCATCCACGGTGTGCCATATTTCCTTTGCCTTGTCCTTATCCCTGGTTTGGTAGAAGGCGTAGGCTTCCATGGTTTTCACTGTTTCTTTCAGGAGTTCATGCAAGCCGGGATCTATGTCCAGGGAATCATAGAGCTTCATGTACCGTGCCGCATCCGATTTAATAATGCTTGTCATGTCCTTGAAGCTCTTGGGTATCTGGCTGTAAGAAACAATGCGCATGAAGAGATAGTCCATATTACTCTGACTTCTCGCCGCCTGATTGAAATAGCTTATTCCCAGATTGGAATACTTAATCTTGTTGGCCAGCTTCTTCGAGGCCCCGGCATAGGACAAAGTTGCGGTGGCCTTCCATGTCGCCATAATCGGATTACCCTTGTCCAGCTCCGAGGCCGCACTGAGATAGTCCATGGCCTGTTTCGCATTCTCTTCCCGGTTCTTCTTATCAATAGCCATGCCATTAGAGCCGTTTACCAGAGAAAAATAATATACCCCGGCCTTTTTCAGTGCCTGGGCATCCGTCGATGTGAGCGGCACCGCCTTCGCTTCTTCCAGCGAAACAGATGCTTCGTAAAAAGAGCTCCAAATCACCTCTTCACTCCATCCTGCCGCCGCCATGGCCAGCAGGCAAATTGTCATCACAATGGTTTTCATTTATACCTCCGTTTTTCCCATGCGAAGTTCAATATGGAAGCACTTCGGCCTCCAATATTAGGAATATACATATATTTCAAATATATGTCAAGCAGTTTTATGAAAAAAAATAATATTTTTTCCAAATATATCAAAATTTCACTTCAACACCATGCCGCTTCCTTATATAATAGAAGCTATGTCAAGAGAAAATAAAAGCCAATACGCCATTTTGGGCATACTCGCGGATGCCCCAAGGAGCGGATATGAGATTAAAAAGCTCTGCGATCAGTTTCTCAGCTTTTTCTGGAACGAGAACTACGGCAACATTTACCCCGCACTGAAAAAAATGGAAGCCGAAGGATTAGTTACAATGGAGCGCATGAAGCAGGATGGTTCTCCGGACAAGAAGGTGTATACCATTACTGAAGCCGGTCATACCGCCCTGAAAGACTGGCTCCGCCGCCCTCCTGATTTCAGAATACTGCGGGAAGAGCTGCTCCTGCAAATTTTCTTCGGACAGACAATCGGTGCCGCCCCTTTCAGGGAAAAAATTGAACGTCAGAAAAAATGGTGCCAGTCCATCATAGACCGTTTGAATGAAGTTCGCGAGTACGTGGAAACCGAAATTGCACCGGAGCGGCAGGAAGATAATTTACCCTACTGGCTCGCCACCCTCCGCTTCGGCCTGCGCTTCTACCAGATGGAAAGCGACTGGTGCGATGAGGCCCAGGCCATTCTTTTGGAGCTGGCGGGGAATGAAAATGACTGAACGGGCGGAACTGGTAATTTTAGAAGTGCCCTTTAGGTGCAATTCCCTGCTGAAGGCAGGCTTGGATATTACCCCGCCCAAGGCAAGTCCCAACATGGCAACGCTAATTGGGAGCATGAACCGCCATTAAAGCCGCATAACGGCCAGTTAAGCCATGTTCCCGGCGGTGGGAATAGAAATCCTTCAAATTGCAGGCCGTGCACAAACCGCCGCGGCCAATTTGTCCCGGCGGAACACCAGCAGCCCGCAGCGACTGAACATTAATTTCTTCAAGATTCAACTGCCAGCCCGCACCGTCCGCGGCAGGCACAAGAAAAGACCCCCTGTCCGCAAACTTATCCGCAAAGAGCGCCGCCACGTCTTCCCCAACAGTGTAGCAGCATTGCCCTATCCCCGGCCCAGCCGCCGCATACAAATTGGCAGGGCGGCTCCCTCGTTCCACCATCTGTTCCGTCAACAGCCGGGGAATTTCACTCAGAGTGCCCCGCCAGCCAGCATGGGCCGCCGCCGCAACATGATTCACCGGATCGTATAGTAAAACAGGATGACAATCGGCCAGCTGTACTCCGGAAATCCAGCCTGGCTCATCAATAATTACCCCATCACAGTCCGCAAACGGCGGCTCCTCCTTGCCCGAAAGAGCTCTTATGCGCAGCCCATGCACCTGGCGGCACATGGCCCATCTGTTTTCCGGCAGCCCCAGAGCCGCCGCAACCCGCCTCCTGTTCTCTTCCACCGCCTCATCACCCAGGCCCATATTGAGCCCCGCTCCCGGAGCCTTACTCGCCCCGCCATGCCTGGTCGTGAGTACCGCCGTCATTTCCTGCTCCCAGGGCCTGAAAATTTTCCACCGATACAGCAAAATTTCGCCCACAGCCTCTTTATACATTCCGTCCATATTGTATACTTACACCGGAGGCAGCAATGAAGCAAGTGAAAACAGTATTATTTCTGGCCGATGGTTTTGAAGAAGTGGAAGCCGTTACGGCAGCAGACTACTTACGCCGCGCCAACATTGAAGTTATTATAGCCGGAGTGGGTACGAAAACCCCAACTGGCTCAAAAGGAATAACAATATCGACCGATCTGGACGCAAGCAGCCTGTCCGGTGATTTTGACGGGGTAATCCTTCCCGGAGGCATGCCCGGTGCGGTAAATCTCTCAAATTCCCCCGTAGTGGAAAAATTTTGCCGTACTCTTATGGAACACGGCAAACTGGTAGCCGCTATCTGCGCGGCACCGGTTGTGGCATTGGAACGCTTCGGACTGCTCCATCATCGCAAGTTTACCTGCTACCCCGGCTATGAAAAGCAGGCCAAAACCGGCATCTTTCTGGAAGATCGGGTTGTTATCGATAAAAACCTTATTACCAGCCGAGGGCCAGGCACCGCTGGCGAGTTCGCGATAGAGCTAATCCGTTATTTAACAGACACCCCAACAGCCGAACAGATTGCGGGAGCGGCCCTGCTGAAAGGGAACTATAGACTTGAATCACCCAAATAGACTATGACGATGCTACTATTTGCCGATACACGCAGAAAGATGAAATAGGGTATTGACACGAATTTATTTTTGATTATTATAATATACTACCTACGGATAGGAAAAAACTTATATACTTGAATCATTCAGATAAAAACGGGAGGGATGATGGATTTTTGCAATATTGACAATATCATAAACAAGACTCACTGTGGCGACTGTCTGGATGTTATGAAAATGTTTCCTGATGAATGTGTTGACTTGATTGTAACATCTCCTCCGTATGCAGATGCCAGGGCACATACTTATGGAGGGATTTCTCCAGACAAATATGTTGAATGGTTTTGCCTGAGGGCTGTGGAAATGAAGCGCATTTTAAAACCCTCAGGATCATTTGTTCTGAATATTAAGGAAAAAGCTGTTGACGGGGAAAGGCATTTATATGTATTAGAGTTAATCCTTGCACTAAAAAAGCAATTAGGGTTTCGGTGGGTTGAGGAATATATTTGGCATAAGACAACTTCTGCTCCTGGTAAATGGAAGTATCGGTTCAGAGATGCTTGGGAACGTATCATACATTTCACCAAAACTAAAAATTTTAAAATGAATCAAGATGCTGTTAAAATTCCTATTGGAGCATGGAGCAATATAAGATTGCGGAACATGAGCAATAACGACAAGGTAAGAATGCAATCTGCGACAAACTCCGGTATTGGGCGTAAAATATCGGCATGGGAAGGAAGAGACACTGTTTATCCCTCTAATGTTCTGCATAAAGCCCCAATTACTCACAACACAGGTCATAGTGCTCCATTCCCGGAATGGATGCCTGAATTTTTCATTAAATTGTTTACCGATGAGGGAGATATAGTCCTTGACCCGTTTATGGGAAGCGGTACGACTTACAAGGTTTCAAAAAGATTTAACAGGAAGCCAATCGGAATAGAGATTTCCCCGGAATGTATAAAGAAAACAAAGGAAACGGCTTGAGCAGGCTATCATGGATTCAAGATGAAGTACTAGAAGATATTGTTGATGAAATTTTAAATCGAGCACTAAGTGCACAGCAAAACTCCATACAACGTTTAGAAAAAAATGTTATTGATCCGTTTTCATCTCTTTTTTTGGCAAAGGCTTCGGATATAACGAATCAAAAAAACCTGAAGAGAGTTCAAGGTTATCATACTATATCATCGGCCATATCTAACGCTATAGGCTATTTGCATCAAAAAGTGATTGGATCAATCGATGGATTTATAGATTATGATTCAGGATATGACATCGAAAGCACAAACAGAAAAATAATCGCTGAGATAAAAAATAAGCATAATACAATGAACTCAAGCAATAGGGATAAAGTTATATCAGACCTTGATATTGCCATAAAACAAAAACAAAATGGATGGGTAGCTTATTTAGTTATCATTATCCCAAAAACTCCGAAAAGATATAAAACCCAATTATCAAAAAGACAAGTCTACGAAGTAGACGGAACGACATTTTATGAAATAGCTACAGAATCAAAAACAGCAATGCGAGATTTATTTTATGCCGTCATGGATATTCTTGATAGTCGCAAGCCTTTGGGTAGTAGTGTAGTCAAATACTGTGAAAATGTATTAAAGGAAGGCATTCCTGAATAGTTAAAAATATTTTCTTTGGGTAATTCAAGTAGGTAACTTGTCAAGGGCACCTCTAAAAAACCGCTTTAGGAAATTGACGAAGAAATTTTTTGTCGGGCGGCAAAAGCGGAGCGTAGCTGGGCTACGTGAGCATTTTGACAACGCAGTAGCGGCGGAAAAGATCGAGTCAAGAACTAAATGGGTTTTTTAGAGGTGCCCTCAAGTATAGAGTTCCCTGCTTGACAAATTCTCCCATTCCTCATATACTCAAGAAAGCCATGCTGAAATTCGTCGTTAAAAGACTACTCCTGCTTCTGCCCACCCTACTCGGTGTCGTAACACTGGTATTCTTTATGATAGCCCTGTCCCCCGGCGACCCGGCGCGGGTTATGCTTGGGGAGCGGGCCAGTGCCGAGCAGCTAAAAAAACTGCGGGCGGAGCTGGGGCTGGATAAACCGCTTGGACAGCAGTATGCCCTCTATTTAGGACGGGTGCTGCACGGCGATTTGGGCAAATCCATACTTACCCAGCAGAAAATAACCGAAGAGTTGCGGCAGCGGCTACCGGCCACCATTGAACTGGCATTCACCGCCACCATTTTTGCCTCCATAGCGGGCATCGTTCTTGGAGTGGCCGCAGCACGCAAGCGCAACACGTGGGTAGACTACAGCACCATGACAGGAGCCCTCTTCGGCGTATCCATGCCCGTATTCTGGCTGGCATTGGTGCTTATAATGATCTTCTCCGTTGCCCTGGACTGGCTGCCCACCGGCGGACGCATGGATGTGCGGCTTTATTTTACTCCCATCACCAATTTTTTCCTTCTCGATGGCATTATTCTCCTGTTCAAGGGCGAGGGCGGAAAAATATTTTTCAATGCCCTCAAGCATCTCATTCTGCCCTCCATCGCTCTGGGAACCATTCCCCTGGCCATTATTGCCCGCACCACCCGCAGTTCCATGCTGGAAGTGCTCAAACAGGACTATGTGAAAACAGCCAGAGCGGCGGGAGTACCGGAATGGAAAGTGGTATACCATTACGCCCTGAAGAATGCCCTGCTGCCAGTAATAACAGTAATTGGCATTCAGTTCGGGCTACTGCTTTCCGGTGCCATTCTTACCGAAACCATCTTCGCCTGGCCGGGCATAGGCAAGTGGATATACCACTCCATCAGTGCCCGCGACTTCCCGGCGGTTCAAGGCGGCATCCTCTTCATCAGCGTCTTTTTCGTTCTAATCAACCTCGCGGTCGATTTACTTTACTCGGTTATCAACCCGCGCATCAGGCTGCAATAATGGATACCAAACCCATTCCCGCCGATCCCGGCTTCTGGGCCGATTCCTGGCATCAGCTCAAGCGCAACCGCGCCGCCATGGCCGGACTGCTTATCATAGCATGCTTTGCCCTGCTGGCCATTTTTGCCCCCCTTCTCGCCCCCCACAATCCCCTGGAGCAAGTCATCGCCGCCCGCATGAGCCCCCCTCTTAGCAGCGGGCACCTCCTCGGCACCGACGACTTGGGCCGCGACATGCTCTCCCGGCTCATCTACGGTGGCCGCCTGTCCCTCATAATCGGGATTATCTCGGTAAGCATAAGTTTAATTCTGGGCATAAGCTTAGGCATAGTCGCCGGCTACTTTGGCGGCTGGCTGGACAAGGTTATTATGCGGGTTATCGACATTATGCTGGCCTTTCCCTACATTCTGCTCACCATCGTTATCGTTGCCATCCTGGGGCCCTCCCTAATGAACGCCATGGTGGCCATTGGCATAAGCCAGATGCCGCGCTACGCCCGGGTTCTGCGTGCCTCGGTTATGGCCGAACGCGAACAGGACTACGTTATGGCTGAACGGGCACTGGGTACCAGCAATTTTGAACTCATGTTCCGAACCATCCTCCCCAACGCCCTGGCACCCACCATCGTTCAAGCCACCCTCGGCGTGGGAGAAGCCATCTTAAGCTCAGCCGGCCTGAGCTTCCTTGGCCTCGGTGCCCAGCCCCCCACCCCGGAATGGGGACTTATGATAGCCTCCAGCAAACAATTCATTACCAGCGCCTGGTGGATTGTTACCCTGCCGGGCATAGCCATTCTGCTGGCCGTGCTGGGCTTCAACCTTCTCGGCGACGGCCTGCGGGACATTCTCGATCCCCGCTTAAGGGATTAAAAAAAATGATCTCGAACGAACTCCTTAAGATAGACGCCCTTTGCGTAAGTTTTAACACCCAGAGGGGAAAAGTCCGCGCCGTAAGAAATTTAAGCCTTGGCATAGCCGAAGGAGAAACCCTTGCGCTGGTAGGCGAATCAGGCTGCGGCAAATCCGTAACCGCCCATGCCATTACCCGGCTCATTCCCATGCCGCCGGGACTCATCGAAAGCGGAAGCATTCATTTCCGCGGCTCCAATTTGCTTTCCTTCAGTGAAAAACAGATGCGTGCCATACGCGGCTCCCGGATAAGCATGATATTCCAGGAACCCATGACCAGCCTAAACCCCGTATTCACCATAGGAGCCCAGATAGCCGAAGTATTCCTTGCCCATAGCAAAATGTCCAAACAAAATGCCCATACCAAAGCTGTGGAACTCCTCAAGCTGGTAAAAATCCCCGATCCGGAAAAACGCGCCAAGTCCTACCCCCATCAGCTCTCCGGCGGCATGCGCCAGCGTGCCATGATAGCCATGGCCCTGGCCTCCCCCAACCCCGGCCTAATGATAGCCGATGAACCCACCACCGCCCTCGATGTTACCATCCAGGCCCAAGTGCTCCGGCTGCTGGCCGAACTCAAAGAGCGTGTGGGCATGGGGCTGCTGCTTATTACCCACGACATGGGCGTTGTAGCCGAAACCGCAGACCGGGTGGCCGTAATGTACGCCGGGCGCAAAGTGGAAGACGCGCCGGTAGAGGAAATTTTCACCAATCCCCGCCACCCCTACACCCTCGGCTTACTAGGCTGCCAACCCTCCGCCCCCGCCAATCGCGGCGCACCGAGACTCACCTCCATCGGCGGCTCCGTGCCCGACCTGCTCACTCTCGGCGAAGGCTGCCCCTTTGAGAACCGCTGCAACCGGGCCCTGCCCGTTTGCCGGGAGAATTTTCCCTCAGCTGCGGCAGCCGGATCGGCCCATACCTATTACTGCCATAACCCCGAAGCACCCCAAACAGAGGAGCGCCGCTCATGAACAGCCTGCTCATAGCCCAAAACATCCGTAAAAACTTCACCATCAAAGACAACCAGGGCCGCGCCCACCTGCTCAAAGCCGTCGATGGTGTCTCCCTGGACATAGCCCCTGGAGAAATCGTTGGCATCGTAGGAGAATCCGGCTGCGGCAAATCCACACTGGGCCGCACCATCCTCCGCCTTTACGAACCCGACAGCGGCACCATCACCTGGAAGGGCAAAAACCTGAATTCCTTCAGCCGCGAAGAAATGAAAGCCCTGCGCAAAGCCATGCAGATGATATTTCAAGACCCCTTCTCCTCCCTCAATCCCCGTAAAAAAGTTAAAAACATCATCGCCCAGCCCCTGCTGGTGCACAAAGCCGATAGCCCGGAGGAAACCGCCCGGCGGGTAGAAGCCGTTATGAAAGAAGTTGGCCTGAACCCGGCCTACAAACGCCGCTACCCCCACCAGTTCTCCGGCGGCCAGCGCCAGCGCATCGGCATAGCCCGCGCCCTCATCCTTGAACCCGAACTCATCGTCTGCGACGAAGCCGTAAGCGCTCTCGATGTCTCCATTCAAGCCCAAATCCTCAACCTCATCCTGGACCTGCGGGAAAAACACGGCTTCGCCACCCTCTTCATCTCCCACGATCTCGCCGTTGTTGAATTCATCGCCGAACGCATCCTGGTTATGTACCTGGGCCGCATCGTTGAAAAAGCCTCCAAAACCAGCCTAACGGAAAACCCCCTCCACCCCTACACCCGCGCCCTCTTCGAAGCCTTCCCCTCCGCCAACCCCTCCCGGAGACTCTCAAAAAAGCATATTGTTATGGGCGATGTCCCCTCCCCCCTGAACCCGCCCTCCGGGTGTCATTTCCACCCCCGCTGCCCCCTTGCCGACGAAAAATGCCGCCAGTCCAGCCCCCCTCTAAGCGAAGTAAGCCCCGGACACTGGGCCGCCTGCTGGAAAAGTGGAGTATAATACCCCCTTATGCGTTTTTGTGCAGGGCACCTACTGGAAAAAAAACCCTTACTCTGATATTTTAAACCGATGAGCATTATTCCGGCCATTCTACTGAGCCTTACCATTATGGTACCCGCTTACGCGGAAAATGTGTTCTGGCGCTACGCCGTCGACCGCTACGAACGCTCAGTGCTGATGGATAAACTCGAAGTGCCCAGCGGCCTTAATCCCTATGAGTTTCTTGCCGGGGAACTTGGCTACGATGCCTGGATAACCCGCGATGAGAAATCTGTTGTTATTTTATCCGAACAGGCCTCTTCAGGCGAAGTGCCGATTCTCTGCCTGCACAAAATTGGCGATGACGACAATTACGCCCTAACACCTCAACGCTTCCGGGAGCTACTACAGTACATCAATGCCAACGGCTGGTACATGGTAACCGATAGCCAGTATCTTAAAAAGGATTTTTCAAGAGTTCCAACCGGCCTCAAACCCATCGTTATGGGCTCCGACGATGCCTCTTACGGCACGCTGATTTATCAAACGGTGGGCGATAGTTTAACCGGCAGAGTAAGACGGTTTTTCGGCAAGCCCATAATGGAGCGCGATTCAATGGCGGCAATACTTGAGCGCTATGCGAAAAAGGAAGACAACAGAATCAATTTTACCTTCTATGTCTCATTCGATGCCGTTCCCTTCCGTCAGTTGGATGGGTATAAAAACCCCGGGTTTCCCTACAGGAACATCCCCGTTGTCGCCGAAAAAATCCGCTATCTCGATAATAATTTTATTCTGGGCATTCATGCCCTAAGCCATATCTATGCCTACGAAATGGGAATACATGAGTTCGCAGAAGATGTTCTCGCGGCCTGGAACGTGCTCGATGAATACGCAGGCGCAGAGGCCCTTACCGTTCAAACCCTGGCCTTCCCCTTTGGCATAGAAAACTTAAGCGCCGAGCTGGAATCCCTAATTTCTTCCCTGAGCCGCAATGGGCGGCGGCTTGTCGGTGGTTTCGATTTAGACAATGCACCGGCCGCCCCCCCCGGCAGCCTGAAAAAGCCCTTTGAAGTTTCCCGCATTAACGTAGACAATAGCAGGTGGCAGGAAACCCTGAATACACTGAACAGCATCAATGCCGTAAGTGCCCGCCGGGAAATAATCTGGGAAACCGCCAGCAAAAGGCTCCCAAATGAACGCCTGCTCCTGGGGGCAGCACCTTCCGACGGTGTATGGGTGCTGGTGAAAGATGATTAACTGTACCCTTAGCTTATCACTAACACCTCTCAGAGACAAGCCATTCCCCTTTCACAATCCTTTACAGGTTCCCCGACTCCACCGTAGCTCGCATAACATTGGTAACAATATCCATGTCCATCTCCAGAGCCCAGGCATTTATCATTTCCTTAATAAAGTCCCAGTCGCCATCATTGAGGAGGCTGTCCTCCCTGCTCCACTCAGCGGTGAAAAGGTTTACAATTTCCTCCGCCCGGTATAAAACATCCTCATCGAAAGGAACGGTAATAAAGTAGTCCGCTATTTCTTTCGCCATGGCGCGGGGAGCCGGAATTAAGCGCGCCATTACTTCTCTAACATCTGCGGCCATGCTCTGGTAGCTTTCCCGCCCCCGATTCTTTTTCGATTTTTTCCAGGCCCGAAAGAGGTCTCCGTTCATGCCGTTATGGTACAGCTCTTCGGTTGGAATGTTAATAGGGAATGAATTATTTTTAGAGGTGCCCTTTATTGTTTTCCTACCATATACAACTGCAAAGTAGCAAGATAAATCAGTATGATTTAGTTAAAGGATACATCCAAAAAACTGATTTGTCAAGCCTTGATTCAAAAAAATATCTTTTTTCACTATTGGGCTTCCTACTGTACCTCTTACTGGACTTCAAATGCGCCAGCGTCTGGCTTGGTGCTTCTAGCGGTGCCACGGGCATCGGTGGCGATGGGGTTGCTTGCTCCAGCAGGCAGGGTTGCCGCTGTGCCAGTTATGGCAGGGGTGCTGTACCAAGTGCTGGAATCGCTGCTGTAGTAGAAAGTCGTTCCGCTTTGGCGGATATACAAGCCGATATCCGCTGCCGAGCTACCCGTAGGGATAGCCATTGTTTGTACATAGCCGCCATTGTCAGCAAGTGCCGTAAGGTTAGGATCCGTAGCAACCACACCTACTATATTCGAGGCATAGGCATTATCGGCATCTGCTAATC
>MUIB01000036.1 GCA_002084135.1 Spirochaeta sp. LUC14_002_19_P3 | reverse complement strand
ATTAACCTGACTTCACGGACACGAATCTCTCCGTTAATCCGCATATCTTTTCCCGCCAATTTGCCTCCTTGCCGAAGCTGGAATACATACTATAGCATACCGGACAAAATGGTCAAGGGGTTGCCTTTTTGTAATTTTCAAGGTTTTTTAGAGGTGCCCTTGAACGGTAATTATCCGGGATTGCTAATTTTTCGCGTTTATGGTATATTGCATTTATGAATAATCCAACACGGGAAGAGGCACTGAAACTGCTTACCCAGTATACGAAAACTGAAAGTTTAATCAGTCACGCAAAGGCGGTTGAGGCGGTGATGCGCCATTATGCCAAAAAGTACGGTGAAGATGAGGATAAATGGGGCATTATTGGCCTTATCCACGATTTGGACTGGGAGCAGTTTCCCGATGAGCACTGTACGCGGACAACGGAAATTCTGCGCGGCGCAGGCTGGCCGGAAGACTGGATTCGCTCGGTGCGCAGTCATGCCTGGGGAATGTTTACAGAAGACAAGCCGGAGAGCCGCATGGAAAAAGTTCTCTACACCATCGATGAACTTACCGGACTGGTAACTGCGACAGCACTGGTGCGTCCATCCAAAAGCATTCTCGACATGAATGCCAAGTCGGTAAAAAAGAAATGGAAGATGAAATCCTTTGCTGCCGGTGCCAATCGCGAAGTTATCGCCAGTGGCGCGGAAATGCTCGGCGAAGCCCTCGATAACGTTATTACCGACACCATTGCCGGAATGCAGACAATCGCAGCTGAAATAGGGTTGGCCGGATCGGTTTAATTTTCGCCGCTTTTTTGAAGATGTAAATAAACTCTTTCCAAAATTCGCTTGTTTAATAACTTAATTTTTTGTATTCTTTAGTTATGATCGATCTTCATACTCATTCCAATCAAAGCGATGGAGAATTATCCCCGGCGGAGCTGATTACCCGGGCAGGGGAGATTGGCCTTTCGGCTATTGCTCTTACCGATCATGATACGACTGCCGGTATAGATGAGGCGCAGGCGCAGGCCGACAAGGTTGGGATACGGTTTATTCCCGGCGTGGAAATTCATGTAGATTTTTATTCGGGCGAATTCCACCTTCTGGGACTTGGCTTGAAAATGAATCGCATCAGTGCTCTCAACAGTTTTCTCCATGAGATTCGTCGGCGGCGGGCACAGAGAAATAATGAGATGATTAAATTGATGCGGAATGATGGTATGGATATTACTCTTGATAAGCTGAATGCCTATGCGGGAAGCGATGTTGTTGGCCGGTTGCATTTTGCCCACTGGTTCATAGATGCCGGAAAAGCAAAAAATATTCCCGATGTGTTTAAGCGCTGGCTTGGGCCAGAGGGTCCGTACTATATCAGGAAAAACCTTCCTTCGCTTAAAGAGGCTATCAGCTCAGTGCATTCTGCTGGTGGAAAGGCGGTTATTGCGCATCCCAAGTCTCTGCGGCTGTCCTACACCTGGTTTGAAACATGCTTGAGCGAATGGCGTGCATTGGGACTTGATGGCATAGAAGCCCTGCATTCCGGCAATACAGGCAGAGAGAGTCGGCGCCTTGCAAAAATAGCCGATGAATTGGGTATGATTATTACCGGTGGTTCGGATTTTCACGGAACGAGCAGGCCGGACAGAAGGCTGGGGTTTGGCGCAGCCGGTATGGAAATAAGCGATGAACTTTTGGCACCGTTTAACGATGAATAAAATATTTTTCTTTTTTATACTCACCCTTTCCTCTGTCCTCCGGGTATTTGGAGATTACCCTCTTATTCAGCATACCAACTCTTCGCACGATCCCCTCTTTTCCCAACAGCAGCAGGATGTGCAAACCTGGTATTCCGGTGTCCAGGAGCCACCGCCGCTTATGCTGTTCCGTTATGTTCCGGATACATCGGAGGATTTATTCACGGTCGCGGCGGCATTCAATCTGCCGTATGAAACTCTGGCAACACTCAACGGCTGGGATTCCCCTGTACTTTTTCCTTCGGGAAAAGAGATTATTGTTTCCAATCTACCGGGTCTTTTTCTTTCCGAAGAGCCAGCAAGCAAGTGGGAAATGAGCTTATCTGAAAGGTGGAAGGCACAGATAGGCGTTAAAGTTGCTGTCTCAGTGGGGGAGGGCAGTAAAAAACTGGTTTTTTATCAGGGAGCCAAATTTACCAGTGCGGAGCGAATTAGTTTTCTTGGCAAGATATTTGCCTCTCCTCTGCACGGAGGAACTCTCACTTCGGGCTTCGGCTATCGGCCCAATCCGTTTACCGGCAAAATCAGCTATCATGCGGGTGTCGATCTCATGGCTGATGTCGGAACGCCAGTCTACAGTGTTAGGGATGGAAAAGTTCTTGAAACCGGGACATTGGAAATATATGGTATCTATGTTATAATATACCATGACGACTTGTATCAAACCATGTATGCCCATCTGCAGGAAGTGCTTGTAGAGGAAGGGCAGCAGGTTCAGACCGGTGAAATTATAGCCTTATCGGGGAATTCCGGTATTTCCACCGGCCCGCATCTGCACTTTGAGGTGCGCCGGAACGGAAGGGCTATAGACCCGATGCGGATTACCGCGCTGGGGGAAAAATGAAACGCCTGAATCGACACTGTATTTTTGCCTGGGTTCTCCTTACCGCGAATATCAGCCTTTATGCTGAAAATATTCACGGTACAGTTGCAGGCTTTATCGGCGACGGCAGGGAAACGTTGGGTTTTCAAATCGAAAATATCGCTGCGGTAACGGCCCAGGCAGTTTCCGGGTTCCACGATGGCCTGGAACTTCAAATCGGCATTCCAAAAGGCTTGCAGGCTTATCCCAACAGTTTTGCCCTGATGCTGTTCAAAAACATTACTCCAATGCCCGGGATAAATAATCAATCCTATACCGGTACACGGGTGTACATGCGGCTCCTGCCATCCCGTTCATCGATGGCTCTCCGCATCCCTTTCAGAAAGGATCATTCCATAAGCGGTGAATCGCAAATTCTCCCCATGCTGGTAAAGCCGGAGGAATTCCCGCTGCTGGCTGTTATTCTGCCGGTGGTAAAAGGCGTGCCCGATTTCCTGTATCAGGAAGTGCTTACTATACGTGCGGAGCCGCTGTTAAGACAGGAGGGCACTGTTTCCATCGCATTAACCAATTTATCCGGCTCTCCAGAGGAACGTGTTACTATCACCATAGATGGCCGTGATATTAAGCCTGAAGTACCCGTTATGCTGAAAGCTGGTATTCACAAGATAACAGTAAGCAGTACTCATGCCCCTATTGTTGAACAGACGGTTGCGGTAGAAGCTGGCAAGAGCATCAATATTCCCATTACTCTTGAGTATTGGGAACCGGAAATGACAGTTAATTTTCCTGAAGGTTCGCAGGTACTATTCGACGGCAAAGAAATTGCTTTGAAGGGTAATTCTCTTACCATGGAAATTACCTCCGGTGAACATGAGATAACCGGTATTCTGGGCGATTATCAAATTACCCGAAAGTTTACCATTAGGCCGGGTGGACGGGTTAGTATTGATTTTTTAACCGATATAAAAATTACGGAATACGGTGGCACGGCCGGCGAACCTTACGGTTCTGGTTATGAACTACGGTGAGCCTGCGAGAATTGTTTCAATCATGGACTTTTGTTCACCGTAGGCTTGCAGGACTTGGGTCATGTTTTCCTGCGATAAGAGGCCTCGCAGCAGAGGAAGTTCTTTTTTGGCTATGTGCAAGGTAAAAACAGGAAGGGTTTTTTTTCCACTGCGTCGTGTTTCCGCTCCCATAGAGGGTTCAGTGAGAAGAAGCGCATAATCCCCTCCCTGCCGGACAAACCGGAGTATGTTTTCCGTGTCGTTGAAAGGATAGGGAACTTCCTTGTGGGTATAGATTATATTTGGTTTAACGGCGGCTATGTCTTTGAGTACAGTTTGCTCTACATTCATCTCCAGCAGGCGGGAACGCCACCAGGATGCCTTGGCGGAGGCATCACGGAATGCTGTTAATCCTTCACTGCTGAATATCCAGCTTACGGTATCCAAGCCAAATCCCTTGTAGGCAATCAGAATTTCCAGGCTGTCGCCAGTTTCATTGGTATTGAGCCAGGCCATGCCTTCCTGGTAGCCATCGAAGCTCTCCAAGCCTATCTCAATGGTTCCAAGAGGCACCGGAAGCGGATAGATGGGTATCACGACCCAAATGAGTATGATTATTATAATTAATAAAAATCTACTGTTCATGCCTTATTCTTCTATCGGTTCAGAGTGTTCATAAGCTGTAGGGTGATTTTTATTTTGTACCAGAAGAGGAATTCCAGGGTGTGGCGCCAGAGGTCAATTTCCTAAAATACTTTATTCAGTGCCAATCCAGCCGCTTATAATCCGCCGTAGCTCTTCCATTCCTTCCTGTTTGAGGGCTGAAAAGATTCCAATGGTGGCGTCTGGGTGCAGGAGTTTTAATGCCCGTGCGGCATTGGTTTTCGCGACTGTTCTACGGCTATTTTTAAGTTTGTCTGATTTGTTCAAGAGAATGTGAACGGGCTTAGCCTGGCAGAGTGCAAGCATTTGCCTATCAAGTTCCGTGAAAGGGCGGCGTATGTCCATGACAATTATTATGCCGACAAGAGACTGACGCTCCGTAATGTAGCGGGTGAGTTCCCGCTTCCAGCGTTCCATTTCCTGTGCGCTTACCCGGGCATAACCATAACCGGGCAGGTCTGTAAGGCGGCGACTGCTTTGTCCGTTAATGGCGTAAAAGTTAATATGGCGGGTTTTACCCGGAATGGAAGATGTTTTTGCCGGAGATTTCCGGCCTGCCAGAGTGTTCAGCACGGAAGATTTTCCGGAATTGGATCTGCCGACAAAAGCTACCTCAGCACCTGTTTCTGCCGGAATGCTACTGCAGGATGAACAAGAGAACAGGAATTCGATCGGCTTGGGTTTCTTCATACTAAAGGACGCAGGGGCTATTTCCTTTGCACCTAATGGGATTCCAAAAAGCCGGGACGGCAGTCCGGGACAGCCTAGTCTTTCCAGGGAATCGAAGTATTCACTTTGGCGGCCACTGCGTTCATTGAGTCATCATCATGGTAGTTATACCCGCTGGCATCCTCACGCTGTAAGATGCCGGATTCATCCTTAAAAAACATCACGGGGTTATGATGGTTGGCTTCTACTGTTTCCACTATATTTCCATCACTGGATTCATATTGAATTTCACCATTGCAGGTGCAGTGATAGACATTCCCCGGTACACCGTTATGGATGAAGAATGAGGTTCCCCTCACCGCCATTACTGTCAGCTCCGTGTTCACAGTAAAGGGATTCTCTTTTGAAATTCCGATGGATTTCAGTTTGTTCAGTACTCCGGCAACAATGCCCTGTTTGAGTTCAATTCCAGCCCAGTCGGCTTGAATAACAACATCGGAATTCTCCTGAAACTGCAGGATATTCTGTTCTCCAAAGGCTATCTCCACTGTCGATGCAGTGCCGGTAGTAATCTGATCCCCAGGCTTAACGGTATTACCAAGTTCCGCAGCAGCACCGTTAAGGGTAGCTTCACCCTCTATGTAGATAATTTGTCCGTTAATTTCACCAGCATTGTCAGCTAAACCAGAATTGTCAGTTAATCCAGCCGCGAAAAGCATTGTACCCGAAAGCAAAATAATCGCAGCCGTGGCAATTTTCATAAATTTGTAAGACATAACAACCTCCTCGTTGTAAAGCCAAGATAATATTTGGCGAAAGTGCTCAATTCAAGAACTAAATGGGGTTTTTAGAGGTGCCCTGTATAAAATATACAAAGAGTTATGCGTGAAGTCAATTTAATTCCTGTTACAATTCAGTAATGGGAATGACAGCAGTGCAGATATATGCCGTTATCAACCCTTAATCCAGAAGTTCTCTCAGCAGCATTTTTGCCGCTTTGGAAGCACCACCAGCTCCCGCCGCCGCAATAACCCGAACCAGAGCGCTTCCAACAATAGCCGCATCCGCATGAGCGCATACCGCCCGCACCTGTTCGGAAGAATGAATGCCGAAACCAGCCATGATTCGCAGGCCATCCTTATCCGACCGCGCCGCCTTCAGGCGATTCAGAAAATCAATTTGTTCCGTGCCTATTTCTGTATGGCTGCCGGTAATGCCCGAGCGGAGAGCCGCATACACCCATTCAATCGGTTCGGCAAGTACGGCATTCAGACGTTCAGGAGTAATCCATGGCACGAGCACCGGCACCGCCGGACAGCCTTCATCCGCCGCCGTTTGGTAAAGCCCCTCGTCCATACCCGGAACAAGATCGGGTATAATAAGGCCGCTTGCCCCCGCTCTCTGCGCCTGCTGCACAAAATTTTTCACTCCCGGCCTTACAACAAGACTGGCATAGCTCATAACAAAGATGGGAATATCGGACTCATTTCGCAGCATTTTTAGCAGAGTAAAGGCATCTCCAGCGCAGAATCCGCCCGCCAGAGCCGCCCGGCAGGCTTCCTCTATAACAGGGCCGTCGGCACTGGGGTCCGAGAAGGGAATCTGCATTTCCAGCGCAAAAGCACCCCCCGCGATAAGTGCCCGTCCCACCGCCAGTGATGCCTCAAAAGAGGGGTAACCGGCGATGAAGTGAGTTACAGCGCGGGGAGCAGGATGCTCAGCAGCGGCTATTTTTTCAGCCTTTTCACAACTTCCGCGGCAAGATCGTTTACAACAAACTTCTGAGCCGGAAATTTGCCGGATGCCGAAGAGAGAACATCGACACCTTCCGGTGCTGGAGGCAGTGCAGTGTTTCTGCCGGGCAGAAAACTCACCGTAATCAGCTTCATGTTTTCGACATTTTCCTGAATAAAAGGCAGAATGGCCGGATTGAGAACATTATTCTGTCTCTCGCTTATAACGATAACAGCATCGTTAGCCGCAAACAGCTTTTTACCGGCATCCTTGTAGGGTACCACCTCAATCTTTGCCTCAACATTCAGCTTCTTCAAGCCCTTGCTCAAGTCCTTGTACATGTACTTGATAATTTTGCTTCTGGTACTTTCCATAACCAGAACAACATTAGCCGGAGCAGGCCCATCGGCGGCAAAAGCCATCCCGCTAACTGCCGCCATAACTATTGACAGCAGTATGGTAAACTGAAGCCAGTTTTTCTTCATTTAAATCCTCCCGAATTCAAAATTCAGTATTTTTAAGGTATTATAACCAGGAATACAAGTGTGTCAATAACCCTACAGCCTCGTTAAAAAGCAGTGTTTGTGGGAGCTTAAGGTTTTTGGATGCGGTTGAAATTTCAACTGCCGTAGGGTACCTCTAAAAAACCGCTTTAGGAAATTGACGAAGAAATTTTTTGTCGGGCGG
>MUIB01000131.1 GCA_002084135.1 Spirochaeta sp. LUC14_002_19_P3 | reverse complement strand
CTCTCTGTCAATGTAACTTAACAATAATTGTTCTTTTCTGCAATCCTCTTTTGCCAATGCGTGGGCATCGTGGAGGCTGTGCGCTTCTTTAAGATGGTGTTCGGTACGGTCTATATAGTAGCTGTATCCCAGTAGCTCGTCCCGATTCTGATAGTTTTGTCGTTTCAATGTTTCATAGCGGATATCCAGGGCCATGGCTTTGGCATGGAGAAAGAGGCTTTTGCCATCGGGGAAATTCTCCGCGATATGGTATTGGGTTTGCTTGAGTGGTTCCCGGCCATTGTAAAAGACATAGAACTCCGGAGCGGGGATTTTCATCAGCGAGGAACTAAAGAGCTTAATGACTTTCTTTTTGTCTCTTTTTATGAGGTTCAGAATAAAATCGAAGTAATAGAGGCAGCAGCGCAAGGCCATGTTGGGATTATTGGTGGATTGGTGCTCAAAGAAGATGATGAGTCGCTCATCGGGGGTTGTAAAGGCTATGTCGTTGGCGAATACGGATGTGAGGAATTTGGTGGTTTTGTAGGGTTTGATATTTTTTGGGAGCTCTTTTTTCGCCGCCCAGAAGTAGAGTTTAGCGAAGTTTGCAGCTGAACCAAAAATGAATCGGAACAGGGAGTCTTTGAATTCTCTGGCCATGGTAAGAGTATGCTGGATTGGGGCTGGGAAGTCAACCTGGAACTTGAAAAGGGAAATATATACTTAAGGGCACCTCTAAGATGACCCTCCCCCACCCCTGACACAACCCGCCAAAACATTATATCATCCCCACATGTCTCATCCCCATCACGGCGGGAATCCATCCCGTGCCGCAAGAGAATATGGTGTCTCCAAAGAAGCGCTTACGGACTTCAGTGCCGGGCTCAATCCGCTGGGATTCCCTCCCTGTGTCCGTGGCATTATAGACCGGGAGCTTTCATCCGCCGCGGCCTATCCCGAGCCGGAGTATCAGGCGTTTCGGGAAGCTGCGGCCTCCCGGTTTAATATTTCTCCGGGCATGGTTATTCCCGGCAGCGGCAGTTCCCAGCTTCTGTTTGCGCTCCTGCGGGCACTCATGCCCCCAAGAGTTATCATCGCCGTGCCTTGCTACACAGACTATCAGCGGTACAGCCGCCATCTGGAACTGGAGCTTACCCACGTGCCGCTGCGGGCGGAAAATGACTTTCTCACCGAGAGCCACGCACTGGCTGCCGCGCTCGAAGCCGCCCCCCGCGGATCCATGGCCATTCTGGGCAACCCCAACAACCCCTCCGGGCGCTTGCTCCCCGAAGGCCTCATTCAGCACCTGTCCTCCCAATTCCCGGACAAGTATATCTGCATCGATGAAGCCTACATCGGCTTTACCCTACAGGGCGGGGCGGAGCCACCGGCGGAAGCGGCAAACATTCTCCGGCTGCGCTCCCTTACCAAACTCTTCGCGCTGCCCGGCATCCGTATGGGATATGTCATAGCCGCGGAAGACATCATTGAACGCGTGTGGAACGAACTCCCAAGCTGGCATGTCGGTGCCCTGGAAATCCGCCTTATGGAAACCCTTATCTCTGATATAGAACACGGTAGCCGCACCCGTGAATGGCTTCAAAGGGCCATGCCCAGGTTTTTCGATGAGCTTTCCTCCTTTAGCGCATTAAAACCCTACCCCAGCGATGCCAACTTTGTCCTCTTCAAAGTACAGCACCGGGAGCCCGGATCATTTTATAAAAATCTCATTCAGCGGGGCATACTCCTGCGCTCCTGCGAAGACTTTTCCGGCCTGGAGCCGGGATTCTTCCGCGCCGCAATCCGCCAGGACGAAGACAATCAAAAACTCGTTGCCGCCCTCTGCGCCGAGCTGGGCACCCCCGTTCCCCGAAAGAGCACAAAACGCCCCCGCCCTGCGCTCATGTTTCAGGGCACCTCATCCTCCGCTGGCAAAAGCCTCATAACCATGGCAATGTGCCGCATCCTTGCCAAGCGGGGCATCAGCGTCGCCCCCTTCAAAGCCCAGAACATGTCCCTCAATTCCTTCGTAACCCCCGACGGCGGAGAAATAGGCCGGGCCCAGGCCCTTCAGGCCGCCGCCGCCCGCATTCCCCCCAGCGTACTCATGAACCCCGTACTCCTCAAGCCCACCGGCGAACGCCGCTCCCAGGTTATCCTCCTTGGCAAACCCGACAGCAGCCTCAGCGCCCGCGCCTACTACCAGCGCAAAACCGAACTCAAAACCGCCGTTCAGACAGCCTACAATCAGCTCGCCGCCCAGCACCAGGCCATCGTACTCGAAGGTGCCGGCAGCCCCGGCGAAGTAAACCTGCGCCCCCACGACATCGTCAACATGGAAATGGCACGCCATGCCGATGCCCCGGTTATTTTGGTTGGCGACATAGACCGCGGCGGCCTCTACGCCTCCTTCATCGGCCACCTCGCCGTAATGAGCGAATGGGAGCGCAACCGGGTTAAAGGCTTCATTGTCAACAAATTCCGCGGCGACCCCAGCCTCCTGGAAGAAGCCCATCGCTACCTCCTTGAGCGCACCGGCAAACCCGTAATCGGAGTTATTCCCTGGATAGAAAACCACGGGCTACCCGATGAAGATGGAGCAGATTATAACCTCCGATGGGGCTCTTCGCCGTCGCCCTCCGATTCACCTGAAATCGTTATTGGAGTTGTAAGCCTCCAGCGGCTCTCCAATTCCACCGACATAGACCCTTTCAGGAATCAGCCCGGCGTAAGACTCGTAAAAATCGACACAGTGGAAAGCCTGCGCCGCTGCCGCCCCCACGCCGTCATTATCCCCGGCAGCAAAAACGTCATTAGCGATCTACGCCGCCTCCGCCGCCTCGGGCTGGAACAGGCCCTCATCGAAGCCGCCCAAAGCAATCAAATCATTCTTGTAGGCATCTGCGGCGGCTTCCAAATGCTGGGCCGCTCCATCAGCGATCCCCAAGGCATCGAAGCCGAACCGGGCGCCCGCATCGACGGCATGGGTCTCTTAAACCTCCATACCACCCTCGAAGCCGAAAAAACCCTTACCCAACGCCAAACCAGCCTCCTCGCCAATTCAAGCCCGGTAAGCGGCTATGAAATCCACCACGGCCTATCCCGCTATACAGAACAGGAACTCTTCAGCCACCCCGGCCTCGGCTGCCGCCGCGCCAACATACAGGGAACCTACCTCCACGGCATCTTCGACAATATGGGCATCCGGTGCCAATTCCTGAACGAACTCTGCCAGCGAAGCGGCCTCCCCGTCCCCGCGCCATCCCCCTCCCTCCCCACCCTCGATGCATCCATAAACCGCTTCACCGCAATTTTTCAAAGCCATGTCGATGTGGAATTTCTCCTGAATCTGATGGGGCTTTCGTCGCCTTTATGCGGATAAAAATTCGGCTCTTCAGCCTTCCCTGGAACCCCATAATTTGCCTTTGATGGACTTTCCATAATCCCGCCTGGTATTCCTTCCGCATTCCTTTTAGCTCTCCTTGCTGTACACCCTGAAATCAACATATCCGCTGTGGTCATATAAACCTCCTCCAGCTCTTTATTTTTAAGGGTACCTCAAATAAAACAGCCTCCAAGAACCCAGTTCACTATTTGTTCAAAAAATAATCGCGTATTACTATGCCTACTCCGCTGGCCGTATTAGGAGGCGCGATAATATCGGCATACGCCTTTATTTCTTCATGGGCGTTCTCCATAACAACGCCCAGTCCCGCCATTTGAATCATCTCGGCATCGTTGGAATTATCCCCGAAACAGACAATTTCATTCAGTTTTATGCCGAGAGAATCCGCGAGGAATTTCATAGCTGTGCCTTTATTTACCCCTTCAGGAAGAATTTCCAGAAAATTAATCTCGGACTGCACCAAATGCCCCTTGCATCCGCGCACTTCATAAAACTGACGGCGGAATTCAGGATAATACTGACTTTCGCCAATCGCCAATACCTTTGTTATTTCCCTTTTCATTAAATCGGCTTCATTTTCCAACAGGGCCAGGCGGATTCCATCCCGACGTTGAAATATTTTAACCTTATCGGTAAACTCAAAGACATAGCCTGTACCCTCAGAGAAAAAGATCGGATCCAGGGGAAATTCCCGATACAGCTCAAGGGCCTGCTCTATATCTCTTTTATCCATGCAGCTACTGAAAATATCTTCACCGCTTACCGCATGAACAATCTTGGCACCGTTGTATATAATCAGCGGCAAATCCAAATCCAGCTCCCGGGCAAAGCGCTTTACGGAATAACTGTTCCGGCCTGTTGCCAGTGTAAACAAACCGCCCTGCTTTCTGAACTGAGCAATAATTTCTTTATTCAGCCCAGGTATTTCACAGGTATCGTCCAGCAGTGTTCCATCCAGATCGCTGATAACCATTTTATATTCTGCACCCACAAATATTTCCTATAACCACTGATATATTCGGCGTATAAGCCCGGCAAAGCCCAAAGTTCCCATTAGCATTAACAGCGCTCCGATAATATCCAGAGTCGCATTCCCGAAAAAACTCAATTCGCTGCCAACAATAATACTCAGCAGAGCGGCGGCCAACAGGTAATACAGATTATTCATCCGTGCAACTCCCGAACCGGCCAATGAAATTACGGCGAGTATTTCCAGCAGGATACAGGCCAGAGCCAATGAGGTATCTATTCCCGTTCTGTAAAGAAGGTTTCCCATGGGCTGGGTTACGTCCAGCGGAATCATAACAGCAATAGCCATGGACACCAATACTCCAACTCCGAGAATATGCGCGGAACGGCGTATGGGCATATCGGAATCGTAAAGACTGATATTCAATAGGGCGGTAATTCCGGTAAAGCGGCCAAACCAGGCAATTCTGGTTGCGGTAAGCCCCAAATCCGTATGGTAAAGAACAGTGAGTCTTACCGCCTGCAAAGGGAGTAGCAGAAGAAACAAGCGGAGAAAAAACATTTCCGAAGACTGATTCACTCCAAACCTGCGGCGCAGAATTAACTCGCCCGCCAGAGCCAGCACTGTGTAAAAAGTAAGGATTCCAAGCGTACTGATAAGGTCTGTCTTATAATAGCCGCGTATGGCACCCCACCAAACCATGGTAATTCCCGGAGAAAATGAGGTTTTAAGGTTATCCGTAATGAGAATAAACCAGGTATAGCCAATTAGCAGCAGCCCGGCCAGGGATGCCAGCAGGAGAATGGTAAGCAGTAAGCGGCGAATCGATAGTGTCACGGTATTAAGAATGACACAAATTGACGGCTTGTTTCAAGGGGGGAGGTTCAAGGTTGGGAGGGGCCGCACACGGCCTTTTCCTCCAGCCTAAAGCCTAATCTAAAGCCCGCTGATAATATCCGCATATTCAGGCCATTCAGCCTTATAGGTATCAACCGCGCTGGCCGGAACTTTAATAGACCTTACCGTGTTGGGGAAAACTTTGTACCAATACACTCCATCTATTAGAGTGGCCGGAGTTGTATCGTTTGTTATGTTCACCGTTGCCAGCTTTCCCCCAGAGGTGCTCTCATTCGCAAATGTCTCGAATAATCTACTATAGTCTCCTTCCAATGTTACTTCCGTTATAACATCGTTATAGTTGAAGAGGAGCCTGCCGATACGGGTAACCGTAGCCGGGATAGTCATTGAGCTCATCGCAGTGCCGCCGAATGCACGATGTTCAAGATCTGTAACACTGCCTGGTAAGGTTGTAAAGGCCGATTTTGTACCATACAGTGTCCACGATCCAATATATTCAAGACCACTCGGCAAGCTGGTGAAATTTACTTCAGAGCATGAGGTAAATACCCAGCCTTTCAAACGTTTCAATCCGCTCGGCAGGCTGGTTAAGGCCAGGTTAGTGCATCCATAAAATGCAGCGGTACCAATAAATGTAATCCCGTCTGGCAGGCTGGTTAAAGCCAGGTTAGTGCATTCCCAAAAGGCGTAGTCGCCAATAGATGTAATTCCGTCCGGCAGACTGGTTAAGGCTAATTTAGAGCAGCCAGAAAATGCATAGTTTTGAATAACGGTAATCGTTGGAGGTAGCTTTATATCCGTCAAATCAGTATAGCTTTTCTTTTCCCTAAATCCTCTATGCCCCCACACGTTGGTAGCCCAAAATGCACTTCCCCCCACCTCGGTAACCTTCTTTCCCTGCCAGTATCCCGATACTTCTATGTATGTGGCTGTTATGGGAACGCTTCCGGCTGTTACACTGTATTCCGTATCATCGTTGATAAGGGAGTATGCCAAACCATCGGTACTCCATACAGCGTAGAGTTTTAATTCTGCGGTCAGAGTTATTTCTTCGGTTACGTCATAGTAGGTACCGGAAGCATCAGCCGCGGTATTCCAGGCGGCAATACTGCTGCCAGACTTTGTTATCCTCGTGGGAGCAGGAATGGCGGTGGCTACGCCTTCGAGAAAATCTGTTATTTCAATCGGACCTGAGCCCCCATTGGGATACAGATGCAGCTGATGGACTACTGGCTGTATTAGTGTGAACGGGCCTGTTTTGGCCAGAGTGCTGTCCGCACCGCCGTTATTCGCTATTACCGCAAAGTACCAGGATTCTCCCACAGTGCCAGTGAAGATATAGCTCAAGTCCGTGCCGGTGTACGCAGGCGTTAGCCCGGCTGTATCGGCTATATCGCTTTTACTGGAATACACCTTGTAGCTTATAGCCGTGGCTGTAGAACCATCAGTGTAGCCCATGTCCGCTGGAGCACTCCATGTCAGTTTGGCTTTTCCGGCTGTTGCGGTTAGGGCTGTGGTGAAATTTTCAGGGCTGCCTGATGCCTTGTTCGTGTAGGTATGCGCTTCCGTGCTGGCCATACTCTCGCCACTGGCGTTGAATGCCGTTACCCTGAAGGAATATTGGGTTCCGGCACTCAGGCCGCCTATGGCCTGCGATGTGATATTGGCATCTGAAAGAGTAATCGTTACGGAAGTTAAATCAGCCCCCGAAGTGCTAGAATAATAAACTTTGTAGCCGCTTAAGGTGTTTGCCGATCCGTTTTCAATTCCTGTATCGCTGGGTGCCTTCCAGGAAACAGTTAAGCCAGTTTCAGAATAAGCACTGAAACTCAAATGGCCCAGAGCACTGGGCTGAGGATTGAGGGGATTGAGGGGATTGGGGGGATTGAGGGAACTTATCGTAAACGGGCCTATTTTGGCCAAGGGAGTATCTTTAATGCCGTTATAGGCATTTACTGCAAAATACCAGGTTTCTCCCACGGTGCCGGTGAAGGTATAGCTTAAATCCGTACCGATATAATTAGGCGTTAAGCCGGATGTATCGGTTATATCGCTGCGGCTGGAATACACCTTGTAAGTTATGTTCCTGGTAACAAGCGCATAAACGCCCATATCCGTTGGAACGTTCCATGTCAGTTTAACTTCTCCGGCTGTTGCGGTTAGGGCTGCTGTGAAATTTTCAGGGC
>MUIB01000118.1 GCA_002084135.1 Spirochaeta sp. LUC14_002_19_P3 | reverse complement strand
GAACTTTTTCGCTGCTCTTATGTTGTCAAAATGCTCACGTAGCCCCCGGCTACGCTCCGCTTTTGCCGCCCGACAAAAAATTTCTTCGTCAATTTCCTAAAGCTGTTTTGTAGAGGTACCCTCTGAAAAATCAGTTGCCGCAAATACCGCAGGAGCCGCAGGCTTGTTCCGATGAAGCAATTTCACCTTGTTCAAGACGGCGTACAATTTCAGGATATGGGCCTGCGGTGCGATGCCGTGAGAAGGCGGCTATCAATATGCAGAGCAGCAGCAGGCTTAAGCCGGCCAGAAATGCGAGTTCATCTCCGCTCAATATCCCCGTAATTCCGTTAGGGAATAGTTTAATAGCAAGGAAATAACTTAGCAAAAACATAATAGCCGGCAATAAAAAGAGCCGGGCTGCCGACAGAATTGTTCGTCCTGGCGGCAGGTATATCTCAACAATATCATTTATGGCAATGTCTATTCGGGCTGTGTTGGCAACAGAATAGGCTGGTTCCTTCCGCCACTGTTGGGACGAGGCTGATTTTCTTGAGGATAAATTAACAACTTTGGGATTCGCGGAACCAGTATCCGCGATACGGACTAAACAGGTCATTCGGGAGGACTCCAGTGTTATTTGCCTGGGATTTCTCCATTGTGGAAGACAAGCTCGTCCATGCTTTTGCGCATTCGCTCGGAGGTTTCCAAACTGCGCCGGTTTTCCGGAATCATCTCCATGCTGCTTCCTGGCCAACCAATTGCCACTGCAACGATGATGGCAAAGTTTTCCGGAACGGAAAACAACTTACGGAATTGATCCGCTGAAAAGCCCATCATCTGATGGAATACTACTCCCTCATGGGCGGCTTGCAGCGCCATTTGTGCCACAGCCTGGCCTGCTTCGTAAAGAGCTAATTGATGCGGCTTGCCGTCTTCCCTGTCCGTTCGGGCAAGAATGAATACCAGCCTTGGACTTGGCTGCGCCCAGATATTTCCTTCCGCCAAGGTTGTTTTGGCCAATTTAAGGGTTTCGGCATTCTCTGGCCCAAAGTCCATGAAACGCCAAGGCTGATTATTGGCCGATGACGGTGCCCATCTTCCGGCTTCCAATATACGGTTCAAGAGTTCAGGGCTTACCGTTTTTTGCGCATCAATGGCTCTGGAACTCCAACGTCCCGCGATTACGGGGTGTATGCCCGGCGCATGTTTGCCCGGTCTGAGAACTGGTGGTGTTTTACTATTCATGGAAGCAGTATAGGGATTTTCAGCATTAGGATCAAGGGAGGTGGCGAAAAAAAAATCGTTTTAACTGCGAGTCTATAAAGGGCACCTCTAAAAACCCCCATTTAGTTCTTGACTCGATCTTTTCCGCCGCTACTGCGTTATCAAAATGCTCACGTAGCTTATCACTTTTCCCCATTCATCCTTCATCCTTCCCCTTTGCCGCCCGACAAAAAATTTCTTCGTCAATTTCCTAAAGCTGTTTTTTAGAGGTACCCATTAAGCTATTCGAAGTCAGAATAGTCGTTTCGGTTAAAACACCTTAACAGAGGAATTTACCACTTCCAGGACGTCTCCTTTCTGGGTTAAAAGGAAAATTCCGGCTTCTCTGGCGGCTTTTGTTAGTTCGGCATTGGTAGACATGGTGGCAAGTCCAATGTAGAGTTTATAATCCTTGAATACGGCAAAGTAATTGCGGAACCGTTCGGTTTTATGTTGGACAATATGCTTTACCCGGGCTGGATGGGCTCTGTGCTTTACTTCAATTAATGCCACCGAGTCCCCGTTGATCAGCAGTATATCGTACTCATGTTCCTTCGCCCCCTCCCAGATGTTACGAATGACCTTATCAAACTTCATACCACCCAGTTCCGGCTTGTTCTCAAAGTAACGGAAGAAAAATTCCTCGGTAGTGCTGCCGATATTATTCCCCAAACCGCCCAACTGAATGCCAATTCTCTCCAGCCGCTCATCGGTTCTTTTCATCTGTTCATCGGTTTCCCTGAACCGTTTCTCATTTTCTTTCTGCATTTGTAGAATTTCTTCAATGCTTTCTTTTATTTCTTCGTCCATGCCCTGATTATAACAGGGTATGGCCAGCCTAACAACAGGAAAAGCGGGATTTTTGTTGATTTTATAAATAAATTCCCTTTCTCCCTTGACAATAGTAATACACTGTATTACTATCTCTCCATGACTGGAAAAAACAAAGCAGAGATAATTACCTTTAAGGTAGATGAAACACTGATGGAGGCCATGGCGGGTATTACCAATCGGTCGGACTTTATCCGCGGGGCGATTCTTTCGGCACTTGGTAACTGCTGTCCTCTGTGCGGGGGGACGGGAACATTGAGTTCTTCACGGCGGGAGCACTGGGACGATTTTACCCGGCATCACCGCCTTGCTACCTGCGCGGACTGTCGGGAACCGCATCTTGTTTGCGATCATGAGGAGGTTTAAATGATCCGTACTGTTGGCTTATTTTTAGCAGCGGCAGTTTTCTTTTTGAATGCTGGCTGCACGAAGCGAAGGGAATCCGCGCCGGAACGGATTCAGGCATCTACGTCTATTATCGGGGACATTGTGTCCCGGATTGCCGGGGAGCGGGCGGACGTGAACGTGCTTATTGGAAGGGGGGAAAATCCCCACAGCTGGGAACCCACTCCCCGCGATATGGCGGAGCTGGAAGAGTCCCGCCTGCTGTTTATGAACGGCCTTGGTTTGGAAGAGGGGCTTGTGCCAGTTCTGGATTCCCTGAGCGGGCTTACGGTTATTGATTTATCTCAGGGAATGGACATTCTTGGCGAAGAACATGATATTCATGGAGAAACAGAGCACTCCGGGGAAGAGGATAGGCACGACCATGAGGAAGAGCATTCCGAACAGACAGCGGAAGAGCATTGGCATGAAACAGATCCGCATCTATGGCTTTCCCCGCGTAATGTGATTATCTGGACTCACAGCATTGCCGAGGCACTTGCCGCCGCCGATCCTGATAACGGAGATGCCTACCGCGAAGCGGCGGCTGGGTACCGGGAGGAACTGGCGCTTCTGGATGAAGAAATGGCTGCCCTTATGGGGAGCATTCCCCCCGAACGGCGCAAACTGCTTACAGGCCACAGCTCCATGGCTTACTTTGCCCGCGACTATGGCCTTGTCGTTATCGACAGTATTATTCCTCATACCAGCGATCGGGCGGAATTGAGTGCCCGCCATTTAAGCCGCTTTGAGGACATGTTCGCTTCGGAAGGAATACCGGCCATCTTTATTGAGGAAGGCAGCCCCCGGGCTGTAATGCAGTTCGCTGAAACCCTTGCCCGCCAAAGCAGGGGAGGCGCATCGGTGGTCATCCTAAAAACCGGGGCACTGAGCAAAGAGGGGGAAAGAGGCTCTGATTACATCGATTTCATCCGCTATAATGCCGAGCAGATTGCCCATGCTCTGAAGGACGGGCGGTGAAATTTTACGGGGGCCGCTGCGATCTTCCCGTAAAGCCTGGCAGTGCGGCACTGGAATGCAGCGATGTGCATCACCGCTACAGTGCTACGGAAGAAGAGGTGCTAACCGGGGTGAATCTTACTGTACAGCCGGGGGAAAGGGTGGCGCTGGTGGGTCCCAACGGTGCCGGAAAATCCACCCTGCTTAAACTTGTTCTGGGCATGGAAAAGCTCAAAAGCGGCCGTATCGGGGTATATGGTCATCCGGCGGCGGACTGCCTGCACCGGGTGGCCGTGGTGCCCCAGCGCGGTGCTGTGGACTGGAACTCGCCGCTGAATGTCCGTCAGGTGGTAATGATGGGTCGCTATGTGCATCTGGGCTGGTTCAAGCGCCCCGGCAGCGCCGATAATGAGGCGGTGGATGAGGCCATGGAAATTATGGGTATAAGCCGTTTGGCCCGGCGCCAAATCGGTGCGCTCTCGGGAGGCCAGCAGCAGCGGACTATGCTGGCGCGCACTCTGGCCCACGATGCTGATTTGCTTCTTCTCGATGAGCCTCTGAATCATGTCGATTTAAGTACGCAGGAACTCATTTTCCACACCCTGGAACGGCTTACGGCCAAGGGCAAAACCGCTATCGTGTCCACTCACGATCTGGGCGTGCTGACGGTGCACTTTACCCGTGCGGTGTTTCTGGACAAGCAGGTTATTGCCGACGGCCCGCCCGCAGAGGTGCTTACCCCTCAAACCATAGCTCGTGCCTACGGTTTCGAGTTTCATAAGGACTACCACCCATGGATGCCTTGATTGAATTTATCATTGAACCGTTTACCCATACCTTTATGGTGCGCGGTTTAATCGGCGGGCTGCTTACGGCTGTTGCCTGCGCCTCATTGAGTGCCTTCGTGGTGTGGCGGGGCATGTCCTTTATGGGCGATGCCCTGGCCCATGCGGTGCTACCTGGTATTGCCATAGCCTATGCTGCGGGCTTCAGTTTGTTTCTGGGCGCACTCGGAGCCGCCGCCGCCGCTGCCGCCGCCATGGGCCTTTTTGCCTGGCAAAACCGCCTGAAGGAAGATGCCGCTATCGGCGTGGTATTCGTCGGCTTCTTCGCTCTCGGCCTGGTTATTCTAAGCCGCATCGCCGCTTACAGCGATCTGGGTCATATTCTCTTCGGCAATATTCTGGGCATTTCCACTGGAGACCTCATTCTTATTGCCGCAGTTACCCTTGCTATTGTTGCTACGCTTAGCCTGTGCTTTAAGGAACTCATAACCGCTTCTTTCGACCCTGCCCACGCCATGTCTATTGGCCTTTCTCCCGAGCTGGTGCGCGGCCTTCTTTTGGCTCTGATAGCCCTCGCCGCTGTAACCGCCATTCAGACTGTTGGCGCGGTGCTGGTGCTGGCACTCCTTGTAACTCCCGGAGCTGCCGCCGCACAGATTACCCGGCGCTTATCGGTATCCTTGCTTCTTGCCGCGGGCATGGCTTCCATTGCCACTCTTCTCGGACTTTATATTTCCTACTATACGGATACTCCATCCGGCGGTGTTATCGTGCTGGTTCTAACAGGTATGTTCTGCCTTTGCGCGGGGATTGCGGCTGTTTGCCGAACATCACTCTGAGTATTTTATCCTGACCTCTGGCGCGCTTTGGTTTATACCTTGCTGCCCACCTTCCTATTCTCCGATATCAGACCAGGTTTTGCGCATAAAATACAGTCCTGAAGCAACTGTCCCCATGGGCACTTGCAATATCTGACTGATTTCCTGCTGTGAAAGCCGTACCGAGATGCGTTGGAGGGAATGGCATGATTGAGTGTAGCGCTTCTTCCAATGATGATATTTACGCTGCAATATTCTGTAAGCCTCCTCATCCCACTCACCGTGAAATATCATTTTTTTCTGGGTGAGCTTCATTTTATACCAGAACTCATTGCGCTGCATTCGAACTTTGTGGCGGTACTCGGTTTTATTTTTTACCTGATTTCTTGCCTGCTCAAGAATCTCATTGAGCCACTGGGCCTCGCAGTCAATGAGTCCCGCAAGAGAGTCAATCCATTCGGATTTAATATCCACGGCATGGAGCAGTACACTGAAGAGAATACGGCTCCGATGACTTTTATGAACCAGCCTGCCGTGTTCATCAACCTTGTACGGACCGCTGGAAGCAGGCTGAATTGTCTTTGGTATGAAATCTCCAAGCTGATGCGGATTATTTTCGGCAAGTAAATCCATACCCATAATACTCACCTCTTCCGTCCAGTTATCATAATGCTCTTGTTCCACCAGCTGATCAAGAAAAGAGCGGATATACATTTTAAGACTAATATACAGGTATACCTCAAAGGTACTGCTGGGTGTAAACCGTTTCACCAGCCCTGGTACTTTGGGCATGAATGATATGAAAAATTCACAACACCTGTCATAATCCCAGCTGGTATTACTGCGGGGAAACTGATAGGCAATAAGACATATCTGCTCTAAAATTTCCGGCCAGTTTTCTCCCGATTTCTGATACTCCAGCACCGCTTTAGTAAGGTTAAACTTCATATTATTCCCCGCTTGTTTGCAATGAGTAATTGAATTACAAGCAAAATTTATGCCAACTTTAATGGCCGTTTTGGGGTGTTTCAGCTTAAAATACGATTGGATAGCACCATGTTTACTAAACAAACAGCGAAAAAAATGACAATAATGTAAAGTTGGAATAATGGGGCTTGAGTCGGCAGAGGCGTTCACCGCCCCTTGACTACTCCCAAAATCAGGTTTAAACTGGCCCCATACTGATTTCAGTTAAGGAGCAAAACATGTCTGGCCATAGTAAATGGCATTCGATTAAGCATAAGAAAGGCGCCGCAGATGCAAAGCGCGGCAAAATTTTTACCAAGATAATCAAGGAAATTACCGTGGCGGCGCGGATGGGCGGCGGAGATGAGAATGCCAATCCACGGCTGCGCACGGCTATATTAAAAGCCAAATCGGAAAACATGCCCAAAGACAACATAGACAGGGCTATAAAAAAGGGAGTAGGCAATCTCGATGGCGAAGAATATCTGGAACTCAGCTACGAAGCCTACGCCCACGGCGGCGTAGGACTTATAATCGACACCCTTACCGAAAACCGTAACCGCACCAGTGCCGATGTGCGGATGATACTCTCCAAGGGCGGAGGCCAGCTTGCAGCAACTGGCTCTGTGTCCTACCAGTTCAAGCGCAAGGGGCTTATAGCCTACGAGGCGGATTTGGTGAATTTTGAAAAGCTGTTCGAGGTGGCTCTGGAAGCTGGTGCCGAAGATGTTTCCGAGGATGATGAGGTGATAGAAGTAATCACCGAGCCTTCGGATTTTGTCAATGTGCTGGAGGCCCTTCAGAAGAGCGGCTTTGAGCAGATGAGCGCCGAAGTGCTTATGCTTCCGGATAGCACCGTATCGCTGAATGCGGAAGGCGCGGCCAAGGTTCTTGGTCTCATTGAGCGGCTTGAAGACTGCGACGATGTTCAATCGGTGGCCTCGAATCTTGAGCTGCCGAAAGATTTTGAGATGCCGTAGGTGAACTGGCGGGTACTGGGTGTAGACCCTGGACTGGCCCAGACTGGCTGGGGGCTGGTGGATTCGGATGGAAACCGCCATAAGCATGTGGATCACGGTACTATTGCTACCAATTCCGGAGAGCCTCCTGAACTGCGCCTGCTCACTTTGCACCGGGAAATGAGCGCAATTATCAGCGCGTTCAAGCCGATGGCGGTGGGTGCGGAAAAATTATACTTTGCCCGCAATGTTTCATCGGCCATGCCGGTGGCGCAGGCACGGGGAGCGGTACTGCTTACGGCGGCCCTGCACGGCCTGCGGGTGGAGGAATTTACCCCTAACACTATCAAGGAATCGGTGGTGGGTACCGGAAGTGCCGACAAAAGCCAGATAGGGAAGATGATTATGCTGCTTCTCGGACTGACGGAGGCACCTGATACCGATCATGCGGCCGATGCGCTGGCCGTGGCTATAACTTTTATACATCGGGAGGCTGTGTCTGAATTGTACGGGGCGCGTTAGGGCGGGGGCTTTGCCCCCGCAGGGGATGCTTTAGGGATTGGAGGGGCGCGCAAGCGGCCTGCCGAAGGCAGGCTGAAACCCCGCAAAGCCCGACCCCGCCGCCGGAGGCGGCGGGGGAAAGCCCAAAGTTATCGGCAAAATTCTTATTTCCGGCACAGTTTTTGGAAAGGACGTTTATGATTAACAGCATCAGCGGTAAGCTAACTTTTAAGTCTCCCGAAGCGGTGGGTATTGATACGGGCGGAGTGGAATGGGCTCTTGAGGTTACGGCGAGTACTTTGGCCGCCCTGCCTGCGATTGGTTCCCAGGTGCGTATATTCACCCATCTTCACCATACACAGGACAGTATGCGCCTTTACGGCTTTGCCGCGCTTGCCGAGCGCAGGCTGTTTCATGCTCTGCTTACTGTGGGCGGGGTGGGCCCCTCCCTGGCGCGAAAGATTCTTTCGGGCACCACGCCCGAACGCTTTAGCGCCGCCATGGAAACGGAGGATGTCGATGCTCTGGCTTCCATTCCCGGCTTGGGCAAAAAAACCGCCCAGAAGATAATTCTCCAGCTGCGCGGCAAACTCGCCGGGAATGAGGCCGATGCCCCCGATTCGGGTGGCAAGGAGGTTGCCGCGGCGCTTATTTCCATGGGCTTCGATAGCCGGGGAGCGGCCAGGGCCGTGGCGGAGATTCTTCAGGAGGAAGATATTGTTCGCCTCAGCGGCCAGGAGCAGGAGCGGGAAATTCTGCGCCGGGCGATAATTCATTTAAGTTCATAGGATGAAATAATGGATGAGCGATTACTGGAACCCGCGGCGGCTGACGGCGAGGACGCAGACGATAGCGGAATCCGTCCGCGCTATCTGGACGACTTCCAGGGTCAGCAGGAGCTTAAAAAAAATCTTTCTGTGTTTATCCGTGCCGCCGCGGCACGGCGGGAGCCGCTGGACCATGTATTCATTAGCGGGCCGCCGGGGCTGGGTAAAACTACTCTGGCCGCCATTATGGCCAACGAGCTGGGTGCCGAGTTCAAGGTTACTTCGGCACCGGCTCTGGACAAGCCCAAGGATTTGGCGGGGCTGCTCTCCACTATTCCTGAACGGGCGGTGTTTTTCATTGATGAGATTCACCGGCTCAAGCCGGCTATTGAGGAAATGCTCTACATTGCCATGGAAGATTATGAGCTGGACTGGATAATCGGCCAGGGACCGGCGGCGCGGACGGTGCGCATACCGGTGCCGCCCTTTACGCTGGTGGGTGCCACAACCAAGCCGGGCCGGGTATCGAGCCCTCTCTTTACCCGTTTTGGCATACCCATCCGCATCGACTATTATGGCCCCGAAGAGCTGAATGCCATTGTTTGCCGTAGTGCCCACATTCTGGATATTTCCATTACCGAATCGGCGGCGGCTCTGCTGGCGCGGTGCAGCCGCGGCACGCCCCGTGTAGCCAACCGCCTGCTACGGCGCATGCGGGACTTCGCCCAGGTGGAAGGCGATGGCAATATTAGCAAGGATGTTGTAGAGGGCGGTTTGAAGCGGCTTAAAATTGACCTTGAAGGGCTGGAAGAACTGGATCGGCGCATCCTGGCCGCGATAATCGAACGCTACGGCGGTGGTCCGGTAGGGGTGGAAACTCTGGCTATAAGTGTTGGGGAGGGCATTGATGCTCTGGAAGATTTCTACGAGCCTTATCTGATTCAGCGCGGTTTCTTGCAGCGTACTCCCCGGGGCCGGGCGGCTACCAGTTTGGCCTACACTCATTTAGGTAAAAAGCACGGCGATGCGGACCAGTCTCTTCTCTTTTGATCTGCCAGCGCATCTTATAGCAAGTCATCCTCCTTCAGAGCGGGGAAGTAGCCGCCTGATGGTACTGGATCGGCATACCGGTGCCGTTTGCCATGATGCGGTTCAGTCTCTTCCGGCTTTGCTCAAACCGGGAACTCTCATGGTGTTCAATGATACCCGTGTGCGCAAGGCACGGCTCTTTGCTACAAATGCTGCTAACGGCGCGAAGGGGGAATTTCTGTTCCTTCAGCCAAGTGCCGATGGCGGTTGGGACTGTCTGGTGGACAGGGCCAAACGCAAACGGACAGGGCAGGAATGGCTATTTCCCAGTGGTATATGCGGTGTGATAACGGGCGCCCCCGCACCGGACAGGCGCACCCTGCGCCTTGTTCCCATGCCCGATGAAGGATGGTTTGAACGCAATGGGCATATTCCGCTGCCGCCCTACATGCGCCGTAAGGATGAACCGGAAGACAGTGAGCACTATCAGACTGTCTATGCGAAGAACACGGGTTCCGCCGCGGCTCCAACAGCCGGGCTGCACTTTACCCCGGCGCTCCTTGAGGCTTTGAAGGCAGCGGGCATGGAACTGGCTTGGCTCACCTTAACAGTGGGCCTGGGCACCTTTGCCCCGATGCGCGCCGAAGATATCAGCACCCATACGATGCACACGGAGCATTATGATATTCCCGAAGAGACGGCACGGGCGGTGAATGCGGCAAAGGCGGAGGGCCGCCCCGTTCTTGCGGTGGGCACCACTGCGGTGCGAGCTCTGGAATCGGCCTGGAAGGGTGCGCGGCTCATTCCCGGCCCCGGCTCAGCGAATCTGTTCATCTCTCCGGGCTACAGCTTCAGCGTGGTAGATGTTCTCTTTACGAACTTCCACACGCCCCGTTCTACCTTGCTGGTACTGGTATCCGCTTTTGCCCGCCGGGAATGGATACTTGGTGCTTACGGAAGGGCTATTGAGGAAGGGTACAGGTTTTTTTCTTACGGGGACGCGATGCTGATTAGATGAAAAGCCTTCCATGCCGTTTTTGAAACGAAGTTCATCAATACCCATGTTTCTACTGTTTTTCGGCTTGTAAGGCCTCTTTTTACAGCTTTTCAAGGCCAATTATGCGTTTTCAGGGAAGGAGGAAAGGCAATTCGCACTCTTGCAATTCTCATATACAGTTATTATAATACAGTAGGCCTTTTGCGGCCTTGCCTGATATTTCTTCGTATAGGGTTTAGACCGTATCAATACATCTTCAGGGCTGCGGGAAGTATTGAACAGGAGAATCTGGTATATTGGTGTTAGCTTCCGATACTGGAAGTATCGTTTTTATTGATTGATGGAGTAGTGAGATAGTGCATGAGTTAATCCATAAAAATCTGGATATTTTGATAATCCCATCGTGGTATCCAACCGATATGGATCCCTCTGAAGCGACCTTTTTTCGCGAGCAGGCACAAGCTCTTGCTGCCAGGGGACATTCTGTTACAGTAGTATTTACTCGCCCATATTCATTAAAGGCCGTAGTGCGGATGAAGAAAATGAGATTGGGTTTAACAGATAAAATTGTTTCCGGTGTTCGGGAAATTATTAGCTATATACCAAAAACTCATATACCTGTTTTTGATGAAGCTGTACGTTTTTTATGCGGTAAATTATTGCTGAAAAAATGGACCAAACAAGTTGGAAAACCGAACATTGTTCATATTCATGTCTATCAAGCTGGATTGCTTGGTAAATGGTATCAAAACTATTATGGTGTTCCCATGATTGTTACAGAGCATTTTACAGGCTTTAAGCGGAACATTGTAAGAGGGAGAGAATTAAGAAAAGCTAAATCAGTTTATATGTCCAGCCGTCATAACATAGCGGTTAGTTTGCCATTCGCCGAATTGCTTAAACAAAAAACCGGTATAAACTTTGATGTTATTTCCAATATAGTTGATACCAAAATGTTTTATCCAGCGGAAAAACTGCCGGAAGAAAGTTTTATATATTTATATGTTGGCAATATGATTCATACTAAAAGTCCTGAAAAATTGCTGTTATCATTTTATAATGAATACAAGATTGATAATTCTCTGCGGCTAGTCATGGTCGGTACGGGAAATTTATTGGATTATTTGAAGCGGCTGGCGAATCGGTTAAAAATATCTCATGCTGTTGAGTTTCCTGGTTATCTGGAAAGAGCTGAAGTTGCTTCAATAATGAGAAAAGTGAATGCTTTTGTATTGCCCAGTCAATTTGAAACATTTGGAATTGTGGTAATTGAGGCTATGGCCTCCGGCCTGCCGGTGATATCCACCCGATGCGGCGGGCCGGAGTCTATTATTATTGATGGGATAAATGGTTTTCTTGTTGAACCGGATTGTAGGGAATTGCAGGCTGCTATGAATAAGACGCGGAAGAGGGATTGGGACAGAAATGCTATACGGAATTATGCGGAGAGTAATTATTCTAAAGATTGTATAATGGAAAAGATTGAAAATCTTTATACAAATACAATAGCTGGATTTAATGAGTAGTAACGATGTCCGTCAGCACTGGCAGGCATTGGAATTATTCAGAAAAAAGTGCCTTGAAAATATATGGTGAAGGAGTTTGTATGTGCCGTGGTATTCGAATAAAATTTGTTAAATTGACATGGATTATAATTATTTTTTCAACTGTTTTTATAAATAAAGTTTATCCAGGGGACTCACTGAATTCTGATGCTTATAAACTTTACCGGGCACTTCAGCTTGTGGGACTAGCTGAAGGCTATACTGGTAATATTTATTCCAGAAGCACAGTCGAATGGCGGGTTAGAGAAGACAGCCATTGGCATAATTTTTCATCACGGCGAAATCGGGTGATTTTTGAGAAAAAACATTTTAAATTCCTGCTTACTGATAACCAATTTAATTATTCTTTCAATTCCACACTGCCGTATGGTTTTTATGATGGTGCTCAATGGCAGGGCAAAGGAAGTAATTTGTTTTTGAATCTGGGCCTTGGTATGGAGTGGAAGGGTTTGAGCATTAATCTTGAAGGAGGGTTATGGTTTGCAGAGAACAGTTCATTTCCAGCTGTACCTGTAAATTATTCACATTATGCCATAGATAACGATTATAATATTCAACCGCATCAATATTGGTACTTCCGTGGAGGTTCTATAGATTATTATCAACATCCTACTGATGCAAATACTGTAAAGCTGGATTTAGGGCAGTCAGGCATACGATATTCCGGCAGGTTTTGGACAATTGGCTTTTCAACAGAAAATATTTGGCTTGGACCAACGCGGTATTTCCCCATTCTTTTCAGTAATCAGGCAGGAGGATTCCCTCACTTTGATTTTGGAACGCTTGGATTTGTTCCGCTTAGAATAAAGAAAACGGATTTGGGACTATTGGATATTCGGGCGATTATTGGTCTTACAAAGGAATCTGATTACTTTGATGATGATCCATCCAATGATTACACCCAAAATTTGCATCTTTCCCTGGGTTATGCATTTCCCTTTCTTAAAAATTTGAAATTCGGTGTTCATTACCTGGTAAAGCGAAATATGCCCAATTACACGTCTAATATTCTGGAATTGTTTAATCCATCTTATTTTTTCTTCTCCCCTGACTCAAGGGAGGCTACAGATGGCATGCTATCTTTTACTGTAAGCTGGAGCTTCCCTTCCGTAGGTTTGGAAATTTACAGTGAATATGCACGCAATGATTTTAGTGCTGCAATCAGTGAAGTGCAGCTAACTCGAATCGATCATGCTGATGGCTATACTCTAGGGCTTGAAAAGGTGTTCAGGCTGAAAAATGAAAGACTTCTGAGTCTTGTTTTGGAATTTTCCGATTTACAACAGATACCCTATAGTAATAGAAGTGATCAGCCGATATGGTATAAGCACTTTACTGTAATGCAAGGCCATACCTATTTGGGGCAATTGATGGGGAATCCAATTGGACCTGGTTCCGACAGCCAGATAATGGCAATAAGCCTGTATGATATAAAATTCGCATGGCGGTGGTGGTTGCAGCGTATTTTTGTCGACAAAGATTTTTTCATGGATTTGACCCTGAATGATCTTATATCTAATGTGTATAATTATACTATTTTAACAGCAGGAATTCGGTATACCCGGTTTTGGCGCTATTTTGACTGGAGTGTTGAAGCGGTTTATTCCTTGCATCTTAACTATGGTTTTTTGCAACAGAACCATAAGCATAATTTATATCTTGGCCTGGAATTCCGCTATTGATTCCATTGGAGTTCTTCGCCGAAAAATCCATGGATTGGGTTTTTAATATGCCATTATGTTCACAGGCTTGGCTTTTGCCTATAATTCCAGGGCGTAAACTTGAATAAGCCAGTTTCCAGAGCTGCTGGATGGACACGCTCTATTTTTCTGCATGGAAAATGGTATGTACTGGCGAACCTGGTATCCAAAACTACGATTGTTATACTGCTTCCTGTTTACACAAAATATTTTACTCCCAAGGAATATGGCACTCTCAACAGCTTGAATTCCATTGGCCAGCTTGTCGGTATTATTATTTCATTGAATTTGGAAGCGGCCTTATGCCGTTTCTACCATGATACAAATAGAAGCCGGGAAAAGCTCGGAACTCTGATATCCACGCTGTACTTTTTTATTCTGGGCTGGGGTTTACTTATCGTTGGGCTGGTACTGCTGAGCAGCCGTTATTGGGCAGAGACACTACTGGGGGTTCCTGTTTGGCCGTATATTGTCTTGGCCTATACACCGTATGTGTATATCCAGTTATGGGGACTGGGCTTTCATTATCTGCGAGAAAGTCTGAAAGCCAGGGAAGCTACCGGACTCTTGATTGTGTACAATTTTACAAGTTTGGCACTTACTCTGGTGCTGCTGTTGGGATTCGGTTTTGATATTAAGGCCCGGTTAATTGGAAATGCTGCCGCCGGGCTGATTAATTTTATTATCATAACCTGGATGTTTGCCTCCAAAGGGCTTTTAACATTTAAGGTAGACTTTTATAAGTTCAAAAATTGGCTTCTCTTTTCACTGCCTCTCATTCCTAATGCCGCCGGAACCTGGATAGCAAATTTTTCCGATCGTATAATTATCAGTCGTTATGATTCCCTTTTTTCAACAGGTTTGTACGGTTTCGCAGTTCAGCTTGCTCATATAATTTATGTATTGCAGGATTCAATTATTCAGGTCCTTCTGCCTGTTTCACAGTCAGGTTTAAAGCATAAAAATGCAGAAACGATTACAACGATAACTCATTTTTCCCGGCTTTTATTTGTACTGCTACTGTATCTTTGTTTTGTATTGTTTCTCTTTTCCCGTGAAATGATATTAATCATAGTAAAAATGGGACAGGGCGATGTATCATATTTGGAATCGGCCATTCTTGTATCCATTATTGCTCTGACGTATCTTCTGACAGCGCAATACCGGCTTTTTACATCTATAATTACCTACCATAAAAAAACATGGATTACCAGTACAGGCGGCATTATGATGGCGGGGACAAATCTTGCGCTGAATTTGATATTTATACCGGTATACGGACGTACAGCGGCGGCATACACTACGGTATGCGCTTCTCTATTATACACTTGCTGGATTATATCCTGGGCTTGCAGGCTGGAAAATATCAAGTTAAAGTATGGATTTTATATTTTCATGTCTATTCTCTACAGTATAAGTATTACTGCGATTAATTTATTTTTTCCTGGCTTATTGGACTTCAGTTGGCTACATGTTGCAATCAAAGTAGCAGTCTGCCTGGCTATCCTGGCAGTATTTTTCCTAAGCAGAAAATACTGGAATAAAACGGGTACCGGTACATAAAAGAATAATCAGGAAGCAGACTTATTTTCTTCTCCGCGCACAGGTATGTATTCTTTCCGGTCGGGGAAGGAATTTCCCGCTCCGCGCTCCGGGGTCAGCAAAAATTTTAAGAAATCGTAGGTGGTATAGATGCAAGGCATACCTATTTGTCGTGATACCCTGCGGCGACATTTTTCATGTCAACGGCCTGGCCGGAGCTGTCTTTCAGTCCCTTTTGAACCATGGCTGTTACGCCAGTGGAGAGGCCGTAGAGGTTAATGAAGCCTTCGGCATCGGCCTGGTTGTAGCTGGTGTCGCCAAAGCTGGCCAGTTCTTCAAGGTAGAGGGCATAGGGAGAGCTGCGACCGATAACAGCGGCAGTGCCTTTGTAAAGGGCAAGGCGGACGGAGCCGGTGGTGTAGGCCGTTACGGATTCCATGTAGGCTTCGAGGCCAATTCGGGCCGTTGTGAACCATTTTCCGGCATATATCAGGTCGGAATAGTACTGGGTGAGCCGGTGCTTGAGGTTTAAGGCATCGTAGTTGATGGTGAACATTTCCAGGTCGCGCAGGGCGGTGTACAGGAGGGTGCCGCCGGGGGTTTCATAAACGCCGCGGCTTTTCATGCCTACCATGCGGGTTTCGACGATGTCGATGCGGCCTATGGCATTTCGGGCACCGTATTGGTTAAGCTGTTCCAGAAGGGAAAGGGCATCCATCTTTTGGCCGTTAAGGCCGATGGGTATGCCTTTTTCAAATTCAATGGTTATTTCTTCAGTTTTGTCGGGGGCATTTTGGGGACTTTTTGTAAGGCGGTACATGTCTTCTTCGGGGGCGTTCCAGGGGTTCTCCAGAAGGCCGCCCTCGTGGCTGATATGCCATATATTCCAGTCCCGGCTGTAGATGTTTTTCCGGGAGATTCCGCCAAGGTTTAAATTTCGCGATTCGGCATAAGCAATGGCCTGTTCCCGGCTGTTTATGTCCCAGATTCGCCAGGGGGCTATAACTTTAAGGTGAGGGGCCAATGCCTTGTAGCTGAGTTCGAAGCGCACCTGATCATTGCCCTTGCCGGTGCAGCCGTGGGCAAGGGCATCGCAGCCTTCAGCAAGGGCTATTTCCACTTGTTTGCCGGCCTGAAGAGGGCGGGCAATGGCTGTTCCCAGAAGGTATTTGCCCTCATAGACGGCCCCGGCCCGCGCCATGGGAAAAAGATAGTCTTCAACGAATTCCCGGCGGCTGTCCACAAGGAAATATTTCGATGCGCCACCGGCGTAGGCCCTGCGCTCTACTTCATCCCAGTCTTCCTGTTGGCCAACATTGGTACATACTGCGATTATTTCGGGGTTGTCATAGTTCTCTTTGAGCCAGGGCATAATAATGGTGGTATCGAGTCCACCGGAATAGGCTAAACAGATTTTTTTCGCTTTGCCGTTGTTTTTCAATGTGTTCTCCGTTCTGGGTTTTAATTCTTTAGAGGTACCCTTTAGTATATTATACTCCGAACAGCGGGAGGAGGGAAGGGGCTGTATCAGAGCTAACTGCGTATCGTATTTTCAGCCAGAAAATATGAAAATGGGCAATCCCTGCCAAAAGTCGGACAAATGTCCTTGCTAAACCAGCAAGTGATACGGGCTCTCCAGCTTCCCGCTCAGTTCATTCAGAAAGAGAGCACCCTGAGCTCCATCCAGAACTCGGTGATCGATAGTTAAACTCAGATTCATCATCATTCTTTCGCGGAGCGTTCCGTTATGCAGGGACAATTCCTGCCGGGCGGCATTAACGCCGAGAATGGCACTCTGTGGCGGATTTATAATCGGATTAAAAGAGGTAATGCCGTACATACCCAGATTGCTGATGGTAAACACTCCTCCGTGCAGCTCCGCCGGATGCAGTTTGCCGCTGCGGGCACGCTCCGACAGTTCTTTAATTTCGCGGGACAAGGTTCCCAAATTTTTCCTGTCTGCGGAACGGATAACAGGCACAATCAGCCCGCTTTCCAGAGCGATGGCCAGCCCCAGAGCAATTTCCTCAAACTCATGGAGTTCATTGTTAATGAGCATGGTACGCATCCAGGGCGAGCGTTTAAGAATTTCCGCCACCGCTTTAACAATGAAATCGGTAAGGGTAATTTTTTCCTCTTCCCTCTGGTTCAGTTTCTTCCGCAATTCCAGCAGTGCTGTAACATCAGCAGGCCGGGTTAAGGTTACTGGCGGAATGTTCCGCTGGCTTTCCGTCATTCTTTCGGCAATGGTTTTCCGCATTGCCGAAAGCGGCCGTGTTATCGTAGTGCCCGCCGCGGGGAGGGATTGGGAACAGGATTCATCTTCGGCACCGCCCCTTACAACATCCCGCAGGCGAATTTCTCCCCGCCTGCCGCTTGCCCTTAATTGGGAAAGGGGTATGCCTTCACGCCTGGCCTTGTACCGCGCCGCAGGAGTGGCCCTAAGGGCACCCGTTTTCGTGCCGTTTTCAGTGCTATTATTCCCTGAAGGAGCGGCTAAGGGAGTATCCGCCCTCTGTAGCGGCACCGCTTGATTCCTGGGGGAATTATCAGCAGAAAAAGCGGGAACAGGCTCATTCCTCTCCCCAATCCAGCCAATCGCCGTAATAACCGGTACCTGAGCCCCTGCATCATGCAGGATAGCCAGAAGATAACCGCTTGCCTCCGCCTCCACCTCCATGGAAACCTTGTCGGTTTCAATTTCCAGCAGGGCTTCCCCGGCACTTACCTTGTCTCCAGGCTTCTTGTACCATTCAATTATAGTGCCGGATTCCATGGCCATACCGGCTTTGGGCATAATAATTTCAACAGCCATATCAGCTTGTCCTACTGCATGAGTTCGCGAATATTTGATTCAATACGTTCAGGAGTGGGAACGGCATTTCGCTCCAGATTGGGGTTGTAGGGAATGGGAACATCGAGTCCCGCCACTCTGCGGATTGGCGCATCCAGATAGAAAAAAGCCTCGGAATCGGCAATAAGGGCGGCTATTTCCCCCCCGTATCCGGCCCTTAGCACCGCCTCATGCACAATCATGGCCCTGCCAGTCTTTTTGACAGAATCCACAATAAGCTGTTTATCCAGCGGCACCAGCGTACGCGGATCGATTACCTCAATGGAAAAGCCGTCCGACTGAGCCAGCTTTTCAGCGGATTCCAGCACCATCGGCACCATTCGTCCCCAGCTTATTATCGTAAGATCGCAGCCCTCCCGTTTAACATCGCCCCTGCCCAAGGGAATGGTATACTCCCCTTCCGGAACTGGCCCGGCTTTCCGGTACAGGAGCTTTGGCTCCAGAAACACAACCGGATTGCTGTCCCGTATAGCCGATTTCAGCAGCCCTTTCGCGTCGTAAGGAGTGGAAGGCATAACAACCTTCAAACCTGGAATATGGCAATACCAAGCCTCCTGACTCTGGGAATGCTGGGCAGCCGCCCCGGTACCCGAACCAGTCGGGGCCCGCAGCACCATGGGAACCTCTACCCGTCCCCCAAACATATAGCGCATCTTCGCCGCCTGGTTCCCCAGCTGATCCATTCCGATACCGATAAAATCGCTGAACTGAATCTCCGCGATAGGCCGTGAGCCGGAAGCCGCCGCACCCGTTGCTGCGCCGATAATAGCCGCCTCGCTGATAGGCGTGTCCCGAACTCTCTCCTCGCCGAATTCTTCAACCATCCCCACCGAAACACCGAAGGCTCCGCCGTAAATCCCAATATCCTCTCCCATAAAAAACACCGAAGAGTCCCGGCGCATTTCCTCGCACATAGCCTCGCGGATTGCCTCCGCATAAGTTATTTCTCTTGCAGACATAAGCAATGCTGAAACCTCATTTAATCCGAATAAACATCCAGTGGTAAATCCGCCGTATCAGGCTCAGGGCTGTTTACCGCATACTCAACGGCATCTTCAATCCGCTGTCTTGCCGCCGTTTCAAAATCATTCAGCTCCGCGGCAGTAAAAATATCATGTTTTTCCAGTAGCTTCCGCATGTTGTCAATGGGGTCTTTCTTCTTCCAGGCATCAATTTCTTCCCTGCTGCGGTAACGGTTCGCATCGCTCTTGGAATGGCCCATATAGCGGTAAGTTTCCGCGGCAATAAGATAAGGCCCTTTTTTGCCAACATGAGCCCTGGCCGCCTTTACAGCTTTGTAAACCTCAAACACATCATTGCCGTCAATCCTTTTGCCCGGTATGCCGTAAGCCTCCGCCCGCCTGGATACA
>MUIB01000038.1 GCA_002084135.1 Spirochaeta sp. LUC14_002_19_P3 | reverse complement strand
GAATGCCAGCGGAGTCCAGGCCAGCAGTGCGCCGATGTTAATAAGGAAGCCTGCTGAAGTATCTATGTAAAAATAGGGTGTGAATACCAATCCCAATGATATGAAACTACTGGAAGTACTTGCTTCATATTCCCTGTATGTATAGGGCACCTCTAAAAAACCCATTTAGATCTTGACTCGATCTTTTCCGCCGCTACTACGCTGTCAAAATGCTCACGTAGCTTAAGCTTTTGCCGCCCGACAAAACTTTCTTCGTCAATTTCCTAAAGCGGTTTTTTAGAGGTACCCTTGGTTAAGACGGCTGTGTATTCCTCGACAGTGTGAAGATTGTGTGATGATTGTGTGAAATTATTGTGTAAATCAGACTTTGGGGATTGAACTTCATAAGGCATAGATGGAATAATCCCTGAACATCTTCAAATCTGAAGTGTAAGGAGTTATTTATGAAAAAGAGTTTTTTCAGAACAAGTCTGCTTTTCGCAGCAGCGGTTATGTTGGTTCTTTCTTCATGCAAGTCCGCGCCGGAGACGGGGCTTGAGGACAAGAACATGAAGAAACCAGCCAAGGAGCGTCGGGACCTACCGGAATTTTTCCTGAGTCCGCCCGCACCGGAGGATCAGTATGTTGGGCTTGGAATGGCCAGGCTCAAGGATGACAATCTTTCCCGCACCGCGGCTTTGGCCCGTGCCAGGGCAGATATCGCGACTCAGGTTTCTGTTGTTGTCGAATCCATGCTTACGGACTATGCTCAGGAATCAGGCGCAGACAACGATACTCAAACTCTTGTCTTTGTGGAACGAGTATCCAAGGAAGTTGCTAATATTGAGCTGAACGGCGCAATTACCAAGGAACAGTATCCGGCTAATGACGGCACCTGGTATACAATGGTATATTTCCCGAAGGCGGCCATGCTTGATGAGGTTCAGACTGTTTTTAACCGCAATGAAGATGCGGCCTTTGCCGAATTTAAGGCTCAGCAGGCATTGGATCGTTTGAATGCCGAATTGGAAAACAAGCCGCCAAAATCTGCGGGAGTGGATTCTCCGGTAAATAAAGAAGAAGCGGAGTAACATTCTATCCATGGTTATCCCTACAAGCTCCATCCGTGGAGTTTGTAGAGGCAGATAGCGTTTACTTCGACTATCTCGTTATTTTCAGGGTATTGTACCCTGAAAATGCGGGTGCATCCATGCACACGAGGAAACCTCTGAAAACTTTTAGAGGTTTCCTTATCTTACAAGATAAAACCCGCCCCTATGGCGGGTTTTTTTATTTAGGTGCCCTTGTATCCCAGGAACTTCCTCTGCGGATTTTTACAGATACCCTGATGAGGAGAAAATTATGCGTATCATATCAAGTTTGTTTATGTTTGTGGTATTATCAGCGGCACTGGCAGCTGAGCCGGTAACCGGAACTATAACATTTTTGGAAGGTTCCGTTGAAATTATCCGTAATGACAGGATAATTACCCAGCCTGAAGCAGGTATCGGATTTACTATACGAATGTTTGATACCATAGAGACTGGCAGCGGTGGGTATGCTGAAATTGAGCTGAATACTCCCACACAGGGAACCTTGATAAAAGTAAAACCCGGCACTGCCTTTTATTTTGAGGGTACGCCGGAAAAATCGTCTTTTACGCGAACAGTAATTCAGATGCTTCGCGGCATTCTGGAATTCAAGGTTGAAAAACTTACTCAGCGTGAAACGTTATCTGTTCAAACCGACACGGCTTTAATGGCTGTGCGGGGCACGGAATTTCATGTCGATATGGCGCAGGATCGTTCGGTTCTTGTTACAGTTTCTGAAGGCAGGGTGGAGGTGAAGACAAAAAGCAAATCCAGAGATGTTGTTCCAGGTACGGCAGCTCTTATTGACAAGGATGCCGGAGTTAGCACTGCCGGGGTATCGGTGGATAATATTGCTTCTTATCGCGAACAATGGCTGAAAAACCGGCTGGATGCCTTACGAATTAATGCCTCTTTTTCCATTCGGCAGCATGCCGCGCTCTGGGATAAGCAGTTCCCAAAGTTAGAAGCCGCCATGAAAGAACTAAATCGACATGAACAGATATTCAAGCGCTGGGAACCCATTATTGCCAGTACCGCAGATAAACCGGCACTTAGCCAGGTTATAAAGGACAAGCAGGCTATCAGCCACGGGCTATTGGCTCTTCGTTCTATTCTTCCGACAGTAGAGAGAATATTTTACACTCTCGCGGCACTGGAAGACGTTTACCGGAACGGCTACGCCAATGAAAATTTTAAACGGAGCAGGTATGCCGATGCGAAGGATTTTTACCGCTCGTTTAAAAGCCAGGAAGCAAGAGTAAGGATGCTGCTCGGCAGGGCACGGTATTTGGTACAAATATTCAGGGCTATGGATAATAGTATCGGTGGCATGAACAATGCTCCGGATATTATAGGGACAATTCCCCGCCTGTAATAGGGGCACCTCCCGACAAAAAATTTCTTCGTCAATTTCCTAAAGCGGTTTTTTAGAGGTACCCATAAGGTATAGGGTGCCTCGGATCAATTCATTCTGATCGATAGATGCAAATTCATGCTCCATACCACTTGACCCTTTGTTTCACTTTCGTATATTATCTTCCAATGCGAGGCAAACCGTATATACAGGCGGTTTTGCACCGCTGTAAAAACTTCAATTATCGAGAGGATTATTAAATGACTGTTAAACCTCTGAAGGATCGAGTCCTGATTAAGGTTGGGGAAGCTGAAACGAAGACAGCTTCAGGCATCTACATTCCCGACACAGCTCAGGAGAAAACCCAGACTGGTACTGTCGCGGCTGTTGGAGATGACAAGGAAGAGATTACCGTTAAAGTCGGTGATAAGGTTATGTATGACAAATACGCGGGTACTGGTGTAAAGATTGACGGTGCGGATTACCTCATCGTTAAGGGAGCCGATATTCTGGCTGTTGTCAGTTAGGCTTCCAGCCTTCATTTAAAAGGGCTGCCGTGCAGGTAGCCCTTTTTTACATTCTCCAGGGCACCTCTACCCCCATTTAGTTCTTGACTCGAACTTTTCCGCCGCTCTTAAGTTGTCAAAATGCTCACGTAGCTTAAGCTACGCTCCACTTTTGCCGCCCGACAAAAAATTTCTTCGTCAATTTTCTAAAGCGGTTTTTTAGAGGTACCCTGGATTTTAAATTACAGGAAAAAAATATTTCGACATTGAGAGCACCTGGAATTACAATAAAATCCCCGGTCTGTTTAAGATCGGGGACTGTCATCTCTGAACTATGGGTTTTGTCGTTTAAGGATATTACTGGAGAAGTCTGAGAACCATCTGTGTCGACTGATTTGCCTGAGCAAGCATGGCGTTGGAAGCCTGGCTCAAAATTTGCGTTCTGGTCAGTTCAATAGTTTCCTTTGCCATATTTACATCACGAATCTGAGACTCCGATGCCTGAAGATTTTCAGCACCGATATCCAGGCCTCTGACAGCCATGGTAAACCGATTCTGATAGGCCCCAAGATCGGCCCTTTGCTTGTTCACCTTTGCTAAGGCTCCATCGATCACGCCGATATTGCGGTTTGCCTGCTCGGGAGTGGACAAGGACATAATTGTGCCCGTACCAACCTGCCGTACGCCAATGCTTTCCGCCGTCATTGTGCCGATGAAAACCCGTTCCCGATGATCCATATTGGCACCGATATGGAACCACATAGATGCCGTAACGGTATTCAAGCCCGTTTCGCGGGCAAAGCGTCCGGTGAGCATGGTAATACCATTGAACTGGGCGTGAGAAGCCACCCGGTCAATTTCATCAACAAGCTGCGAAACCTCCACCTGAATCTGCATTCTGTCCTCGGAACTGTAGATTCCGTTGGATGACTGGATAGCCAGTTCCCTGATTCTCTGCAGAATATCCGAAGTTTCCTGAAGGTATCCTTCAGTGGCTTGAATAAATGAGATGCCGTCAGACGCATTTCGACTCGCCTGATTCAAACCCCGGATTTGCGACCGCATCTTTTCAGAAACGGCCAACCCGGAAGCATCGTCACCTGCGCGGTTAATGCGCATACCGGAAGAGAGCTTTTCCATGCTGAGTCGTGTGGATTCATTGTTAATTTTTGACTGACGATTAGCATAGAGAGCACTTATATTATGATTGATTATCATGACATCCTCCTTGATGTATATCAATCTGAATTTGCGGACATCCTTGTCCACCTCTCTTACTATCGGCGGAAAAAAAACTCAGTTTAGAAATTCATTCTTTTCCAGAGCTTCCCCGTTTGCCATCCTGAAAGTATACTTGCCGTGTAAGGCGGAATGCAGCATGGCAAGAGGAATACTCTTTATCGCCGGAAATGGCCCTGCGCCGGAACGGATAGCGGAAATTGTGCAGAAGGACGATGTTATCTGCGCCGCTGACGGCGGCCTGGATACTGCGCTGGCCTGCGGAATACATCCCCGCTTTGTGGTAGGGGATATGGATTCCCTGGCCGATAGAAGGGTATTGGAAGACCTTCCCCCCGAAGCGGTAATGGTGTATCCGGAGGATAAAGACAAAACAGACACGGAAATTGGCATCGCTCAGCTGCGTCAGTTGAACTGCTGCCCCATCATTATAATTGGAGGCGGTGAGGGGCGGCTGGATCATACTCTGGGGCTGATAAAGTGTTTTGAAAAAGAACAGCCGCCGGATATGTGGTATACAGCCCGGGAAATTATCCGGCCCTTACTCTGCTCCGCAGAGATAAAAGCCAATCCGGGTGCGCCTGTTTCTGTATACCCCTTGGGGACTGGCCCCTGGCGGATAGAAAGCAGGGGATTGCATTGGGAAATTGATAAGGTGAACTGGAATGCGGGCGCGATGAGCCTGAGCAACCGGTTCAGGAATGGGCGTGTATTTTTTGAAGTGAAGGCAGGACGTTTTCTGCTTATTCTGTGCAACAGGCCGTCGTCTTACCAGTCGGGCATAGTGCGGCGGTCGAAATTGGCAAAGGTAAGCAGGCGTCCCTGCTTATCATAGGACCAGCGGGTAAGGGCGGTGCCGGCGGCATTGTCCACGGGGCGCTCATCCACGCCGTAGTGCTGCTGTTCAAGAGCACGGCCATAGCCGTCGTAATTCCAGGTATAAATAGCCACGCCTTCCGGATCGGCACGAAGCTGATTGTAGAGACCAAACTGCCGCTGCTCTATACGGCGGCTTTCGTTATCGTAAACCCAGCGGTATTCTGCTATGCCCCGCTTGTCTTCTACCTTGGTGTTTTCCGTGCCGTAATGCCGTTCAGCTGACCGGTTGCCAAGGGAATCATAATCCCAGCGATAAATAGCCACGCCGGAATTATCCATTGCCAGGGTTTCCAAATCCTGAAAGCTGGAGGCTTCGATTAGCTGACGAGCATCATTGTAAACATACTGATAGCGGGCTATGCCCCACTGGTCTTTTTTGGGACTATTATCCGTGCCAAAGCTGATGGAAGAAACAACCAGACCTCTGTTATCATAAGTCCAGCGGTAAGAGGCCATGCCTCTGTCATCTTCGACAAGATTGCCGTCGGCATCCAGATTGAGCTGTTCCAGATCGCGGCTCTGCTTGAAATGAACCCATCGGTAGGTAACCACTCCTGCAATGTCCTGTATCGGCTTTCCATAGGCATCATAATGAATTTGAGCGACAAGATTGCCCGCAGCATCATGATAAAACCGATAGAATGCCACCCCTTTGGCATCTTTTCGTGCAAGATCGTCCAAACCCAAACGCCGTTCGAGAGTAATAAGCCCTTTCTTGTTGCGCTCCCATTCCACAATGGCTGAGCCGTCTGTTGCAAGGGTAAGCTTGCCGCGGGTGTCATAGCGCTCTTCACGGATGGAGTCTCCGTTTTCGTTCCACTGCCAGTGGTAGAGGTGTACGCCTGCATCGCTGCTGCTGGTTCTCTTGCCATTTACATCGAAAAATGCCATGCTTATGAGTTGGTTGGCCGAGTTCCAGGTGTAGTGTAGCTCCCCAACGCCGCGGTTATCCATAATGCGGGCTCCGGCAGAGTCGAAATAGCGTTCCAGATATTTCCGTCCGGCCTTATCCACAAGCCATAGCCGCTGTGCAATGCCGTATTTGTTGGGAATAATGTTGCCGTAGGCATCGTAATGGATTACACCCAGAGCATGCCCATAGCTGTCCTGCGGCACCCTATGCCCCCATACGCCATCTTCGTTTGCAACAGGCTTGCCAGTATCGTCGGTGAACCAGCGGTGAATATATCCTTCTTCATAGACGAATTCTATCCGCTGTACGCCATAGCGGGGAACTGGCAATGCCCGCCCGGAATTCTGATACACTATCCGGGTAAGGCGTCCATCCTCATTATAAGTGAAGCGATAGGCATTCACTTCATTCGCTTCGGCAGGAGTGAGCTGGTAGCGGCCAACCATATTTTCATAGGCATCAATATCCAGAGCGCGGTACCACAGGTCCCCGGCACTTAAAACGGCGGCTGCCAGGGTGAAGGACAAAACACATAACAGCAGTCGGATTGGGCTTTTCATGTGTTTATAATCGGCGGATAAAATTGTGATATTAGAGGACAGCTCCAAAAATCCGCTGAAGAATTTTTGGAGGTGCCCTGGAGGTAATATGCAAGATAATAAAAACCTGCCTGGAAGAGGACTTGAACCTCCACGACCTTGCGGCCACTAGTCCCTGAAACTAGCGTGTCTACCGATTTCACCATCCAGGCGGAACTGCGGTAGATAATACGGTTTTCAGGAAGAGCTGTCAAGTGGGTATGTGGGATTTGCTGGGCAGTTTTATAATAATTTTTGGGACTGTGCCGGAAAGGTCTTTAGAGGTGCCCGACACTTGGAAAGTGAAAATTTCCATTTCGTATCGACTTGATTTACCATTCCATGTCGGGGTTCTATAGATTTGGGAGGCCGTAAGGCTTCCCTGTCCTGATTGATAATGGTTTCTTCACCTGCTTGTCCCTCAGCTTGTTTCGGGCATCCCCGGCCAAGGTTTTCCGAGAGTGTTGTAGCCGTGAATTGGAATTAGGGAGCCCCAATTTGAAAATTTAATGGAGTTTCCAGGCAATTTTTGAAAATATACACGGAAGGGCTTGACAAGACTACGGTATTCCAGTAAGTTTGTATACATTCGGGGGTGTAGCTCAGTTGGCTAGAGCGCGTGAATGGCATTCACGAGGCCATGGGTTCGACTCCCTTCACCTCCACGAAAGCAACAAAACGCCCCTGAATACAGTCAGGGGCGTTTTGTTCAGTGTCGGACTCAAATAAAATGGTTTTCGGGAGACTTGGAGGGGGAGCAATCAGGAAAATCGGGAAGTTTCATAAATCATCGACATTGCCTAACAATTCTGATAGGATATTTTCCAGGTTCTGAATTCTGCCTGGGAATATCTTCAGGTGAATACTGAAACCAATGAATTCATTTTGAATTCATAACGTAAGGATAC
>MUIB01000039.1 GCA_002084135.1 Spirochaeta sp. LUC14_002_19_P3 | reverse complement strand
CTTGACTCGAACTTTTCCGCCGCTCTTAAGTTGTCAAAATGCTCACGTAGCTTATCACGTTTCATTTTTCACTTTTCACTTTTCACGTTTCATTTTTCACTCTTCACCATTCACCATTCCCTTTTGCCGCCCGACAAAACTTTCTTCGTTAATTTCCTAAAGCTGTTTTTTAGAGGTGCGGTGAAAATAAAGAGTTCACAAAAATCTGAATGCGCTATTTCTTCTTTCGCGGAGGCACGGTTTTTTTCTTTTCGGGTTCATCCTGCTCGTGAATGCGGTAGAGGTACCAGTACAGTCCACTTCCGGCCAGTATCATGGCCAGGCAAAGGAGCTGTCCCATCGACATTCCCGCGACAATCAGTCCCAGATGGGAATCGGGCTCTCTGACAAATTCGATGTAGTACCGGAATGCTCCATACCCCCACAGGTAAATGGACAGGATAGCACCGGGTACCTTTGTTTTTTTTCGCAGCAGCCAGAGGATGGTAAAGAGCACTATTCCCTCGAAAAAGGCTTCATACAGCTGAGATGGATGGCGGAGGCTGTTTCCGGGTGCATTGGGAAAGTACATACCGATTGCCATGTTGGTTTTCCTGCCCCACAGTTCCGCATTAATGAAGTTGCCTATACGGCCAAAGGTGTAGCCCAGGGGGGCACAGGGTACAACTAAATCCAGGGTTTTGCGGATGTGCAACTTCTGTCGTCGCATGTATATTATCGCGCCGGTAAGGAGTCCGATTAAACCGCCGTGAAACGACATTCCGGAGATACCGGTAAACCGCCAGCCATTGGCTATATCGAACGGAAGAATAATTTCCAGCGGATGGCGCAGATAATAACCCAGATTGTAAAACAGGACATAGCCGAAACGGGCACCGAGAATTAACCCGAGAATGCAGACGGTTATCAGTCCCTGAAAAACCTCAACACTCATAATGGCCTGTTCCGGTTCGCTTTTCATTCTGCGGCGGCACAGCAGGTAGGTTGTGGCGAAGGCGGCGATATACATTACTCCATAGTAGTGAACGGCAAAACCGCCAATTTTAAACATAACCGGATTCATCTGGGATGGCAAAGTCTGCCACCAATTCGCAAATTGACTCATGGGTGACAGTATAGAGTATTATAAAATAATGGGGAAGGGCTGTGCTGAAAATTATTCAGGGGGCACTTCAGGAAGTAAAAAAAGGCGCCGAGCGGACTCGAACCGCTGAATCATGGATTTGCAATCCACTCCCTTAGCCACTTGGGTACGGCGCCATTGTTAGTATACTAAAACATTATTCCAGGTTGATCAAGTCCTGTTGGCCAAGAATATAGGAATTTATGAGTAAGCTGGCATTTTCCGGTGTTATCTGGTTTGACAGTGCCAGGCGTGCTATTCTGTTGTAGGCATCGAAAAAAAGTGCCGTACGCGGATCGATGGGCAGGGCTGCTGCTGTATTGTTTTCTGGTATATGGCGCAGGGTGTCTCTGAGAACGAGAAGGGCTGTTTTGGCATCGGCGGGCGGGAGATTGGCGGGGATGGCAACGTAATTGTACCGTACCGTTTCCACTGTTTCCATATCGGCCATATTGCCGCCGTTTCGGGTGCTGTTCAGCAGTTTGGGGAGTATGCCGGGGAGACGGCCTGTTTTATCGAAGAGAGCAGGATTAACGGCCAGGAGCCAGGGGAGTGCGTTTTCCGCTTTCCGCATGTCTGAAAGGCTGGGGTGAGGGGGTGGTTCCAAGGGCGAGGGGAAAGGGGCGGTATGTATTCTCCGGTACAGGGGGAGCTGGTACAGGGAGCGGGTGAGGGCGAGGTCGTCCAGAAAAATTAAATGGGGAAGCTGTTCGGGTGCTGTGCTGGCCAGAAGCAGCTTGGGCTGATGGATGCTGCGCCATGAGGTTTTAAGGTTCCGAAAGGCCAGCGCGGCGTTAAGTATGGGCTTGAAATTTTCATTGTCCGATGCAACCCATATCCGCACTTCGGGTATGGAGAGTTCCGTGCCGATTACGGATATGGAATCCGGCGCGGCTAATGTTTCCTGGTTTATCCATAGTTCCCATTGAGAGTTATTGTAAACTAGCCTGATTGTATTCCAGCTTTCCAAATTCAGCTGCGGTGCTTCCCGGCGCGTCAGTTCCGTTCCAGCCTGCATTTCAAGAATGTCTATCGATTCCAGCCATGGGAAGAGGGCTGCCAGCGGTATGGCGGGCAATTCTTCACCGTCTCCAGTTTCGGTAAGGGAGTAAAGTTCTTCCGGGCTGAGCAGTTTTACCAGACGCTGATTGAGGATAAGTTCCAGGGCGGCTACCGGCATTATTGCAACGGTGAAGAGAATAAACAGCACGGAAAGTTTGAATGGCATAGTTCAGTATCGGTGGAATTGTATCATAACACAACAAATTGAAAGAACATGATAGTGATCCGCGGCTGTATACGGGTATAAGAGCGAGGTGTTTGAAGGCGGCAATCCCAATTTTCGGAAAGTAATATGCGGGTGTTGGCGGAAAGTGCCTTCATCCTCTTGACTAAATAAATTGATTTCATTGATAATAGGCTTGTGCCGGAAAAAGGTTTTTAATCTGGTTGTTCTGCATATTGCAGGCGGGTTAAAAGTTGTTTCAGGTGCTTTCATGCAGCAGTGGTGGAATCGGTAGACACGCCAGCTTGAGGGGCTGGTGGCCGCAAGGCTGTGGAGGTTCAAGTCCTCTCTGCTGCAAATTTTGGCTGTTTCCAGCATTCATTTTCCGAAAATTGCGGAGGACAGGAAATGACCATTGAAGATGTTCAAAAGCGGTATGGCCTGAAAAATCTGATACAAAAAATAACCCTGCCCGCTATTTTCGGGAGCAATCTTTCTGGGGCACCTCTGGATATTACAGCATGAGTGCTAATCTTTTTGAGGTTTCCACCGAAACACCCGCCGGAAATTATCGAACTGATTCACCAAGCCGCTCCAAATCGTCCCTGGTATCTACATCCATGTAAATCCCCTTATCGTCCACTTCGGCAAAAAAAGGGTTCAGCGGCTTTAATACGTCCATGGCCTTTTTTCCCGGGGAAGCCGCAGACAGCAGGGCCGCCGCGGCCTTATCCATAAGAACCGGATGGCCGGGATGCCCACCGCATATCGGATAAACCACTTGATGCTCTAACTGAGCCAGATAATAAAAAGTTGACGGTTGAACCAGAATAAGATCGGCCAGAAAGACAAAAAAGCGCTCGGTGCGTAGAGCCATTAAACCAACTTTGAGCGATCCCAGCTGCCCCGCGCTGTAATCGGGATTCTTTAGAAGAACGGCATTATCCTCCGGGAGAATTTCTGAACCGAGACTGACTGCCCCCTCGACAGCGATAACCTGTTCACAGCACTGCATGGCCAGCTCCAGGCTCCGGCGGAAAATGGTTTTACCGTCAATGGTAATAAGCTGTTTCGGGTGGCCCATTCTGCTCGATGAGCCTGCCGCCAGCAGAATACAGTCCATCGCCAGCCTGGAACAATGATCGCTAGAGGATTTGAACCTCTGACCTCTGCCTCCGGAGGGCAGCGCTCTATCCAGCTGAGCTAAGCGACCGATGGGCATAAGTGCCTGAAAAATTGAAAATCATTAAAAGGATTGTAATACCTTCTGATGGGAATGTCAATGAACCATCCGTGTTTTCCGGATGAGAGAAGTGTGTTATGGAAAAATGAATCAGATATGCTACAGTTTCGACAACTCTTCCTGGAATCTTTTTACATCTGGAAGTAGTTCTATAGCGTGCTGATAGGCGGAAGAGACCTCACTCATTGGGTGTCTTAACCACTTCTTGACAAGCCCCAGATCTCTCCATGCCCAAGCATGACGAGCTTTATCGGCATCCATTTGAATGACTCGCTCAAGTAACTCTTTGGCTTCATTCAATAAACGCCGGTTCGATTCTCTTCCTCTGCGTTGTCCTTTCCAAATTTCCCGGGCAAGCATAATCTTCGTTTGGGCAAACTCATGCAATGCCCTCGTATCATGAAGAACAGCATCCCCAGCCCTCTCAAAATAACGGTGTGCTTTTTGCTGACTACCAAGACGCCGAGCAAGAATTGCTACTTCAAGTGCATCCGTGCTAGATAAATACTGTGGTTGCTGATTTAGTAATTTTATAGCCTCGTTCCTTCTTCCAGCATCAAGCAACAACTCTATGTAAACATTCGTAACAAACGGGTGAAATGATTCGGGAGCTTCCTCTTTGAAGGCTGCCAATGCAGCTTCCGCATCGGTTATCCGTTCTTGTTCCCCCAAAATTCTCATGTATTCTGATGTTAAAGAAGGAGAAGAAGGCATTGCTTTCCAGGCATTTTCGATACGCTTGAATGAATCAATTTCATTCCCAATAGCCTTAAGATGAGCCGCATCCCTAAGGGCTGATATGGCAATATATTCCGGATGTGCGGGAAGTGTAACTCTAAAATAGGTACGCTCTTCATCAAAATCAAAAATTGGATCATTCGAGCCGTTTTCACGCATCGACTTGAATATCTTGGGTAAGCCTGTTCCTCTTCCTTCCGCAAGTCGCAGCTCTTTTAAAAACTCCCCTATACGTCTGTTCCGGGCTGGAACTGGAGGCATATTCAATTCCTGTTTGAGATGGGAAATTTGAATACCAGGAACAGGACCTGGATAACTGATAATCTCTATACGGTCAGAATACAAGTAAACTTTTATTGGCTCTTGTGTTGCCTCATAGCTCTTATGGTAAACAGCATTCACAAGTGATTCACGTAATGCTGGAATCGGATAACTTACCCACCCTTTAACCTTGAAAGAGCTAGACTGTTTCTCCAAGTGTGAGCTTGAGATACTTTCCAGATAAGCCAGGGCACTCTTCAATTGTTCGTGGAGTCCGCCACGAAACACCTTCTCTTCTAATACGTTACCCGCAGCATCTGCAGCATATTGCACTATTTCAATACGGCTGCCAGGAAACCATTGTTCTGGATTATCGCTAAAGAACAGCAACCCAATGTTCTTTGGTGCATCATAACCATTAACGGGAGCAACTATTCGAAGATTTTTATAAAGCACCTTTGTGTTGGCTTCATCCAACAATCCACTGCGAATATCCCTCAGGAATTCTCTAACTTTATGTTCCCTAAGATCATCCGTAGTCGTATCCAATGCTCTTCTATCATCAAAAGGCACTTTTGCCGTAAGCTGCATAAGCTGGTCTAAAACACCATTTTTTTCAGCATCAACAGATTCTGAACCAATTCGGACAAAATATTTACGCCCATTTTTCTCATCATCTTCAACCCTGTGTGGACGTATATCACTGGCAGGCACCCAGAGAACCAAAACATGCTTACCTGAAACAACTTCTGGGGACATAACAGGTTGATACTTGGGGTCAATCCGGTTGCAATTACCGCGGATCCACTTCTGGGCAGCGGCTAAATCTTCTGATGATAATCCTTTAGGAGGCAAGTTCGCCTGACTGTTATATTCCTCAACACCAATGACAATGTATCCACCATTAAGGTTCTGTAAATCATTGGCAAAGGCGCATAGAGATTTTAATACCTGCTTGCCCGTGGTTTTAGCATCCCAACTTGCTTTTAGCTCTACCCTGGATGATTCAACACCTTGATAATGCAAAAGATCGTCAATATTGATTGGCAGGATATTGCTCATCGGTTCAGCTCCTTGAGAAACTTCCGTATATACGGCTCCCTTTAGTCGATACAGCCTTATGCCGCTTTCAAGTTAGGTGCCTGGAAGTATATATCATCAAGGATTTCCCGTCCAGACTATAGTGCTCCCATGAATCTTTACAATTTCAAACAGGGAGGGCGGCCTGTGTATCCGGTTTTGTGACATGGTATATGAGGTAGTGGCGAACCTCGTGCTCTGTGAAAGCGGCGGCGAAAAGCTGAATATCCGCATTGTTGAAAAGTTAATTCCCTAAAGGGTACCTCTAAAGCTGTTTTTGAGAGGTACCTGGAAAGTAATTGGCCTGACCTCTGGCGCGGCGCGGTATACTCCCTGTCTCATCCGGCGGCCTGGAACCGCAATTCCAGGCCTTACACCGCAAACTTCAGCACCGAAGTGCCGCTAAAGTTTCTCCGCCCTGGAAAGAGCATCCTCTACCGCCTCCATAATGCCGCGGCTGGTATAAGTTGAGCCGCCCACGGCATCCACTTTGGTGGACTGCTCCTTTATAATAGCTTTGGGAATCAGGGATATGGCGCGCATCCAGTAGCGCGGCCCTACTTCTTTGTGACTGATAATTTCAATGCGGACGGCTTTGCCGTCTTTAATTTCCACTTCTACTTTAATGCTCGGACGGAACCCCAGCCCCGTTCCGGTATAAATGCCGTCTGCATAGTGGCCTTCGGGAATACTCTTACTGTTTTCCGAAGCTGCGGCGGGGAAAATGAACACCGCCGTGAGCAGCACCAAAGTTAATCCGACAGAAAAAATTGTTTTTTTATTCATTATTATTCTCCTTTTTGTTTTTTATCTTTATCGGGAGCGAAACCGCCCAGCCGTAACTGAGAGTATTGGGCACCGGGCAGGCGGTAATACACTTCAAACAGTTAATGCACTGCGGGTGGCGAATATGGCTTCGATTATGCAATTCCACCTGAGTGGGACAGGCTGCATCGCAGAGTTTGCAGCTAATGCAGCTTTCAGAGCGGCGGCGGATGGAAAACAGCCGCACCAGGCTTAAAAGACCGAACTGAGCGCCCTGAGTGCAGAAGTAGCGGCAGAAAGGACGGTCGACAAGCAACGCGAGCAGCAACATGAACCCCAAATAAACCGCCGCGGAAACAGTGAGATAAGCCGTATGACCCTTGAGTATAAGTGTAAAACTGATATAGGGTTCGCTGAGAAAGTAAATGAAATAGAAGAGAGCCAAGCCTGTGAGTCCTGCTATCATAAGCAGGTAGCGCAGCCCTATAAGCACTCTTTCAAGTTTTACCGGCACCCTTAGCCTCTTGCCGCGGAAAATTTTTTTTCCCAAATTTCCCAGCCATTCCTGAGCGGCTCCCATTGGACAAAGCCATCCGCAGTAGAAGGCACCCCCAATCAACGCCGCAGCCAAAAACACTATCAGAGCAATAAAATTTTCACTGTAAACCGATAATATCAGCAGCAGAGCATAGCTAAGCTGGGCACCGAGGCGCAGTATTTGCAGCCGGGAAAATTGTTTCTTTTTTTGCATTGCTCCAGTTTCCTTTGGGGATCCCTTTCTATCTTGCCTCTAAAAACTCCATCCACAGAGTTTTCAGGGTTCCATGCAATCTTGCCATTATAATCGTCCAGCAATATGTTGCAATTATGAACAAAGAACATTTTTATTATGAGGGCACCTCTAAAAAACCCATTTAGTTCTTGACTCGAACTTTTCCGCCGCTACTGCGTTGTCAAAATGCTCACGTAGCTTAAGCTAGCTCCGCTTTTGCCGCCTTGTATCGACAAAAAATTTCTTCGTCAATTTCCTAAAGCTG
>MUIB01000093.1 GCA_002084135.1 Spirochaeta sp. LUC14_002_19_P3 | reverse complement strand
ACTTTTCCGCCGCTACTGCGTTGTCAAAATGCTCACGTAGCCCAGCTACGCTCCGCTTTTGCCGCCTTGTATCGACAAAAAATTTCTTCGTCAATTTCCTAAAGCGGTTTTTTAGAGGTACCCATGGGTATCCGATGGGAGAATGATATGTACGGAGGGATTCCAATATGGATTTATTAAAATTTAAAGACGTTTTTTCTGAAATTGGGCAAAAGTACTTCAAAGATAATGAAGAACCATACAATGTTCTTAAGGTTGTTCGAAAACGAGAAGATGAGATTAATTTGCATTCACGATTTCTCCATGATTTATTAAGTACAGATGGCGAACATAAACAAGGGAATTTATTTGTAGATCGTTTTATTGAAAAATTAAAATTCGATAAAAGAACTTCAAATCGTGTATATGCATATAGAGAAAAAAATAATATTGATATTTACATAAATTACAATGGAAATAAATATATAATAATTGAAAATAAAATAAATGCGAAAGATCAGGATAATCAACTCAATGGTTATTATGAAAAGATTAAAGAAAAATATCCGGATGCTGATAGTCAGCTGGTTTATTTAACCAAAGACGGGGAAAAGCCTTCCTATGAAATAAATAGTGAATACAAGTGCAAATTTATTTCATATAAAAAGGATATTTTACCATGGTTAAAAAATACAATTAAAGAGGATGGTTCAAAGTTTAGTAATGAATTGAATGTTGGTTTGAAAGCATATATAAAAATAATTAAAGAGGTATTAGAAATGTCAGAAAAACAAAAAGGAAACAACGAAATCTTTGAAAAATTAAGAACTATGGATGCCAAAGATATTGAATGGATAAACGGATTTGTAAATAATTGGGCAAATATCAAGGTAAAACTACTTGAAACTATATTTGAAGAACTAAAAAAACGTATCGAAATTACATTTAAAGAACTATTAAACAAAAATTCCAGTTCTGTCGAATATAGTTTTGACGTTGAGAATGCTAGGAAATATTATGCTAATTATGACAAGAGCGAATGGATAAATTTACACTTTTATATCTTAAAATGCAAAAAGTACAACATTATTTTGGTAATTGAGCTCGACGACAGACTATGTTACGGGATTCAAGGTGCAGATAATAATTGGGAGGTCGTCGGTGATTGTGAAGATCCCAAATATGATAAAATTGAAGAATTTATTCGTGGCAAAATATCTACCGGTGGAGACCAAAATTCAGGACGAAATCCCTACTGGATTTTTTACAAATATTTTGATTTTAATGAGATTAGGGAAATTAATTTTCACGATGATGGTAATGGAAAATTTACAACCCTTATAAACGATGAAAAAAGAGAAAAAATAATTACCAAAATCATAAAAGATGTTAAAGAACTAGTTGATTTAATACTGGAACAATCTGCCAAGGGAGCAATCTAAAGAGAGGATTGAATAGAGGGCACCTCTAAAAAACCCCATTTAGTTCTTGACTCGAACTTTTCCGCCGCTCTTAAGTTGTCAAAATGCTCACGTAGCTTATCACTTTTCATTTTTCACTCTTCCCCATTAATCCTTCATCCTTCATCCTTCCCCTTTGCCGCCCGACAAAAAATTTCTTCGTCAATTTCCTAAAGCTGTTTTTTAGGGGTACCCTGGAAAGCAGAAATAGAGTGAATCTTCATCGCTGATGTTCCCCTGACAAGGAGGCCTGCTTCCCCAGCGGGACATCGCATGAGGTGTTGCTCTCCGTGGTTTTAGGTGTTTCCGCGCAGGCTGTCCTGTTTGGGCTGCATGGTATATAATGGAACTATGGTACCAGGTTTCCGAATCCTTGCTATTGAGAGCCGCGCCAATGGGAAGTATCCGCGGGTTATATCTTCCGTTCTTCCCGGAGAGACGCTTAAGGGACAGGAGGCGGTGCTGTTTCCCGGGCAAAAACGGGTGCGGCTGAAGGAACTCAAGCCACTGGCCGGAGGCAAGGCCGCTCTTACCCTGAAAGGCGCGGCGGCACAGCTCTGTACACCCGGTGCGGTGCTTCTGGATCCGGCTTGGCCAGTGCATCAGCATCGGGAGGCACTGCTGCTATTCAACGGGGCAATGCCCGCAGATGGGGAAATGAGCGGCGGGGTTACCCCCCTCTTCAATTGCGAAGGCATGATAGGGAAGGCACGGTTCCGCCGGGAAGGGGCTCTTATTGCCGTTTCGCTGCCGGCCCCTTATCCCATGCTTCCCGGTATGCGCGTAAGCCTCCCGGATTGCGGTAGGGGTCAGCAAAAAACAACTTTGCTCTATCCCGGAACGGCGGACAAGGCATTGCTGAAACGGCTGAATGCTGCTGCGGGCAGTCTATTGGGTAAGCCAATCGGTGTTTTATACAATCTTCTCCTGAGCACTGTTGGGTTTCAGGAGCTTCCTCCTAACCTGCTAAACTACCGCTTTACTGATGGACTCCGTTTGGGTAAATGGGTTATTCTGGAAGGGAAGCTGCGAGGCATGGAGAAATATCTGCTCCGGCAGGCAGCGAAACCGGGCGGGGTACGCGGCAAAAGAATCCGGTTGGATGCCCTTCCAGGAGCACTTCTGGGTACAGTGGCGGAAAATCTGGAACGGCAGGGGAAGCTGTGCCGCCGGGGCGAGTGGTATTTTCCTCCCGGAGAGCCGCGGCTGTCTCCCTTTCACCGCTCATGGCTTACGCGGGTGAATCAGGCCGGTGAAAATGGCTTTCGGGTTCGGGATGCCTTCAGCGGTGCGGACTCGGAGGCACTGGCTGTTCTGGGCCGAACCGGATTTATACACGGCGGCAGGGCACTGTGGTTCTCTGCGGAATCACTTGCATCGCTAAGCGCACGGTTGCTGTCGGCAAGCCATCCCGGCGACTGTATTCTTGTCGCAGAGGCAAAGACAAAAATCGGCGGCAGCCGCACCAGGGTGCTGGAACTGCTGGCCATACTGGAAGCCAATGGAACGTTAAAACTCCAAAAAGATGGAGTAACAAGAGTGGTAATTTGAAACGCAGCATTTTTTTTGTATTACTGACTTTTATTGTTCTCGGTTGCAGTGAGGCCCCACCAACTATTGATCAGGTGGACTGGCGGATTGTGTACCGGGACAACGGGTTTCGCTATGAAGAGCTGATGCTGTTCATGCGTGTTTCCGATCCAGACGACGATGAAGACCCTAATGAGGTTACCGTAATTGCCCAGGATACCGGTTTTCTCTGGAAATTTGAGCGAAACGAGTGGACGCAGATAGACAGGGACGGCACTACCTGGTGGGGTATGCCGGGGATGATTCCCTACAGCGGCAGCACTCTGCCCAATGCCCTCTACAAGGTAATCCTGAAAGATCTGGCCGGCCAGACAGTAGAAACGTCATTCCGCTTGAATTCCAGCCGTCCACAGATTTTCAGCATTAAATGGCCAACGGTAAATATCGAAAATAACCGCTTGTCCTATTCCGGCAGCTACAGCAATCCGTTGCTTATTCTGCGCGCCGAGAACCATTCCATGCTCAGCAAAACCCGGGCAAACAACGGCTATGTTATTCAAAATGCGGATGCGGTATGGTGGGAAATATGGATTAGCTTAACCGATTCCGGCAACGGAATACGCCTGGGGCCGTATCGGTTAGCGGGAAAATAATTTCTTTAGCCAGCTCATACTCTGAAATTTAGGTTTCTTCCCATGGGACTCCGCGTATTCTGATACCGCTTTATCGAGGGGATATTCTTCGCCGCATTTCTCTTTCAGGGAATGCCAGTGCTTGATTATCCAGATATACAGGTCGGCTTCGGTTCTGCCTGGAAAGCGGGACAGCAGGTTTTCGCTGCGGACAATGTCTGTAATTTTTGAGTATAAATTATCATACCATGAGCGGGCGGCTTCCGGAAACTGCACTTCATAACTGCGTTCAAGGCTCAGATAGTACTTATGTCCCTCAATATGGTTGAGCAGTTCATGCCAGCGGCCCGGTGTTGTAAACGCAATGTTTTCCACTGGCAGTATGCTGCCGAGATTGGTCTGCTCTACAACATTGGAACGCTCCCAGGCCAGTACCGCTGTGAGAATTTCTTCCCTGTCGGCTCCGGCACTGATGTGAAGATCGGAAGTAAGTTCAATAACTTCGGCATCAATAGTAACAACGCCCTGAGCGAGTGCCACGGAAACTCTGTGATTGCCGTCGCGGACAAAATAGAGGTCTCCAATTTTGAGCAGCTTAATCGGCGGGAGTATAATATCAGTGAGATAGGCGCGGTCTATACTCATCCAGCGGTTTCTTAAATGCTCTCTGCGCGGAAAGAAATGCCGACTGAAGTCCCTGTAACGGTCTTCACTGCCTACAATGGCTTTTATCGGCACGGCCTTCATACCGAGATATTTCTCCCTGTCTGGCTTCAATAATGTCTTTATATCGTGAAATGCCAGTAGCTGAGCGGCCTGCGGGTTTACAATTCCCCGCAGTGATTCCAGCCATCCGTGCAGCTTGGCACGGTTAAAATCCTGCTCTGCCTGATTGTTTATATAGATGTTGTTTTTCATCCCCTTCTCCCAGTCGATGGCGATGTGGTTATAGGCATTCAGTATAGTCGTTTTATGAAACTGAGTCTGCCTTTGAGCATTGAGATCGTAGAGATGGACATGCCCATGAATTAAATACCGTGGTTTGAATGCTTTCATGAACCAGTGAAAGCATCCAAACCCCCGATGACAGGGATCTTCCCGGTCATGAATTCCCGCTGGCGGAGCATGGGTAACAAATATATCAACCCAGCGACCGTTTATCAACCGGTGTACAGCCATACGGGGAATAAGTTTAATGATGCGCAGCATCATCTGAATTTCGGTGAACTGGTGTTCTCCGCGGTTGTAGCGGCGGCTTCCTCCCAAACCAGCAATTATCAACCCTGATTTTTTGTCTTTTACAACTGAACCATCAATACATACAGAACCAAATCCTCCATAAGACGGCTTTCTCGCATGCCAGTTTACATAAGTTTCCGATGTCGGCCTGTAAAAAGACAAATTCTTCAAATTATGATTCCCGAAAACAAAGTACAGAGGCTTATTCAGGCATGATATAATATATTCATAATAAGAAATGTCAAGGTCTCCGGCACCGATGACACACTGAACCTGTTCAAACCGGGGTTTTATGCTGTACGAATAAACCTGAGGGTCAATATGATCCGATACAGCAAGTATAATCATTCTTTCGCCCTGGAAGCATCAATGGTTTGCAGGATATCCAGAAGATTATCTTTATCAAGGAGTTCTATCGGATGAGTCTTGGAAAACTCCCGTGCGGATCGGGTAAACTGTCCGCAAGTTAGCATACAACCGTTTCTTATATTTTTCATTATTAACTGCTTATGAAAGCCGCGTACCTGCTCCAGATCGATATCATCCAGTATTCTGAGTATTTTGAACAGTCTTGGACGTTTGCGGAGCAGATGATCATTTTTTCTACTATGTTCTTCCACTGTAAATAAAAAACCTTGAGGCAAAACTTCCATATCGAGAGCTTTATACTTCTGTATTTTCAGAATCTGCCGACAAATTTTCTCAAACTGCTCATCCGGCATAGTAAGAAATTCCTTTATTAAATCGTTTGTTCCCACTACCTGATATAGCTGCAACTTTTTGGGTACATCACGGAAATTTTTCCTCTGCATATCGATAGCTTCCCATAACTGAATGGCTTCATCAAGTTTGCGAGACTTTTCATAACAGACTGCCAGGTAATAGCGGGCGTACAGAATTTCATCAGGATCAAAATTCTCATCAGCAGTATTTAAGGCTTTTTCCAGCGATTCCTGGGCATCTTCAATTTTGTCAATGGCAAGATGGCATATTCCTATTTCAATCAGTGAAGCCAATTTGAGCTTTGGGTCTTTCTGGGAAATTGAAAATTCCTGAAATGCCTTGTGATATTCATTGTTATCTGCATAGATCCGGCCAAGATATAAGTGTGCCAGACCGTTGTCGGGGGCTAAACGAATCGCCTTGGACAGTGCTTTTTTTGCATCGGGAAACAATTGGGTTTCATACATAATTCTCCCATAAGCACTGTATGCCTCAGAGAGTTTGATATTCCTGTCGATTGCCTTCTTGTAGTAGATTGCGGCTTTTTCCCGGTTATAGAGGGCATCGTATATCTTTCCGATCTGATAGTAGTGCATGGCGTTATACGGTTCCAGGTTAATTAAGAGTATGAATTCCTTGAGTGCCTCCTGTTCTTCGCCGAATTGTAGATAAAGAGCTGCGAGTTCTCGTCTGAAGACAGTTTCTTGGCATATATTGGAGAAAATGGAAATTTTGTTCACAGTTTTGAATGCCATCAGTGCCAATTCGTTTTTTCCTTCAAGCTGATAAGCCTTGCCAAGGAGATAGTAGGCATCGCAATTACGGCTGTTTCGTGCTATCATTTTTTTGGCAGTCTGAATTGCGAGGGTTAATTTGCCCTGTTGTATCAGCTCTTGTATTACTTCGGCTCTCTTTGGAGTTAATATTGAGTCCAGGAAAAAAAAGATTATGAAACCAAACAAACCGCAATTAACAATTATGAGAAATATTATTAATTCTATTGACATCTCTCTTCCAGCATTTCTAAAAAGTATAATGAGATTAACCGATAGATGCCATAATGTCAAATATGTATTGACTATCTGCCTGATTTTATGTTTTCAGGGATTCCTCGGGGCACAGTCTGCGGAGGAATGGTTTAATAAGGGAATTGAAGCGTTTAAGTGGCAAAAGCCCAACGATGCTGCCGCATATTTTATAAAAGCGGCGGAACTCAATCCCGATTCACCGGATTACCCATTCTACACCGGTTTATGCTATTATCAGGCCAAACGCTACAGCGATGCCGAGGCGGAATACGAAAAAAGCCTTAAAAATGGAGGGAATACGGATTTAATTCTGTTCCAAAGAGGAAATTTACGGTGGAGTATGAACAACTATCAGGGAGCACTGGATGATTACACCCTGGTTGTCAATGGGGGAGGAAAAAATGCATCGGCGGCACTGCTGAACCGGGCAAACCTTGAACTCAACATGAAAAAATATAATCTTGTTATAAAAGATTATACTGATTACCTGGCTATGAAGCCGACAGCGCCGAATAGAGCGAATATCGAAAAAATTATTGCTCTGCTTAGCGCAGAAATTAAAGCGGCGGAACTTGCCGAAGCCAGACGGCTGGCGGAAGAAGCCAAACGCGCCGAGGAAGAGGCGCGCCGACGAGCCCTTATGGCCGAGGCCCTGGAATCCCTGAACAATAGTGGGGATGGCACCAGGAGCATCAGCGAGGGTACGGAAACCATACATGACGAATTCAGCGAATCCGAATTGGAGGATTAAAACATTGACAGGAAAACAAAAAGTATTGATTGTATCCGGTGCTGTTCTGCTTGTCGGGCTCATTGTGGTACTGAGCCTGAATAGGGGAGGGGCGGCTGATTCCAGGGAACGGCAAAACAAACTGACACTGGCGCAGGAATACGCCGATCAGGGAGAATATCAAATCGCTCTGGACTTGGTGAATGAAATCTTAATTAAAAACCCCGAGGATGAAGAAGCCCGAAAACTGCGGGATGAACTACTCCGGCGCAAATCTGAAAAGGAAAATGCCAGTCAATCCGAACTCGATGCCCTAAGAGAACAAAATGAACAGCTCTCAAACAACTTGGCGCGTATGGGAGAAAATCTGACAAAAGAAAGCCCCGAGGAAAAAGCCGCCCGCCTTGAAGCAGAGAACAAACGCCGCCAGGAACAGCAGGCCCGCAAACAAGAAGCCGATAAACTCATAGAAGAGGGACGGAAGGCCTTGGCCAAAGATCAATTCGATGATGCCATAGCCAAAGCCAATGCCGCTATGCGCCTCATTCCCGATTCTTCCGCGGCTCGCACCCTCAAAGACAGAGCTGAACAGGCTAAACGGGATGCCGAAAGTGCCGCCGAGCGCAAAGCCCGCGAAGAACGGGAACGCAAAGTAAAACAGCTTCTCGCTGATGCCCAAAAAGCCCTCGATGCCGGCCAATTTGCCAAAGCCAGGGAAATGGCCGCAGAAGCCCGCAGAACAGACCCCGAATCGGGCGAAGCCTGGGCACTGGAAGGCGAAGCCTGGTACAGGGAAAACCCTGACAGTCCGGAAAACAGAAAACGTGCTAAAGAAGCGTATAAAAATGCCCTTAAATCCAATCCGGGCGATGGGAACGCCTACTTTAGACTCGGGCAAATTGCCGCAGCCGATAAAAGCTATGAAGAAGCCATCGGCTACATGGAAAAAGCCGTAAGCCTGAACCCATCCCGTGCGGAAGCCGCATTTGAACTCGGTAAGCTTCAGTATCGAACCAGACGCTACGCCGCCGCCGCAGACAGCTTTGAAAAAGTGTCCAGGATCGAACCATCCTACAAAGGAAACTGGTTTAACCTGGCCTTAAGCTATCAGAAAATATCCAAAACAGCCGATGCCTTGCGCGCTCTAAACGCAAGCGTAAAAGCCCGCCCCAATCATGCCGCCAGCTACTATGAACTGGGACGCATCCATCTCAATGCCAAAAACTGGACCGATGCCGCAGATGCCTTCACCATGGCCGCTACCCTCGAAGCCGATAATCCTGCCTACCACCGCGGCAAAGGTGCCGCCCTCTACGGCAGCGGCAGCCTTAAACCAGCCAAAGAAGCCTATGAAGCCGCTCTGCAACTCACCCCCGGCGATGGAGATACCCTCTACAATCTCTCCCTTGTCGCCATGAACCTTAACGCCCCGGAAGAAGCCTTGAACTATGCCGTTAAAGCGATTCAGGCCGATAGCAGCCAGCCCACCTATCACTACACCCTCGGACTCATAGCCGAAGAGGTGAATATGCCCGATCAAGCCATAAAAAGCTACAGGCAGGCCATTACACTCAACCCAAAGTACACCAAGCCCATCATCAATCTGAGTGTACTTCTGGACGAAAGCGGAAATTATGACGAAGCTCTCCAATACGCCCTCCAGGCATTCCGGCTCGAACCAAACTCCGTTACCGCATGGAACAACCTCGGCAAGGTCTATCTTCACAAAGAAGACTACCCCAACAGCCTCAACTTCTTCCGCAAATCTGCCACAGCCTCACCGAACGACCCCGAACTGCAAATGAACTTCGCCCTTGCTCTTACCGAAACTGGCAACACCGACGAAGCCCTGGCCGCCTATCGCAGAGTTATAGCCCTTGAACCCGGCAGCGGCAAAGCCTACGATCAGTGCGCTCGCCTCCTCCTTTCCTCCGGAAAAACCGACGAAGCCAAAAAGGTTATAGGCGATTTGGAAAAGAAGGTTCCCGGCTATCCCGGCTTAACCGAGCTGAAAAGACTGATGCCATAAATATTGCCCCTGAGCTGTTATCAGCAGGGGCATTTTCCTTTGGATACCTGTCCAATAATCAAGCAATTTTAAAAATTAAGCCTTTTAGCACTTAACACAGCTGCTTTTTCCCTCTATACTGGTATGAACAATCACAATCAAAGGAGAATTATTGTGAAAAAAGCATTATTTGCAGCCTTGATTCTGTTCTCCGCTGTTTTATCTGTCTTTTCCACTGGTATGAAAGAAGACAAGATGAAAGAGGGCGACGGGATGAAGGTTTACGTCTTCGCTTCGGATGCCACTTGGCCGCCCATGGAATATGTCGATGACAACGGCGATATCGTGGGGTTCGACATGGACCTGCTGGCAGCTGTTGCCGCAGCATCTGGCTTTGAGTACGAGGTGCGCAACACCGGATGGGACGGCATTTTCGCCGGTTTGGCAAACGGTTCCTACGATGCCGTTATCAGCTCGGTAACCATTACCGAAGAGCGCAAGGCCTCAATGGACTTTTCCGCTCCCTACATTAACGCTGGTCAGATTCTTGTTGTACCTGCCGATTATTCCGGCGGCGCTATGCTAGACGATTTCAGCGGTATGAAAGTAGGTGTACAGCAGGGCACAACTGGTGATTTTGCGGTAGAAGAACTTGCCTCCATCGACCGCCGCGCCTATGACGACATTGGCCTCGCGGTGGAAGATTTGGTGAACGGCAACATTGATGCCGTTGTCTGCGATTCGGTTACCGCCATCGACTATGTTGCCGCCAACGAAAATTTCATTGGCAAGCTGAAAGTTATCGGCGAACCGTTTACCGAAGAAGAATACGGCATTGCCGTGCAGAAAGGGAATGAAGAACTTCTCAATCTCATCAATGCCGGTTTGGAGAAAGTCTTCGCCGACGGCACCCAGGCCAAACTGGTTGAAAAGTGGCTTCGCTGAACAACCATGAAGAACCCCGCGTAATAGAAATTACCGACGGGGTTCTTCTTCCCACTCACGGGGAGCGGCGCATTATAGACTCCTGGAGACTCACCCTCTCAATAGCGATTTTAGGGCTTTTGGCCATGATTTTTCTTGTCAAGGACCCATACTCGCAGATATTTCGGGTTGTAATCAAGGGGGCGCCGCTCACCTTCGGAGTAACATTGGGTGCTATTTTCGGCTCAGTGTTTCTGGGGCTTTTTACCGGCATTGGGCAGATTGCCCATGTCCGTCTTCTCCAGCTCATCTCAGGGGTGTACGTGGAGCTTATCCGCGGCATACCTCTATTGGTGCAGCTTATTTTCATTTACTTCGCCCTTGGCAAGTTTTTCCAGCTCGATGGAATTCCCGCCGCTATTATTGCCCTTTCGATATGCTACGGTGCCTATCAGGGGGAAATATTCCGGGCCGGCATAGAAGCCATTCCCAAAGGGCAGATGGAAGCCGCTCTGGCCTTGGGGCTTACCCGCGGCCAGGCCATGCGCTACATTATCCTGCCCCAAACCCTGCGGATTGTTATTCCCGCCATCGGCAACGAGTTCATCGCCATGCTCAAGGATTCCTCCCTTGTATCGGTTATAGCCCTTCGCGACATACTGCGACGGGGCCGGGAACATGTTTCCCGTACTTTTTTGTCTTTGGAGACCTACGCCCTGGTTGCGCTGATTTATCTGGTATTCACTCTGGTGCTGTCCAAGCTGGTGGCCATGCTCGAAGACAGGATGAAACGCCATGAACAGTAATAAAATCATGGTGGACATACAAAATGTCCGCAAAGATTTCGGTACGGTTAAGGCACTCAGGAAGGTTAGCCTTCAAATACACGAAGGGGAAGTGGTTCTTATTATCGGCCCCTCCGGTTCGGGTAAGAGTACCCTGTTGCGCAGCGTGAACCGTCTGGAAACCCTTACCAGCGGCCAGATATTTGTCGATGGAGACCCCCTCATAGGCCCCAAGGCCGATATTCGCAAGATTCGCGAGGAAACCGGCATGGTGTTTCAGAGCTTCAACCTCTTCCCCCACCTTAACGCGTTGGACAACATTTGCCTGGCACCAATAAAAGTGCGGAAACTCAGCCGAACGGTAGCGCAGGAAAGGGCCCGCAAACTGTTAAAGCGGGTAGGGCTGGGAGACAGGGAAAACGCCTATCCCGGCCAGCTCTCAGGCGGCCAGAAGCAGCGGGTCGCCATTGCCAGATCGCTGGCCATGGAACCCAAGGTAATGCTGTTCGACGAACCTACCAGTGCCCTCGATCCGGAGATGATTAAAGAAGTGCTGGATGTTATGCTGGATTTGGCCAAAGAGGGCATGACGATGATAGTGGTGTCCCACGAAATGGGCTTTGCCCGCGCCGCCGCCGACAGGGTGGTGTTCATGGACGAGGGGGAAATTGTTGAAATGGGTACATCCCAGCAGATATTCGACAATCCCCGCGAGGAACGCACCATGAAATTCCTCAAGCACATACTGTAAATGTCCAACAAAAAAACTTCCCTGCTAAAAGAATTCCGCACACTCAAGCCCTATCTCCGTCATTACCGCTGGGCCTACCTGATTGGCTTCGCCTTTCTTATTATTACCGATGCCGGGCAGATTGTTATTCCCCGTATCGTCGGCGCGGTGGTAGACGGCATTGCCGCCGGAAACGCGGAAAACATCCTCCGGTGGCTGCTGTCCATAATCCTCCTGGCCATCTTTGTTGCGCTTGGGCGCTATGGCTGGCGCATCTTCATTATAGGCAGTGCCCGCAGAATTGAATCCGAACTCCGCAGCCGCATGTATGAAAAATTCCTTACCTTGAGCCAATCCTTCTACATGAACCATAAAACCGGCGATTCAATGGCCAGGGTTACCAACGATTTGGATTCTGTGCGCATGGCCGTGGGAATGGGTACCATAGCCCTGATAGACGGGGTTTTTATGACCCTGGTTATCATTGGGACATTGTTCTTCAGTTACGGTGTTCTGGGGCTGGTTGTGGTTGTACCCCTGCCGCTGCTAACGGTGTTCGCACTGTTTTTTGGCCGTCTCATCGGGCCGCTGTTTATGAAAGTGCAGGAACGCTATTCCGGCATTAGCGAGTACCTGCAGGAAACCCTTACCGGCATTCGGGTAATAAAATCTTTTGTTATGGAAAAAAAGGTGCATGGCGACTTTGCGAAAGTGAACGATGCCTACGCTCAGGCCAACATGAATCTGGTGCGCTTCTGGGGCATGCTGTTTCCGGCCATGGGCTTTTTGGCCGGTTTAGGCGTGCTATTTCTGCTCTATTTCGGTGGCACCGAAGTGTTAAACGGCCATCTGAGCGCGGGCGACTTCATTGCCATGCTTTCCTACCTGGGTATGCTTATCTGGCCGGCAATGGGGGCCGGCTGGGTTGTGAACATGATGCAGCGCGGTGCCGCTTCCATGAAGCGCATTAACGATATACTCGACACTCAGGCCGATATTATCGATCTGCCCGGTGCCGTCTCCCTGCCCTTTAAGGGCGGCCTGGAATGCCGCTCCGTGAGTTACCGTTATGGGGATGCCGTTGTTCTCGCCGATGTGAATTTTTCCGTGCCGGAGGGGGACTCCCTCGGCATACTCGGGCGCACCGGAAGCGGCAAAACCACTCTGGTAAAGCTGATAACCCGCATCATCGATCCTCCCGAAGCCAGTATTTTTATTGGCGGCAGCGACATCCGCAGCCACACCCGCTCAGCCCTGCGCCGTTCCCTTGGCGTGGTGCCCCAGGATGTGTTTCTGTTTTCGGAAACCATACGAGCCAACATTGTCTATGCCCGGCCTCAAGCCGACAGCCACGAGGTAAACGCCGCAGTAAAAATAGCCGGGTTAGAAGCGGATTTGCCCTTTTTCCCCAAAGGGCTGGATACCATCGTTGGAGAGAAAGGCGTTACCCTGTCCGGGGGGCAGAAACAGCGGATAGCCATTGCCCGTGCCATTATAACCGCCCCGGAAATTCTTATACTGGACGATGCCCTCTCGGCGGTGGATGCGGACACCGAAGAGCGCATATTGAAAGGCTTGTTTGAGTTCCGCGGCGGCGGCACTACTGTAATGATTTCCCACCGGGTATCGGCCCTTGCCCGCTGCGATAACTGCCTTACCCTGGAAGACGGACGGGTTACCACGCACGGAACCCATGAGGAACTCATTGCCGCGGAGGGCTTCTATCGGGAAATATTCAACTTGCAGAAACTTGAACGGAAAGCGGAGCATGCCCAGTGAAAGAGCAGCATAAAGATCAGAAAAACCAAAACAATCAGGAAGACATAATCCGGGGCTACTCGCCCGAAGTTATGAGGCGGCTCATTGGCCTTACAGGGCCCTACAAGCTCGCGGTATTCATTACCATTATTACCCTGATTGCCGCCACCACCGCGGAACTGCTTACGCCCATCCTTATTCAGCGCACGCTGGATAATTATTTGCTGCGCCGCGAATACGCCCTGAACCTGGCCGCAGTGGAAGCGGGTAAACCCAACCGGGAACTCGCGGACAAGCTGCTCCGGCAGGGCAAAGTTATAGGCCCCCGTCTTTTTGTCCCCATTAACAGCCTCAAAAACCTGAATGGCAAACAGAAAGAAGCGGCACAGCAGGAGGGCTGGCTGGACAGGGAGGACTGGTATGTTTTTCAGGCTACAAGCGCGGAGGCCGGGCGGATAGCTGCACAGTATGCGGATTTGATTCTTTCTTCCTCCGAATGGCACGCCATAAAGGTTAGCGACAGGAATGGCCTTTCACGGGAGGAACGAAAACAAATTCGGCAAAACGATTACAAGGGACTCACCCGCGGAACCCTGCAATATCTGGGGCTATTGGCGGTCATCTTAATCTTTACCTTCGGACAGGTGTACGCCGCCTCATGGATTGCACAGCGGGTTATGGCCGATATGAGAGGCTTCCTCTTTAACCATATTATCCGCCAGTCTTTAAGCTACCTGAGCAAAACTCCCGTAGGCAGCCTGGTATCCCGTGTTACCAGCGATGTGGGCACCATTGCCGAATTCTTCGACAACGTTTCCACATCCTTTCTGAAAGACTTCGCCCTTATGGCCGGAGTTGTTGTGGTAATGTTTATGCTGGACGTAAAGCTAACCCTGGTATCCATGGCTGCACTGATTCCCACCATTATCCTTATTTTGATATTCCGTAAAAAAATGCGGGAGGCCTTCCGCCGGGTGCGCAGCCGGGTAAGCGCGGTAAATTCCTTTCTTTCGGAACGGATAAGCGGCATGAGCACCGTGCAGCTGTTCGATACCGAAAAACAGAGTGCGCGGGATTTCAACATAAAAGGGGAAGAGCTTCTGAATGCGGAATTGAGTCAAATCCGCTACATGGCCGTGTTCCGCCCCCTGATTGAGCTTATCACATCGGCGGCCATAGCCCTGGTCCTTTGGTATTCTACCGATCTCCACCAGGCTGGTCTTGTTACTTTGGGTGTTCTTATTGCCTTTGTGGAACTTATTCAGAAATTTTTCCAGCCGGTACGAGACATTGCCGAAAAGTTTAATATTTTACAGTCCGCCATGGCCGGCGGGGAACGGGTATTCGCCATGCTCGACAGTGCCGAGCGCATCCCCGACACCGGCACCGACATAATAACCTGCGCCGATCCCGACGAGCTTCCCCCTGAAAAAACCAGTCAATGCGGTGAAATAACCTTTGAAAACGTGCATTTTTCCTACATTCCGGGGGAACCCGTTCTTCAAGGCTTATCCTTCACCCTTCCTCCCGGAACCACAACCGCCATTGTCGGTGCCACAGGATCGGGCAAAACCACCATTGCCAACCTTCTTACCCGCCTCTGGGATCCTCAGCAGGGCAGCATTTTCCTCGATGGCCAGGACATACGAGGCCGCTCTCTGGCCGATTTGCGCGAAACCATCCAGCCCGTTCAGCAGGACGTTTTCCTCTTCGCCGGAACCATCGCCGAAAACATTGATTTGGGCACAGGGCTCGATGAGCAAAGAATAGAGCAGGCCGCGGAACTTGCCAAAGCCGATACATTCATCCGCCGCCTGCCCAAGGGGTATCAAACAGAAATTACCGAAGGTGCCGTAAACCTCTCGGCGGGTCAGCGTCAGCTCATAGCCTTTGCCCGCATCATTGCCCGCGATCCCCGGGTTATCATTTTGGACGAAGCCACCGCCAATATTGATACCGAAACCGAATCCCTGCTTCAGGCCGGATTGGACTCCCTTCTGAAAAACCGCACGGCCCTTATTATCGCGCACCGCCTCTCCACTATCCGCCGCGCCAACCGCATTCTGGTACTGGGCCACGGCACTCTTCTGGAAGACGGCACCCACGGAGAACTTCTCGCTCAGGGCGGAGTGTATCACGATCTGTATGAATTGCAGTTTTCTTAAGGAGGGGCTGCCTGTTGCCAACAGTTATAGGGAAAGTGGCTTTTTTTATGGCAAATAAAAATTAATGATGAATGGAGTATATTATACCGTAAAGAGTAGTGGACAATTGAATCTTTTCACTATATAATGGCCTCATGATTATAATCAATTCATGATACAGGATTGGTTTACTTTGAAAACAGGAGTTATCAAAAAGTATACAATGGAACTATTAAAACTATTAAATATGCCAAAAGAGGAATTTCATAACTTGCTAAAAGAAGCTGGCAAAGATATACCCAATGCGGATATGAATTCGGGAAATTCTCTGGCTGTACAATTAGAAAATCTTAAAAAATCAGAATTAACCCCGGATGACTATAAGGCAATTATTGAGGATGCTGGTAAATTTGTATGAGTGTTACAATAGACAGCGATGAATTTCTAAAAACAGGTGGAGATGTGTATCTAAAGGTCTGCAACCGTCTTGTTAACTTGTTGAATCATCCCGGAAAACTGACAAACGTCCATATCTCCATAATTGCTCTGAAATTTGCACTTGTTGATGCTATTCAAGATATTGAATTTCTAAAGAAACGCCGACAATACAGTACCCATTTATCAGAAGGAAAAATTGCTGGATGCCTCGTATTCAGACTCTCCCGAAGGTATATCATACACACAACTGATATGAACCTTATCGAATATCCGATTTTTTTAAAATTGAACTACCTTGTAGCATTTGCATTGGGACTAAGATATATAGGTATTGATTACAAAAACATTGAAAGTTCTATCAGAAATGAAATTATCTTTACAATGATTTGCAGACATGTAAATCAGGAAACTCTGGGGATAGTGTTTGATAATCTGCGTCAACGTTTTCACCCCAATGCGGGTAAACCTTCCCGCTAAAGGGCACCTCTAAAAAACCCATTTAGTTCTTGACTCGAACTTTTCCGCCGCTCTTAAGTTGTCAAAATGCTCACGTAGCTTATCACTTTTCATTTTTCATTTTTCACTTTTCCCCATTCATCCTTCATCCTTTCCCTTTCCCGCCCGACAAAAAATTTCTTTGTCAATTTCCTAAAGCTGGTTTTTAGAGGTACCCCTGATGAATGTTATTTATCTTTGCGTGAATGTCCGTAGAGTGGAGAACGGCTTCAACTCAATAATTCTTTTTCCAGATAATCTCCGTATTCCATTAAGGCTTTGAGGATGGGTTTTTTGGAGGCTTCGAGTTTGCTGTTTTCCATCCAGGCGCGGATTCGTTTGCGGTACTGGTTCAGGTCCGGGAGTTTGGGGATGGGGGGAAAGAGGATTCTGGAGGCGCAGAAGCTGCGCCAGCGCTGTCGGGCTTCGTCGCTGAGGTGTTCGGGGTAATTGCGACCTATGCAACGGCGCAGCATTTCGGGTATGCGGGTGTCTTTGGCGTGTGGGTTGAGGTGAATAAGCTCTTGGGGAGGAGCATTGCGGATGGTGTCGAGGATGGCTTTGTCTTCATCGGGGAAGAAGCGGTCGTAGAGCTGAAAGTCGGGGTCGTTAATGGTGCCCCAGTCGGGGCTTTTGCTGAGTACGCGCCGCAGTTTGCCGATGAGTTTGCCGTTGTTCTGGAGCTGCCGCCAGTGTTCTTCGGCTTGTTTTATGTCTATACCGATGCGCTGGGCGGCTTCGCTGGTAAGGGCGGCGCGGGGGGCGAGGAATGGGGCTTTATTTATGGCTATTTCCCGCAGCGGTATGCGCTGTATGCCCTGGGCATCGAGTTCGTCAGTTGGGGTGAATATGCGTTTGCGGATTTCTTCTTCCGGGAGGCTTAGGAGGGGTTCGGGGTTGGTGCGGAGGTCGAAGGCGTAAATGCTGTTGCGGTTGTTGGGGTCGGCTACCAGAGGGCAAACCAGGGCGGTGTAGCCGTGGCTGCTGTAATGGAGGGCCGAAGTATGGAGCAGGGGGGTGCGCCCTTCCAGATCGATGAGGGTGCGTGCCTTGTCCTTTGTGCGGTGCTTCCACGCCCACTCGTAGAATTTGGGCTGCTTCTCGCGGATAAGCCTGGCTATTGCCAGTGTGGCTTCGGTGTCCGAGAGGGCATCGTGGGCGCGGCTCTGGGCAATGTTATTAGCCTTGGCGAGCGATTCCAGCTGCACGGTTGGTTTACCTTCTTCGTTCAGCGGCCAGTTTATCCCATCGGGGCGCATGTCGCGGCAGGCCCGGGTGAGAGTAAGAATGTCCCATCGGGAGTTTCCATTGGCCCACTCACGGCGATAGGGGTCATAAAAATTCCGATAGTAAAGGCTGCGAATGAATTCATCGTCGAAGGCAATATTGTTGTAGCCGAGTACACAGGTTCCGGGACGGGAAAACCAGCTATCAATGCGGCGGATGAGCTCCACTTCGTTCAAGCCTTTTTCATTTGCTTCCTGTGGGCTTATGCCGCTTACGAGGCAGGCCATGGGATCGGGGAGGTAATCGGGGCTGAGTTTGCCGTAGAGTACAACTGGTTCGTCGATGAGATTTAAATTCTCGTCGGTACGCAGGGCGGCAAACTGGGCAATTCTGTCGTATCGGGCATGGAGTCCGAATGTTTCCAGATCGTACCAAACCAGGCTCATGTTAATCTCCTTGGTATCCTGACGGGTTTGTTGGAGGCACCATTGATTGTGAACGGTATTGCCGGTTTTCGCAAGGGGGATAACTTGTACCCAAATTTTGAGTCGGAGAAGTGTCTATTGCGGCAATTTACGCCGTTTAGTCAGCATTCGCATTATTTTGGCATAGCCGGTGAATGGAATGGCCGTTGTAAATTTCAAATTGACCTCTGGCGCGGCAAGAAAAATGCCTTGCACCAAGGTGAAACCCTGCACTGTCCATAGTATTCAGATTCCTTTCCACCGCTTCCGCACTGGCACAACAAGCCCCCATGAATGTGAGCTTGTTGTTTGCCGGGTGCGTAAGCAAAATTCCTTACGGCTGCGGGATAAGGGTTGAATAGCTCGCTTTTACTACCGGTAGGTCGTCATCGTATAGGTCGCTAGCCTTGTTATAAAATGTCTTGCCATCTTCGCCGACATCTAACGTATCAAACAGGATATAGGCATTGGAAAATACTTCATCGTCCGAAGCTCCGCTCTTAAACAGGTATAAATGGTTGTCCAATTCGGGTCCCGGATTGCCATATATTTCTTTGCCACTCACTAGTATAGTAGTAATAGCATATGTATCATCATCATCATCCTTCTCAAAATCAAAGCTTTGTAGTCCTGCTGTCTGTCCTGTCTGTATCTGTGCTCTTGTTGTCTGCATCGGGAAAATATAGAACTCATTGGTTTTAACGCTAATCTCCAGATGCCCGTTTTCCAGGGTGCTGTCCACAAAAGTGGGTCTCGCATCTTCTTTAGTGGAGGTAGCATCGGTAGCAAATTCCAAAAGCTCATTTACCGAGCCTCCCTCCAACATACCGTAAAGTTTATATGCGGTGCCAGCTTGCAATACCGACTGGCTAACCCATGCCGCCTCGCCCACTGCGGCATCATCAAGTATCAAAGCCTGAAAATTGTCCTCTTTAAATACCCCATGCATATCCGTTCCCAGGGTTTGATGGGTTTTATCGCCAAAAAACATTTTGGCAAAAACAACCATTTTGGCATTCAGCTCCTGGGCAATCAGCACATTAATGGCCGTAGTGGAGAGGTTGCGCTTTAAGCCGCCCTCTGTTAGCTCTGCCGCAGAAGGTGCATCCAAAGCAGCCTGTTTTACTCCCAAATAATAGTTGCTAACAGCCTGGGTTGCTTCAATCCTAAACAGCACGTAGGAATCCCGCACATCGGTCTGTGCCCTTTTAGGAACCTCTGTCGCCGTTATTTCCGTCGAGGTGGGAGAAGCACATGCCACCATAGCTACCAACACGGCT
>MUIB01000173.1 GCA_002084135.1 Spirochaeta sp. LUC14_002_19_P3 | reverse complement strand
GTCTTGTTTGTACATTAACCATATTACAAACAAAACCCCGGATGAAATCAGACGGGAATACCTAAGCACCTTAAAAAATAGAGAGCTGGAGGAGGCTTATATGACTACAGCAGACATGTTGATTAATCAGGGTATGCAGCAAGGAATACTAGAAGGAAAGCGAGAAGGAATGCGAGAAGGAACGCTAAAAGGAAAGCGAGAAGGAATGCGGGAAGGAACGCTAAAAGGAAAGCGAGAAGGAATGCGGGAAGGAATATATCAAACCGTGAAGGGGTTTAAATCTGCGGGCGTTTCAATGGATTTAATTGTGAAGGCCACAGGCTTATCCGAGGAAGAAATTAAACAAATATAGGGGAGCAGGCGGAGCCTGCTCCAGTGGCCTGCCTGTGCGTTGCATGGAGACAGGCGCTTGTTTTGCCCTTAGGGTATGGCATTTTAAACTAAAGTAAGGGTACCTCTAAAAAACGGCTTTAGGAAATTGACGAAGAAATTTTTTGTCGGGCGGCAAAAGCGGAGCTAGCTTAAGCTACGTGAGCATTTTGACAACTTAAGAGCGGCGGAAAAGTTCGAGTCAAGAACTCAATGGGTTTTTTAGAGGTACTCTTAATCAATATTAAAGGACTTCGGTATGATTGTGCAAAACATAACGGAACTCATAGGCCGTACCCCCATTGTTAAGGTGAACGGCGTTTCGGACGAAATAGGGGCCTCCATATACCTGAAGCTGGAGTCGGCCAATCCCCTGAGCAGCGTAAAAGACAGGCTGGGAATCGCGATGATTGAAGATGCCGAGCGCAAAGGGCGGCTGAAACCCGATTCGTTTATCGTGGAACCTACAAGCGGCAATACGGGCATTGCGCTGGCCTTTATATGCGCTCAGCGCGGATACAGGCTGGCCCTTACCATGCCGGAGTCCATGAGCATGGAACGGCGGCGCATCCTTAGGGTATTTGGGGCGCAGCTCCACCTTACTCCCGCACAGGAAGGCATGACAGGAGCGATAAACAAGGCCCGTGAGCTGCTGGAAAACACTCCCGGAGCGCTTATGCTTAACCAGTTTGAAAACCCGGCGAATCCGGCCTACCATGAGGGCACAACCGGCCCGGAGATATATAATAACTTCAGCGGCGATATAGCAGCTTTTGTCGCCGGGGTGGGTACGGGCGGCACTTTTACCGGGGTGTCCCGCTATCTAAAGAATCAGAACCCAAAGATATACACTGTGGCGGTGGAGCCGGACAGTTCCGCCGTACTCTCCGGGGGCACTCCAGGCTCCCACAAGATACAGGGCATCGGTGCCGGCTTCATTCCCAAAGTTATGGATACCAGCCTTATCGACGAAGTTATCACTGTAAGTGCGGAAGAAGCCGGGCAAACAGCCCGGCGGCTGGCCCGGGAAGAGGGTCTATTTATCGGCATATCGGCGGGTGCCAATGTTGCCGCTGCAATGAAGCTGGCCGCAAAAGATCACTTTAAAAACAAAAATATTGTTACCGTTGCCTGCGATACGGGAGAACGGTATTTGAGTACCTGGCTTTTTGAAGAGGAGGAAAGCTAATGGGATTTTCAACGACAGCCTTGCACGGCGGATGGGGAGCGGAAAACTCCGTTCGGGCGGTACCGGTGAACCGGAGTGCCGCCTACAATTTCAAGAGCGCGGAGCACGCCGCCAATTTGTTCTCGCTTAAAGAAATGGGACATATTTATACCCGTTTGCATAACCCCACACAAGACGTACTCGAAGCACGGATGGCGGCCCTGGAAGGCGGCGTTGCTGCTCTGGCCCATGCCTCCGGCACCGCGGCCATATTCAACAGTATCATTAACGTTGCCCGAGCCGGGGATGAAATTATTGCCTCATCGGAACTTTACGGCGGCACCTACACCCAGTTCAAAGACATTCTGCCCCAATTCGGCATTAGCGTAAGGTTTGTAAACCCTCATAATACAGGGGCATGGAAAGCCGCCGTAAGCGATAAAACCCGCGCTTTCTACTGCGAAACCATCGGCAATCCCTCCCTGAGAGTACCCGATTTGGAAGCCATAAAAAAAGCCGCCGACGAAGCCCATCTGCCGCTCATTGTCGATGCCACCTTTACCACCCCCTACTTGCTGCGCCCCATCGACTACGGTGCCGATGTTGTTATCCATTCCTTAACCAAGTGGATAGGCGGCCACGGCACCGCCATCGGCGGCATCGTAATTGATGCAGGCCGCTTCGATTGGACCAACCCAAAATTCGCAAACTTCAATGAACCCGATACGAGTTATCACGGCCTGCGCTACGCCCATGATTTAGGTGACCTTTCCCCGCTCGCCTTCATTCTGCGGATGCGGCTGGTACAAATACGCAATCTCGGTGCCTGCTTAAGCCCCGATAACGAATGGATATTCCTTCAGGGCCTGGAAACCCTGGCCCTGCGCATGGAACGGCACTCCCAAAATGCCCTCAAAGCAGCCGAATTCCTGGCCGGACACCCCGCTGTTTCCTGGGTGCGCTACCCCGGCCTCGCCAAAGGCAATGAAAACCATTCCACGGCTTCCCGCTACCTGAAAAAAGGCTTCGGCGGCATGGTGGTCTTCGGCATAAAAGGTGGCCGCCCGGCTGGCACACGCTTCATCGAAGCCCTCAGGCTCTTCAGCCACGTCGCCAATGTCGGCGATGCCAAAAGCCTTGCCATTCACCCGGCTTCTACCACCCACTCCCAGCTCAGCGAACAAGAGTTAACCGAAGCCGGAGTAGCCCCCGACCTTATCCGCCTCTCCATCGGCATCGAAGATATCGAAGACATCCTCTCCGACCTTGAAACCGCGTTGGGGAAGGCCGCCCTATAAACTGATTTTTGGGGGCGGGTTTCTGCTATTGGAGGGGCCGGGCCAAGTTAAATATCGTAGCCGAGTTCTGAAATGATTCATTTGGGCTTAAAGATTTGAGTGTACCTCTAAAAAACCGCTTTAGGAAATTGACGAAGAAATATTTTGTCGGGCGGCAAAAGGAGAATTGAGAAGGGTGAAAAGTGAAAAGTGAAAAATGATAAGCTACGTGAGCATTTTGACAACTTAAGAGCGGCGGAAAAGTTCGAGTCAAGAACTAAATGGGTTTTTAGAGGTGCCCTGAAGCAGGAAAGAGCCGCAACCCTTCCCAGGCTCCAACGATACAAAAAGCTGGAGACTTCAGGTTCTGGTTTCCCCCTACAGACTCCAACCTTCAGCTTTGAACTTCTGCCCCTTTCAAATAATTTAAAAAAATCCATTCAAGGTATTGCATACATACGTGTTTTCCTGTAAATTGGTAAATGGATACCTCTGAAAGCCCCATGAATGGGTTTTTTGAGATAAGCCAATTATAGGAGGCCCTCTATGAAAATGAAATGGAATGCGGTAATTATCAGTTTTGCCGCTATCGTATGTCTTGCCGCTGCTGGCTGTGCCAAAAACGGAAAAACAGACATGGATCCGGCCAAGGTTTTGAACTGGAACCTGTCCTCATCAGGGCCCCAAACCCTGGACCCCGGACTGAACGGTGCCAGCGACGGCGGAGATGTTGGCAACCAGATATTTGAAGGACTGGTACGGGAGCAGAACGGCAAAGTTGTCCCCGGCATCGCCGAAAGCTGGACCTTTTCCAACGATGATAAAACCATCACCTTCCATCTGCGGGATTCCCGATGGTCGGACGGTTCAAAGCTCACCGCTCACGACTTCATCTATTCCTGGAAGCGGGCCATGGATCCTGCCACGGCATCGGAGTATTCATGGATTTGGGAGTACACCAATGTCGTCGGTGCCCAAAAAGCCGCCGAAGGGAACGGCAGCCTTGATGCCGTTGGCATCAAGGCCCTGGACGATTACACACTTGAGGTCAATTTAAATTATCCTACAGCTTATTTTGTTTCGCTGATGGCGTTTTATCATTTCCATCCGGTAAAAGAATCCGCGGTTAAAGCTGGCCCGGATGGTACATGGGCCTCCAATCCCGAACTTTTTGTCGGCAACGGCCCCTTTATGGTAAGCCGCTACACCATCGGGGAAGGTATGACCGTGGTGAAAAATCCCAACTACTGGAATGCGGAAAATGTAAAACTCGATGCCATCAATATCGCCTTTATTGACGATCATTCCACCGCCTATCAAGCCTACAAGAACGGCGAACTGGACTTTATTAACGAAGTGCCGCCCGCCGAGGTTCCCCGTCTTATAGCCGAAGATCCGGAATTCTATGTTTTTCCACTTCTGGGAACCTATTATTACAATTTCAACCTGGATTTGGATATATGGAAGGATGTCAAGGTTCGGCGGGCACTTACCCTCGCCATAGACCGGAATAAAATTGTGGAAGTGCTGGCCAAGGGGAACATCTCCGCAAGCGGCTTTGTACCGCCCGGATTCCCGGATCATCAAGGCAAAGACTTTGCTGAAACAGCAGGCAATTACGGCATCCCCGCTGATAGCAGCAAGGTGGAAGAAGCCAAATCCCTGCTTGCCGAAGCAGGCTATCCCAATGGAGAAGGGTTTCCCAAATTCATCCTCCTTTATAACACCTCCGAAGGGCATCAGCTTGTGGCGGAAATGGTACAGGAAATGTGGAAAATCAACCTGGGCATAGTATGCGATCTGGAGAATCAGGAATGGGCCGTGTTTCAGGATACCCGCAAGGAAGGCGATTACGACATGGCCCGCGGCGGCTGGCTTACCGACTTTCTGGATCCCATGGGCCTGCTGGCCATTTTCCAGTCCAACAACGCCTATAACGATCCCAACTACTACAACGACAAATATGACGCTTTGATATCAGCCGCCAACATCAGCATAGGAGCAAACCACTTCGATCAGCTCTATGCCGCCCAGGAAATCCTTATGGCCGATCTGCCGGTAATTCCGGTGTATCACTATACAGACGATTACCTTTCTTCCCCGCAAGTGAAGAACTGGAAACGCTCCATGCTGGGTACCGTCGATTTTTCCGTCGCGTACATGGAACGATAGGAGCTGTGCTGGAATTGCTGATTTTTTAGGGTACCTTTAATTGTTACCCTGCCACAAAAGGCTTTGCTTTTTGCGGCAGGGGCGGGCTTTAAGGGGCGGATTCATTCCAGGCAATTCCAATTCGGTCTACGTTGAGGTTAAGCCCAATGAAAAGGTATTTTTTCAAGCGCTTCCTAAACTCTCTGCTAACAATACTCCTTATTGCCACGGTAACATTTTTTATGATGCGTGCCATTCCCGGCGGCCCCTTTACCCGGGAAAAGCCAGTGCCCGAAGAGATAATGAAAGCGCTGAACGCCAAGTACAATTTGGATGCCCCGCTCATTGTACAGTACTTCGATTACATGAAGGGACTTGTTACCTTTAACTTAGGCCCTTCATTCTCACGGGTGGGGGTATCGGTGAACGATCTTATCATTCAGGGCTTCCCTCAAACGGCTAAAGTAGGCTTTTTAGCGGTACTGCTTATTATCATTCTCGGCGTTCCTACCGGAATAATATCCGCCCTGCGGCAGAACAGACCCATCGACTACACCGTTATGTTCATGGCCACTCTGGGCGTGGCCATTCCCCGATTCGTACTGGCTACGCTCTACGTTTACATTTTTGCTGGCATACTGGGATGGGTGCCCACATTCGGCTTAAAAACCCCCATCGCCTACATTGGGCCAGTTATCGCGCTCTGCGGCTACTCCCTCTCCTTCACCGCCCGGCTTACCCGCTCCTCCATGCTTGAAGTACTGCGTCAGGATTATATCCGCACCGCAAGAGCAAACGGCCTGCGCAGCCTCTCGGTTATCGGCAAACATGCCATGAAAAACGCCCTGATTCCGGTTGTAACCTACCTCGGCCCCACCATCGCCGCGATTATGACCGGATCTTTCATTATCGAACGAATTTTTGCCATTCCGGGCATTGGCCGCTACTTTGTGGAAGGAGTCGCCAACCGGGACTACACGGTTATTATGGGCGTAACCGTTCTCTATGCGTCCTTTTATGTTTTCATGGTATTTATAGTGGATGTTCTCTATGCCTTTATCGATCCGCGGATTCGCTTCGAAGGGAGAAGCCGATAATGAGCGGTTACGACTTCACCTTCGCGTCCAGCAGTGAACGGACAGAGCAGGAGATTGCCAGAAAATCCCTTACCTACTGGCAGGATGCCTGGCGCAGGCTGAAAAAGAACAAACTCGCCATGCTGGGTCTTGGCGGAGTAATATTCATTCTTCTATCGGCCATTTTCGGCCCGCTGTTTTTCAGCCAATCCTACTCCGATCAGAACCTCGATTTCGCCAACATTCCTCCAAAACTCGATATATACCGCCTAAGCGAAGACTATTTTCTCATCCTTACCCGGGATTACAAGCTGATTGAGGTAACGGAAAACGGAGAGCTGCTAAGCCGTTTGAAACAGATAAACAAAGATGCACTGAACAAGGTGTACACCTATTCAGACGGCTCCAACACGGTTACGCTGGACTTTTCCTACAACCTGCTGCCGGGAAAAACCGCCGATTACGATTACACCCTGTCGTTTAACGGCAGCGAGGAGATCAGTCAAAAACACAAACGAACACGCAATAAAACCTATCCATTCGGTACCGATGTTGTAGGCCGCAGCCTGCTCATCCGGGTTATCTACGGTGCCCGCATATCGCTTACCATAGCCTTCATGGCCGCCCTGGTAAACCTTTTCATTGGGGTAATTTGGGGAAGCATTGCCGCCTACGAAGGCGGCCGCACCGATAACCTTATGATGCGCTTTGTCGATCTTCTCAACTCCATCCCGCTGGTTATTTACGTTATCCTCATTATGGTGCTGGTGGGCAACCGCGGCTTGTGGACTCTTACCCTCGCGCTCGGATCGGTTTACTGGGTGGTAATGGCCCGGCTGGTACGCGGACAGGTGCTGTCTTTGAAAGAGCAGGAATTTGTACTCGCGGCCATTGCCTTAGGCGTAAGCAGGCGAAAAATCATTGCCCGGCATCTTATTCCCAACGCCATCGGGCCCATCATCGTTACCCTTACCATGCTGATACCCCAGGCTGTCTTTACCGAAGCCTTTATCGCCTTCATTGGCCTGGGAGCCTCCGCCCCCATGGCCTCCTGGGGTACATTGGCCAGCGATGCCCTCTCCGGGCTGCTTTCCTACCCCTATCAGATGTTCTATCCCTCCATAGCCATTGCCGTTACCATGCTGTCCTTTAATTTTCTTGGTGACGGCTTAAGAGATGCCCTCGACCCGCGCCTAAGGAAAGGATGAGCCATGAGCAAAACACTGCTGGAACTAAGAAACCTTAAAACCTCTTTCTACACCCATTACGGCGAGATACAGGCCGTTCGCGGCTCTACATTCTCTCTTCAGGAGGGCAAGGTTCTCGGCATCGTTGGCGAATCCGGATCGGGCAAAAGTGTTACAGCCCTTTCCATTATGGGGCTCATAGACAAGCCGGGAAAAATTAAAGAAGGGAGCATAGAATTTAATGGCAAAGAAC
>MUIB01000091.1 GCA_002084135.1 Spirochaeta sp. LUC14_002_19_P3 | reverse complement strand
AACCATGGCACCGCCGGGAACCCGGGGGGAAAAACCTGTTGCTAACACCAGATGCTCCGCGCTGATTGTCTGATTTTCCACGGTTGTGATGCTTATGGAATTATCGCTTTCTTCCACTCCTTCTATCTGGGCGGTATGATACTGTATTTTTCCATCATCTATGGCTTTGACAAGTGCCTGGTGTACTTCGGGGGGCATAGAACCTCTATAACGGGCATTTCTGATTATGCGCCGCCGGACGACAGGGTTTTTTTCATTAAGAAACTCAGGCAGGTGCTTGGGACCAAACCATCCGGGATCGCTGTCAAACTGGTGCAGGCGGAACCCATGGCGTGAGACAAGGTGAACCTGCCGGTTTTTCATCTGCAGAGCGGCCTGGGCCGCTGTAATGCCGCCTCCTACGATGATGATGCTTTCTGTGGTCTGGGGCCACTGAAAATCGGCATCAAATAAGTGTTGAATCTTTCTTTTCCCGGCCCTGGCCCAGTCAGGCCACTCCGGCTGATCCCCAATGCCAATGGCAAGAATGGCTTTTGCTGCAGAAATAACTTTGTTCCCCTTTGTTTTGATTGTAATTCCATTTTGATTAAGTTCCATAAACTCCATGGCCTTATCCTGTAGATGAATGGATGCCAGATCGTATTCCTTGATAAGCCAGTCGGAATGGGCATTAAACAGTTTCAGGGATGGACGATCGTAGGGCTTGGAAAAGGGTTGAGTTTCCGGTGGAAAGTGTTTGCGGGCAAAGAGCCTTAGCGATTGCGGTTCGGTATCAAGATGATGGACGGAAGAGGATCGAAGATGGGTCATACCGGTAAGGGCTGTAACTTTGAGCCACCGGGAGAGAAGCCGTTCCGCCGGATCGAGAATACATATTTGGTTCCGGGGCACTTGTGCTTCTGTCATAAGCCGAATGGCAATATGAGTGCCATGAATACCACCGCCGATAATCAGCCAATCTGTACTTTCAGTCTTGTAAGTCATTTTTATCCTTCAATGACAGATACGGCTTCCCTCTCCCTTATGGCCCCGGATTCGGCTGAAGGGTTTTTAGCCGCCGGTTCACCTGATAGTGCTGGGCTGGCAGCCGGGAATACTTTTGTTCATCGGCTGCGGGAAGGGAATATTAACCGGATGCGGATAATTTTTTCCGGTGCCAGTCCCTTTACAAAGCAGAAAAATCAATACGGCTCCACCAGAATATTCACCGCGCCAGCCCGTTCCAGAATAGCCCTGCTATCAGAAACCATGGCAGCCGAACCGCACAGATAAAAATCTGTTTCCGCCGGATCAAAATCAAGATCAGCAATAGCCGCCGTTACCCGCCCGTTGAACCCACCCTGCGGGGCCTTTTCCCGACTAATACAGGAAGTTACCGGCGGCAGGTTGGTAAAATGCCGGGTAATATCCTCATCGTTGGTACGGCACCCAAAGAATAGTTGGCTGTTTTCCCCAACACCAGCCTCAAACATGGACAAAAACGGGGCAAGTCCGGTGCCAGTAGCAATAAATACCCTGCGGTGATTGTTTTTTACCAGAGCATACGAACCAAAGGGAGCCTCAATTTCGGTTTTTTCACCATTTTGTACCTTTTCTATCCATTTTGATCCCTCACCGCCAGTGCGGCTGCTCATCAACAGTCCCAAATTCCGGCCACTACAGGATGCAATGGAATAATCCCGCCATTCATAGGGGGCCACCCGTAGTTTTACATATTGGCCGGGGGTAAAATCCATTTCCCTATCCAGCTCCAGTATTAAGTGAGCAACTTGCGGGGTCAGCATGGTTTTACTTTTTACCACGGCTTCCCGGCGGGACTGAGGCCTAACAGGTTTAATACGGCGGTTCCGGAGCAGGGCCATCGCCGCCATAATGCGGGGAAAGCCGTAGCCCTGGGGCCATAACACCGAAGCGGCCGCCGCTACCCCGCCGAACATGGCTCCCGTAACGCCCAGACTGCATGCATCGGTACCCGATATAAAAAGCCCCCTAACCGGTGTATGGCTTTTAAACAGGGAAGTGTTTGCCTTAACCTTGGCCGGGGTTCCCGGAAGCCCGTAAAACCGCCCCCCAGGATGCGAGGTATAATGCTCCACCGTCAGCGGGGTGGAAAGCTCGTAGTAGCTAACCAAATCCGCAAAGCCGGGTATGGTTTTATCTACCGCGTCAATCAGGCCCTTGGCAATTTTATCCTTTACTTCACTGTATTCCCGTCCCCGATTCATCAGGGTGCTGCCCTGCCACTTATCAAAGGCCTTTGAGTTCAAAATAACAATGCATTCAGCGGTATGAAAATGCTCTTCCCCGCTTTTAAGCGAGGGAAAAGAGGCGTAAATAAGTCTGGGCTTGCCTTGCAGGGCTAGTTCGGAACCATCATCGAGCAAATTATGCCCGTTGTTATCCATGTTGATCCAGTAATTTTCGCCCTGAATCCCCAGTTTGGCCGGGGAATCTTTTAAACGTATGTACAGGGTAACCCCGGAGCCGCCACCCTGATTATTGCGGACAAATTCCCGGTGCCGTTTAATTTTTTTGTCAACTTTTGTACCATGCGGCAGTAGCTTTTGGTAGGTCAGGATTGCCCCGGCATTGGAAATAATGGTTTTGGCATAGTAGGTACGCTCCCTGGGCTTGGCACCCCGGCGGTCAATCACCTTTACCCCCACGGCCCGGCCGCCCTTTAACAGAATTTCCTCAACCTCATTGCATACCCGTATTTCCCCGCCAGCGGCTTCTATTACGGCTTCTATGGTTCGCCCAATGCGGCCGGAGCCTCCGGCCGGAAAATACCCGCCGTAGGCATAACTGTATACCACCAGAGAATGCAGGGCAAAAGCACTTTCTGCCGGGGGCACCCCATAGTCGCCCCATTGCGAGGCCAAAAGATTTTTTAGGGAGGTGGACTGAAAATGCCCGTCCAAATAGGCCTGGGTGGTCTGTAAGGCCAGTTTTTGGCCAAATTTCCTTAAAAGGGTCAAGATCCAGCTAAGCGGCGGTAAAAAATATGGAACCATCTGCTGCTGCAATCCAAGCACGTACCAGCGGCTGGCTGTCCGTAAATCCTTAAAATACCGGCGAATAGCTACTTTTTCATCCGGAAAAAGCTCCATTAGCCGCTTTGCATACCGTTTTGGATCCGAAGGAACTGCAAAATCCAGCCCCGGGTAAACAAAACGCTCAAAATTATCGGGCATTTTGTTCCATTTCAGCTTGCCGCCAGTAATAAAGTCAAATATCCGGCGCTCCAGCGTACCGGGCTGCACATTGCCTACATAGTGCACCCCAACGTCCCAACTGGCACCGTCCCGCCGGAAAACATGAGTTAATCCGCCACGTTCTGAATGCTTTTCCAGCACCAAAACCCGTTTGCCCGCCGCCCGGGCCAAGAGTCCGGCTGCGGTTAAGCCGCCAATACCGGAACCAATAACTATGATATCGTATTTCTTGTCCATGCTTATATAATAACACTTAATATGAATAAAAGCAATATATTTTTATGATATATTGAAATTTTCTGATTTTTCTCAATAAAACACATTCTGGAAATGCAAGCGGCATTGACAATTCTGTCAAAATATATATCATTGCTTCCATTATGGGGGATTGTACCATGCGTAAAACAATCAAGATTATGCTCTTTTTGCTGATCCTTATCCCGGCCCTACACCTGGCTGCCATACCGCAGGAAAAGCGTATCAGCTACAAATATCAGGGAACCGAATACGAAGGCTATTTTATTCGGGTTGGGAACAACAATCCCTTGGTGTACCTGGTTCATGACTGGGACGGCCTGAACGACTATGAAATCCGCCGGGCAAAAATGCTAAGCCAGGAAGGGTACAATGTTTTTGCCATCGACCTGTTTGGCAAGGGAGTAAAAGCCGATTCCATGGATGACCGTCGGCGGCTTACAGGAGAACTGTATCAGAATCGGGACAAGATGCGCGGCATCATGCTGGCCTCTATGAAGGCCATGAAAGATGCTGGCCTAAAAGAAACCAACGCGGTTGCAGCGGGCTACTGCTTTGGAGGATCGGCTGTGCTGGAACTGGCCCGCAGCGGGACTGCCCTTAAAGGCTTTGTTCCCTTCCATGGCGGGCTGGCAACACCGGATGGACAGGATTTTACCCGTACCAAAGGTAAAATTGTTGTGTTTCACGGCACTGCCGATGCCTCTGTCTCCATGGAAGAGTTTGCCAATCTGGCCAGTGAGCTGGAAAAATCCGGCATTAGCCATGAGATGATTACCTACAGCGGGGCACCCCATGCCTTTACCGTATTTGATTCCCCCCGCTACCAAAAAACAGCGGATGAACAGTCCTGGGCCAGGTTTTTACGCTTCCTTAAAGAAGAGCTGTAAGGTAGCAGACAAATTTCAACCGCTTGCGTGGTTTTTTCGGCCTTAGGTATAAGGATGAAATATCAGCTTACTGCATTCATAGTTGTCAAAATACTCACGTAGCTTAAGCTAGCTCCGCTTTTGCCGCCCGACAAAAAATTTCTTCGTCAATTTCCTAAAGCTGGTTTTTAGAGGTACCCAAACAATACCTTATCCTGCGGATGTTTCTATTTCCTGTAATTGCCGGGTTACTCGTAAAACCATTTTTTTTGAAACAAAAGGCAATAATCCCATTGTAAGCCGTCGGCCAGGTGAGAGACCAGCCATGATATTCAGTCTGCCTTTAAGCATTCCCCTGTACCCTTTCCAGGCTACTTTCTGAGCACTTACTGCCTTGGCGAACAGTTTTGTCTTTTCCAGGCCAGCAGTATGGGCAAATTCTGTCATGGTTCCACCGGGCAGCAATGCCGTTACCGTAACACCGGTACCACGGAGTTCCTCATAAAGGGCATTGCTAAAAGAGGTAACAAATGCCTTGGATGCAAAATACACGGCCTGCAATGGCCCGGGCATAAGGCTTGCAATGGATGAGACATTCATAATTCTACCATGATTTCGTTTGACAAAATCAGGCAGAAATAGCCGGGTTAAAGCGGCCAGAGCAACAATATTCAACTGAATCATGGCAAGATCGCTTTCCCATTTTCTCTGATGAAACATACCCTGCCCACCAAATCCGGCATTGTTTATCAGGTAATCAATCTCAATCCCTTTCGTTTTTACCTGTGCATAAATCTTGCTGGCTGTATCCGGTTGGGTTAAATCTCCGGCTATAACAGTTACCTGAATGCCGTACTTGCCTTCAAGTTCGTCTTTTAACCGATCCAGCCTGTCCTGTCTTCTTGCAGTAAGAACCAGATTGCCACCACTGGCCGCATGGCAGCGGGCCAGTTCAGCACCAATGCCGCTGGAGGCACCAGTTATTAAGGCTGTTTTGTTCATATTTTATCTCCTTTTAATATCAATTCGGTATAAGGGATTTGCCCCGTTCATAGTACTGCTGCATTTCGTTTTGGGGAACCATGCTGCCGCCGGTACACCAGGCAAGATGGACGGCATTTTTTAAATTGATCTTCTGTCCGTAACCAGTATTTCTGCTTACATGCAGCATGCCGGGAAACCCTGCCAGGGCTGAAGGCTCAAGAAACAGTTTTTGCGAATCGGCCATTAGGGCAAGAAGCTGAAACAAATGTTCATCGCTAACGGTGTAGGCACCGTCAAGCATGGTATGGATGTTTCTGCCGACAAATCCCGATGGGCGGCCTACGGCCAGACCATCGGCCTGGGTAACTGGATCAATACCAAAATCGCCAATGCTTACCCCATCATGCAGGCCGGTATACAGGCCAAGTAGCATACAGGGGGCATGGGTGGGTTCTGCAAAAAAACAATGGACATTGTCTTTGAAAATCAGTTTAAGCCCAAAGGTTATGCCACCGGGTGCCCCGCCTACTCCGCAGGGAAGGTAAACCAGCAATGGATGGTCTTTATCCACAATAATATCCCATTCGCTTAGCTGCCGTTTCAGCCTTTCTGCCGCCGTTGCATAGCCCAAAAACAGGTCACAGGAATTCTCATCGTCAACAAAATGGCAGTTTGGCAGTTTTGCGGCCTGTTCCCTTCCTTTTTTTACTGCCATGCTGTAGTCGGATGAATATTCCAACACTTCCACTCCTTTGGAGCGGAGCATGTCCTTTTTCCATTGCTTGGCGTCCGCAGACATGTGCACTGTTACATGAAAACCAAGCCTGGCACTGATGATGCCAATGGAAAGACCCAGGTTTCCGGTTGAGCCGACCGCAATGGAGTGCTGGCTAAAAAAATCATGAAATTTCTTGCTATCCAGCTTGGAATAATCATCGCCAATGGAAAGCCGTTCGGCCTTGAAGGCCAGGGTTTCGGCGTGTTTAAGGATTTCATAGATGCCGCCCCGTGCCTTAACCGATCCGGAGATGGGCAGGTGGCTGTCGCATTTTGCCAGAAGCTGACCCGGCAGTTTCTGGCCGTAGAATTGCTGCATGGCCTGCTGCATGGCAGGCAGTGCCTTAAGCGGAGATTCAATGAGCCCTCCGGCAGCTTGTGTCTCCGGGAAGGCCTTGGCTATATACGGTTTAAACCTGTCCAGCCGTGCAGCGGCATTTTCTACATCACCTGCTCCAAGGGAAATTTTTTTGATGGCCTCGTTAAAAGGCATGGTTCCGGGATTGAACCAGAGAACTTCGTTTAGAGCGGCCATGTCCCGAATCAGGCTGTGTTCTTCCAGCCACTGTGAAACTGGCTTACCGGCTAATAGCTTATTGTGCATGAATTACATCCATCTTTTAGAGCTGCCCTTAAGTATATAATGCTTTTCCCTGATGGGACAAGCCATTGGCCAATCCCCATTCCCTTTATTTTTACAGCTGTGCCCTTTGTGAATCTTTGAAGTCTGATTGGGGGTGTTCGGGCTATTACTGCACCATAAATTCGATCCACCTCTTGACAGAAACCATCATTCATCCCTAAACTCCAATTATGGCAAAATCAATGAAAAAAATCCTTAAAGGGTTCAAAGAAATTCGGGAAATGCAGCAGGAAAACTCCCTGCAGATACAGGAGCTAAGACGTGTTCAGACCGAACTCAGTGAACAGATCCGGCGTACTGAAGTACTGGTGGAGCGCAATTCCGAAGAACTGAGGCGGATTGAAGTACTGGTGGAGCGCAATTCCGAAGAGATGAAGCAGTCTCACAAGAAACTGGAAAGTATAGGGCTCCAACTCGGCGGTTTGAATGGAAATATTGGCGATTCAACCGAAGAATTCTTCTATCGAAGTCTCGAAAGCAATCCCGTGCTCGGTACACTCAAATTTGATAGGGTAGAGCGCCGTGTCCGCATGACGGATAAAGAGATGGAAATAGACATTCTGCTTATCAACGGCGATTCCATTGCCATCATAGAGGTAAAGCACAAGGCCCACCCAGAAAAGATACAGGAACTCATTGAAAAAAAGGTGCGCAATTTCAAGGACAATCTGGCATCATATAAAAATCATAAGCTCTATGTTGGAATTGCTTCCATGTCCACCAGCCCCGATCTGATTGCCAAAGCCGAAGAGATGGGAATATTTCTTCTTACCCAGCAGGGCGGGAGTGTGATACTGGCGGCGGATAAGG
>MUIB01000094.1 GCA_002084135.1 Spirochaeta sp. LUC14_002_19_P3 | reverse complement strand
TCATGCACCGTATAAGTTTTAATTTCCCCGAGACGAAGAAGATAATTGATGAGTCTTATGCGCAGTAGGAGTAAATTATGGTAGGCATAGACCTCAGCGGAAAAACAGCGCTTATAACGGGCGGTACCGGCGGCATTGGCTTGGCGGCCGGGCTGGAACTCGGTGCAGCTGGCGCGAATACGGTTTTAACTTACCGCTGGGGTTCCCACTCGGAGGAAGAGATAGGGCGCCTCTTTAAGGAAAAGGGTGCTCCAGTGCCTCTGTTGCTGGAAGCCGATGTGTCCCATGAGGAAGATACCCGCGCTGTAATGGCGCAAATTGCCGAAAAATACCCGGGAATTGACATATTTATATCCAATGTCGGCTTTGCCATGAAGGCCGAAACTCTTAATGATTACCGCAAAAAGTCGTTATATAAGTCTTTCGATTACAGTGTATGGCCTTTAATTGACTATGTTCGCTGTGCAAAGGAGACTTTTGGCCGCTATCCTGCTACTATTGTGGGGGTTTCCTCAAACGGCCCGGATAATTATTATAGAGGATACGATTATGTGGCGGCGTCCAAGGCCCTGCTGGAATTCTTTACCCGGTATATGTCGGTTCATCTTTACAGAGAGGGCTGCCGGGTTAATGCTATTCGCTTTGGAACTGTAAAAACGCCATCCTTTACCGCTATTTTCGGGGAAGAGTACTTCAAATGGCTGAAAGAATGTAAAGGAGTGGGGGAAGACTCTATGCTAACACCCGCCGATTGCGGTAAAGTAATACTAGCTGTCTGTAGCGGCTTGATGAACGCGATGAACGGCCAGATAATCAATGCGGATCTTGGATTGCCATTTCAGGATAACGCGATGATGGATTATATAACACAGCGATCCGGGGCTAGTGCCCGGGAAAGCTGAATTAAGCCTGCTTATGTAAGGCAGGTTTATAAATAGGAGAATGAATTATGACGAAAACTGAAGTTATCGAAGTGATTAAGAGAATCATTGAGGAAAACCTTGATGATGTCAGTATCGACGACATTGATCCCCAGAAGTCAATGAAGGATTACGGTGCAAACAGTCTGGACATGATTGAAGTGGTTTCCTGCTCCATGCGGGAATTGAATATCAAGGTGCCCAGAGCAGAATTGGCCGAAATTCACAACATTGATTCTCTGGCAGACAAATTTATGGAATATATGGGTTCCTGATTTAAATATTTTCACCGCGGTTTGCATGTGCGGTGCTTAAAAGGAACATACATGTCCGATAATATACTGAATTTCAGTCTGGCGGATTTTTTCTTTAATGACAGCCCCAGTGTGCTGAACCCTCCTTCGGATTTTGAGGAATGGATGGGGCATCCGGCGGTTCAGCGGGGTTTTAGTTTTTATGAACAGGAGCTTCTTGAAGCTCCCCGTGTCTCCACTCGCATTCGCAGTAATCTTGATGGGAAAGAACGGCGCATTATCAATCTTACATCCTACAATTATCTGGGGCTGTCTACTCATCCTGAGGTGATTCAGGCGGCCAAGGATGCTCTTGATAAGTATGGCTTGGGTTCCTCCGGGGCGCCGTTGCTGTCGGGCACTCTGGATATTCATGTTGAACTTGCCCAAAAGCTGGCGGAATTCAAGAAGAAGGAAGACTGCCTGCTGTTTTCAAGCGGTTTGGGGGCTAATGTTGGCACGATTCAAGGGCTGCTCCGCAAGGGCGATTACATGGTTGTGGATGAAAAGATTCACAAGAGCATTATTGACGGCGGCACCCTATCCGGCGCGAAGATGCTTTTCTTCGATCATAACAGCATGGACAGCCTGCAAATGATGCTGGAAAAAACCAAAGGCAAGCGAACGCTGGTTGCTGTTGAGGGTGTTTATTCCATGGATGGGGATCTTCCCAGGCTTCCGGAGATACTGGACCTTTGTGATGAGTATGGGGCTGGTTCCTATGTTGATGAGGCCCATTCCACCTTAATGTTTGGCGCAAATGGCCGGGGAGTGGCGGAGCATTTCGGTGTGGAAGATCGGGTTGGGATTTCCTTTGGCACTCTGAGCAAGTCCTTTGGCGGTGTTGGTGGATTCGTTTGCGGATCGAAACCTATAATCCGCTATTTGAAGGGCTATGCTTCGCCGTGGAACTTTTCCTGTGCCCCCTCGCCCGCCGTAAGCGGAGGCCTGCTGAAGGCTCTGGAAATTGCCACCCGCGATTCTTCGCTGCGGGATAAGCTCTGGAAAAATGTTACCTATCTTAAAAATGGTTTGAACCGGCTTGGACTGGATATGGGTGAGAGTGAGTCTCAGGTTATCCCTATTATTATCGGTGCTGACGGAGCCAAGCTCATGCGCTTCGCGGCCGCCATGCAGACACGGGGGCTTTTTCTTCAGCCAGTTGACTTCCCCGCTGTACCTGCCCATGCCCGACGCTTCCGAATATCGGTTTCCTCCCAGCTTACCCAAGCTGAAATGGATGAAACGCTCAATATTATTGAAGATGTTATTGTTAAGGGAAAAGAGTAGTTCGGCTAAAGAAGGCAAATGCGAGAGCATAGCGACTTCAATGCTCTCTATTCAATATTGAGGATGTAGGAAAATTATGGGGCACCTCTAAAAAACCCATTTAGTTCTTGACTTGAACTTTTCCGCCGCTCTTAAGTTGTCAAAATGCTCACGTAGCTTAGGCTGGCTTAAGCTTTTGCCGCCCGACAAAAAATTTCTTCGTCAATTTCCTAAAGCTGTTTTTTAGAGGTACCCTATGGATAAAGAGAACTTACTGAAATCTCATCGCCGCAAGCCGCTTTGCTCCGTATCAGAACTGCCGGTGCAGCTGAATTATGGGCACCGGGATATAAGCCGAATTATACCGCATCGAGAACCATTTCTGTTTATTGATTGTCTTACCGGAGTGGATACGGCTGAAAAGGTTATTGCAGGCGAGTACTTTATTTCTCCTGAGCTTCCGCTGTTTGGAGGGCATTTTCCTGAATATCCGGTTTACCCCGGTTCCATGCAGATTGAGGCTGTAGGGCAGCTTGGCCTATGCCTTGTACACTTTGTAAGGAACAATACCAGCGAAATACGTGCGGATGCGGCTGCGCCGAATATAAGGGCATCCAGTATTGGCGGCGCTTATTTCCGGGAAGAGGTGAGACCGGGCGATACGATGGGCATGATAGCCAAAGTGGTGGAGTATGATGCCTATTTTGGAACTCTGCTGGGGCAGACGCTGGTGAACGGCAGGGTGGCGACAGTTGCGCTTTTGGAGGTAACTTTTCTCTGAATAACGCGCTTTGCGAAGAACTGGGGAGCTCCGTGTTAATTTCAGATACTCTGCGGTTTGCCTTTAGGGGTTTATCCAAAGAGAACGAATTTGATAATTCCACAATAGTTTTCTATGCGGGATTGAGTGCTGTTTTTTGTGCCTGTTAATTCCCGCTGAATTCCCGAACTTCATTATTGTTCAGCAGGTACCATTTGCCGCTTTTTTCGCAGTAAGCCTTGCTGGAGCCGGAAAAATCCAGACGCTCTCCAGCTTCCGACATCCAGCCAATTTGGCGGGCAGGGTTTCCCGCCATTAGCGCGTAATCCGGCACATTCCGTGTTACCACGGTACCGGCTCCGATAAAGGCAAAGCGCCCTATGGTAATACCGCAAACTATTGTGCAGTTTGCTCCCAGAGAAGCACCCTCCCTTACAAGAGTTTTTATGTAGAAACGGGATTCGGCCTGAGGGTATTTGCAGCGCGGATTCTTTACATTCGTAAACACCATGGACGGCCCGCAGAAAACATAGTTTTCCAATTCAACGCCTTCGTAAACCGAGACATTGTTCTGTATCTTCACATAATTCCCAATCCGTACATGGGAGCCAATAAAGACATTCTGACCAATGTTGCAGTTTTCCCCAATTCGGGCATGGGGCATAACATGAGAAAAATGCCAAATTTTCGTGCCTTCGCCGATACTGACCGGTTCATCGGCATAGGAGCTTTCATGAATAAAGCAAGCCATGCTATTTTATAGACCCGGCCACCATGCCCTTAACAATAAAGCGCTGGAGAGCCAGGAAAAAGATAACAATTGGCACGATGGCCATTAGTATAGCCGCCATAATCAAATCCCACTGTTTCACGAAGGCTCCTGCAAAGTTTACCACCGCCAACGGGAAGGTTTGAATGCCCGCCCCCTTGCCAAGCAGAATTAGGGGGAGCAGGTAGTCGTTCCATATCCATATACCGTTCAGGATGGCCACTGTGGCGTGAATGGGGCGCAACAGCGGGGTAATGATGAGGTAAAAGGTGCGAATTTTCCCGCAGCCGTCTATGGTGGCCGCCTCTTCCAGAGCCAGGGGTATGCCTTTGATGAAGCCGTGAAACAAAAAAATCGACAAGCTCATGCCAAAGCCCAGATAGGCAAAGATGACACCGCCGTAAGTCCGCAGAAGTTTCAGGCCAAAAACATTGTGAATAGTGCGAAACCAGCTTACCAGCGGCAGCATAACGATTTGAAAGGGAATAACCATGGCTGCCACAAAGGTTAGGAAAATGAGTCCGGAAAATTTGGTTTTGGTTCTTACCAGTACCCACGCAGCCTGGGAAGAGAGAATGTTCAGGGTAAAAAGAGAGGCTGTTGTTATAATAATGGAAGTAAGAAAGGAGCTGGGATAGCGAATGTTCGGGTTTGTCCAGATGGACGCGATGTTTTTAAACAGCAGGCTCCAGTCGGAGGGCAGTTTGAGCGGCTCGCTGGTAACCATGAACGGAGCTTTGGAGGCATTGATAAGTACCAGAAAAAAGGGATAAAAATAAATAATGAAAACGATAAACATAACAATTTCCAGTACTCTGAGACTGGTTTTGCCTTGTAGCCGTGTTTTCATAGCTCAATCTCCTTACGCTTGTTCACCTTTACCTGAATTGTGGTGAAAACAACCAGCACCAAAAAGAATATTAGGGCGCGGGCCTGTGCTTCGGCCAGTTTTAGCCCAACAAAGGCGGTGCTGAAAATGTTCATGGCCAAGAGCTCGGTGCCGCGAACGGCCTTGCCCGCGAATATGGTGGAGGGGCCGCCCGATGTGAGCGATACGTTGACATCGAACTGCTTGAACGAATTCACAAGAGTTAAAAAGATGGTAATGGTAAAGGCCTGGGCTATCATCGGCACGACAATGGCGCGAAAGCGCTGATGGAAGTTGGCCCCGTCGATGGTGGCCGCCTCGTAAAGCTCCTGCGGCACGCCTTCAATGGCGGCAATGTAGATCATCATGATGTAGCCGGCGTACTGCCATGTATTGACGATGGACAGGGCAAAGAGGGCTGTGCTTACCCGTCCGAGCATTAAGTTCTCCGGGTTTGCCCAGTTGGCGAACAGGGGAATGAATCCTCCTATCGCCGGAATTCCGCGGTTGAAGATAAACTGCCATATAAAGCCGAGAATAATGCCGCCGATAAGATTGGGAACAAAAAAGCTGGTGCGGTAGATGTTGCGTAGCTTCAGCTTGCTGGTAACCGCCAATGCAAGTGCCAGGGCTGCCGCATTTACCAGGGCTATATTGATAATGGTAAATACGGTTGTCATTATAAAGGACCATGCAAAGGAGGGATCTTTCAGGCTGTTAGCGAAGTTTGTGAAGCCAAGCATGGATATGCCCTGGCCTGCCCGCGCCGTTGCGGACCAGTTGGTGAAGGAATAGAAGATTCCTATCCCGAACGGAATGATAATCACCATGATAAAGGCGATTAAAACTGGCGTTAGAAATAGCCAGAATACCAAATCGTGCTTTCTATTCATACTGATCCTCTTGAAATCTCCTTCCGGGATTCTCCGGGATTCCAAGATGCTCAATAGCGGTAATAAATTTGGCTATTGAGCCCTTGAAAACGGTTTGCATCAGAATTGCCGCGTTAGGGCGGGGCCGCGTTAGGGATTGAAGGGGCGGCGCAAGCCGGTCCGAAGCTGTAAAGAGGTGAAGCCAAAGGCTTTGCCTCTTTACAGCTTCGGACTAAAACCCCGAAAAGCCCGGCCTGCCGAAGGCAGGCAACGCCCAAAATCCTCGACATCAGAATGCCTGACGCATCTCCATAAAAAAGGTTCCCCGAATTGCTCCGGGGAACCTGTGAATTAAAGATTCATGAATGCCTGGGTCATCAATTCAATGAACTGGGCTTTGTCAATCTGCTTCTGGGCAAACTGATTGTAGATGGGTGCCAGAACATTATCGCGGAACTCGCCGGTAAACAAATACTGGTTCCACGAATAGACTTTGCCCATGCTGGACCAAGACTGAACGGACGTAGAAAGCTGGCCTGCAGGGCTGAGCTGAACGTTGGAGAAGGCGGGAATCATGCCAGCTTCTTCAACCATGTACTTGTTTCCCCGTTCGGTGGCAACCATGTCGGCGAGAAACTTCTTCGCTGCTTCAACATTTTTGGATTCGCTGTTGATAACATAGAAGGAAGGGGCGGCAACGAAGATGCCGTCGGTAACGGCTTGCATGGAGCCGTGGGGGGCAAAGGCCATTTTGAACGCGACATTGGCCTGGGCCATGTTGGGATCGGTCCAGTTACCCTGATGGAGGAAGGCGGCCTTGCCGTTGGCGAAAGCACCGACTTGGGCATCGTAGTCGCCGGTGGTGAGTACAGCCGGATCGGCATACATGAACAGGAGTTCAACCCAGTCGGCGTACTCGCTAAGGCGCTGCTCATCGATATTGCCCGCCAGGAGAGCTTCCGCGACTGACTTGTCGCCGTAAGGCAGTCCGTTGGACAGCAGCGAGTTAAAGTTGTGGTGGGCGGTAACCCAGCCCATGCCGATGCTGGCGGCCATGGATACCACGCTGTCCAGGCCAAGTTCATCCTTCATGGCATCGATTTTCTCGAAGGCTTCCATGTAGGCTGCGTAATTATTAAGGCCTGCAGGATCTACGTCGGCGGCGGCGAGAACATCGGCGTTGTAGGCCATGCCCCAGCCTTCAACCGCAACCGGGAAGCCGTAAACTTTGCCATCCACTGTAAAGGCCACCGAGGTGTTTGCTACCCATGGCTCATTCGACAGATCGAGGATGATGGACTGCCATTCCTTGTAGGCTTCCGGCCCATCGATAACGAAAATGTCCGGCATCTCGCCCGCGGCGTAATCGGCGGTGAGCTGTTGCCCCAGAGACACATCGGAACTGCCGCCAGTTGAAATAATTGTTACTCCAACTCCATTTTCGGTGCCCCAGTCCGCGGCGTAAGCCTTGAGCATGGTGTCGATTTCCACCTTGTTGTGCATCATTTTCAGAGCAGGGCCTTCTTTGCCTTTGCACCCTGAAAAAACCAGTACCGCGGTACATACCGCGATAATCAGCATTGTTAATGCTTTCCTCATTGTAAAAACTCCTTTTGACCGAAAACCATTCGGCCTGTTTTTATGATAAGATATTATGACATGGTTGGGGATATAGAGTCAAAGGGGGGCAGGGCTATTTTATAATATTTTTGAAATTTGTTTGAGAAACTCATGAGAATAATGTCTGAATACATAGATTTTGATGAAGGGCACCTCTAAAAAAGCCATTTAGTTCTTGACTCGAACTTTTCCGCCGCTCTTAAGTTGTCAAAATGCTCACGTAGCTTATCACGTTTCATTTTTCACT
>MUIB01000168.1 GCA_002084135.1 Spirochaeta sp. LUC14_002_19_P3 | reverse complement strand
CCCCACTTGACCACAGGACGCATATAATTTAAATTCATTATTATGGATTCCCTCCCCCTGCCGAAAGAACTGCTAACCGCGGCGCGGATATTTTCCAAAGCCGGGTATCAATGCTGGCTGGTGGGCGGGGCGCTTCGGGACGGACTCTCCGGCAGACCCACGGACGACTTCGATCTGGCGACAGATGCCAAGCCCCGGGAAGTGATGCGACTCTTTCACCGCACCATTCCTACCGGAGTGAAGCACGGCACCGTTACCATACTCCTCGGCAAGCATCAATTTGAAACCACCACCTTCCGCTGCGATGGCAGCTACAGCGATGGCCGCCGCCCCGATCAGGTTACTTATGCCCGTGATATACGCGAAGATTTAGCCCGGCGGGACTTTACCATTAACGCCATGGCCTGGAACCTGGTAAATGGCGGATTATTCGATCCTCACGACGGAAAATCCGACTTGAACCGGCGAATAATTCGCGCCATTGGCAGCCCGGCGGCACGTTTCAATGAAGACGCTCTGCGAAAAATCCGCGCCTGCCGCTTTGCCGCCCAACTGGGGTTCACCATTGATACCGATACCCTCAAAGCGATAAATCCTTCAGGACTGGAAAATCTTTCCGTTGAGCGGATATGGGACGAGCTAAAGAAAATACTTACCGCACCGCAGCCTTCCATTGCTTTCCGGCTATTCCGGCAGACAGGCCTGCTGCGCGAGTTAATTCCTCCGCTGGATCGTTGTGCCGATGAAGCACTCAACAACCGGGAGCGGGAGAACATGTACGAGCACGGCCTTGCCGTATGCGATGCTGTTCCCTCCGCCGATTACACCCTTCGCGCCGCGGCCCTGTTTCACGACATTGGCAAAAAATCGGACTCAAACGAAAAAATATCTTGCGAAGCATGCAGTGCGGACATTGCCGCGCAGCAGCTTTTGCATCTCAAAGCCTCAAAAGCGGATACGGAAAAAATTACCCGGCTGATAATTCATCACGGTATCCACGGCTGCTCCGAATGGAGCGATGCCGATGTACGGCGTTTCATTATCAGAGCCGGAAAAAATATTTTGGACGATCTTTTAACCCTGCGCAAAGCGGATATAAGCACTTACGGCGCAAACTGCCCCCTGAAAACAGAGCATATTGATGAGCTTGCCAAAAGAATTGCCGAAATTCTCCGGCACGGCGACCCTTTAACTATCAAAGAACTGAAAATAAACGGCAGGCAGATTATGGAAGAACTGGATATGCGTCCTTCCTCTGAAATTGGAATGCTGCAAAGATATTTACTGGAATGCGTTATAGAGAATCCTCCGTTGAATAATTATGAAAATCTTCTTGAATTAGCCAAAAAATACAGGAGAAAATGACAGAACTGAATTTTTATGGAGCGTTTTCCTTTTCAGACCGCACAAACCTCCAGGGTCTGGGTTTCTTTATGTAGCCAGTCGGCCTCTTCCTCCGTTAGCAGAGGGTACAGACGCTTCCATACCTGGGCATGGTAGTCGTTAATCCAGTGAATTTCTTCTTTGCTCAGCAAATTGACATCAATTAAAGCTCTACAGTAGGGGGCCAGGCTTAAGGTTTCAAAGCAGAGAAATTGTCCGAATTCCGTTGTTTCGGCTTCACGGCAAACCACAAGATTTTCTATGCGTATGCCGTAACAATTTTCCCGGTAGAGGCCCGGCTCATTGGAAACTATCATCCCCGGTTCCAAAACAACATCGACAGGCCTGGAATTGAGTACCTGCGGACCTTCATGCACTCCAAGCCGGTAGCCGACACCATGCCCGGTTCCATGTCCGTAGTCAATACCATAATGCCACATATCCGCTCTGGCAATGGCATCTATCTGATAACCGCGGCTACCGGCCGGAAAACGCATGCGGGAAACAGTAATATGAGCTTTGAGTACTCTGGTGTAGTCGCGTATTTCTTCGGCTGTCGGTTTACGGCATGGGGTGGTTCGGGTAATGTCCGTTGTGCCATCCTCCCATTGGGCACCGCTATCAAGAAGAAACAGCCCCTCTCCGGCCGTGATAATTCCCTGGCTTTCCGGTTTGGCATGGTAATGGCATACAGCTCCATTTCCCCCAACGGCGGCAATAGCGGTGAAGCTATCGCCAAGGAAGCCCGGCAGGGACTGGCGGCATTCCCGCAAACGTTCAGCCGCTTCCATTTCACCGATTTTTTCACCGTCTTCCAGTATGCGGGCCAGCCGTGTATAAAACCGCACCAGGGCTGCGCCGTCTTTTTCCATGGCCCTGCGAATATGGGCAATTTCTGTTTCATTCTTCCTTGATTTCATCAAATAGACCGGATCTCTCCCAATACGCTGCTTTATACCGGACGGTAGATTGGCTGTAATGGCATAATTCAGCAATCTGGGGTCTATAAAAATGCGGCTTTCAGGCGGCAGAGAGCGTGTTTCAAAATTCTCATAAGGGAGGATAGTGATACCATCCCTTTCCAGTGTTTTTCTCAATGAATCTGGCAGACGGGCAATATTGGTAAACCAGCGGATGGAATCGGTTTGAACGATAAGGTAGCCGACTGCGGCGGGAACATCTGGTATATCGCTGCCACGTATGTTCAGCGTCCAGGCAATTAAATCCAGCGCTGAGGCAATCCATGTATCGCAGCGCAGCTCCCGGAGTTTTTCCCGTACGCGTGCAAGACGCGATTCGCGGGATTCTCCGCTCACATCTTTACTCAGTTCAAAAACACGTTCAGCGGGCATGGGCGGCCTGGAGAGCCAGGAATTCGCAATAAAATCCAGCGAAGCATTGAAGCGAAGATCCCCATTCATCAGTGTTAGTAGCCACTCGTATGCCATCTGAGAGCTTACAGTACAACCGTCAAAGGCAATGGTATCTCCGGGAGAGAGCCGGGAAACCAGCCAGTCCAGCGGTTCGGGAACCCCGGGCATACCATCACGAAACAAGGCAATACCGGAAGATTTTAATTCCTCTTCGGCCTGTATCCAGTAGCGAAAATCTGTCCATAAACCCGCCGCATCCGCTGTTATTAGCACCAAACCGGCGCTGCCGGTAAATCCGCTTATCCACTCCCGGGTGTGCCAGTGTGCTGGCGGAATTTCACTGCCGTGTGGATCGAAGCCGGTAATAATATAGCCGCGCACTCCGGCTTCCGCCATATAACCGCGGATTGTCTCAATGCGGGATTGAATATTCATGGTTATCTCCTGAATTGTCTACCAGGGATGTATAAACACCGTAGCACAATTGAACATCTCAAGGTTTCGGCATGGATGCTGCACTGTTATTTCGCGGCGGCCATTTCCTCAGCTGTAGGCGGATCGGCTCCCTGACGGGCACAGTTGAGGCTGGAGGCCTTTACGGCATAGCTTACGGCATCCTGGGCGGCATCCTTTTGCAGATGCGCTAAGGCCTCGGGCGTGAGAAGATCATTTTGAAAAAGCCGGGACAGAAAGGCGGCATGAAAGGTGTCGCCTGCGCCGATGGTGTCCTTTACCGTTACGAAGTATTCCGGTACCTCCACCCGAAAATCGGAAGCGAGAAGCATGGCACCGTCTTTGCCGCGGGTAACAACCACGGCTTTCGCTCCCCGTGCGAGCCAGTCTTCGGCACTTTTTACCACGGGGCGCTGCGGGTACATCCATTCCAAATCAGCGCCGCTTACTTTTATAATGTCGGCCAGGGCGGCAAGCTGCTCCATCTCCCGGGTGTAGGCGGCCTTGTCGGGAATTAGCATTGGGCGGACATTGGGATCGAAGGAAATAACCCGCTTGCCGGATTCCCGGCGGATAAGGGATTTTATTGTGTCGCCCTGAGGGTTGAGCAGCAGGGAAATGGAGCCGAATTCGAGACACTTCACCTCGTTGGGAAGGGGGGAGGAAATGTCGCTAACGCTTAAACTTCTGTCGGCGGTGTTTTCCGTGTAGAAGGCGTAGCGGGGTTCCTGCCCGGCTTCGATTTTTACGAATGCAAGGGTGCTTGGCCTGTCCGAACGAAGGGTAAACCGTGTGTCTACGCCTTCGGAAGCAAGGCGATTAAAGAGCATGTCGCCAAACAAGTCCGTGGAGATTTTACTGATGAATCCGGCGGGGGTACCAAGCCGGGCAACCGCGATGGCCAGATTAAATGGGGAACCGCCCGGACAGGGGGTGTAGCCGAGCGGGCCGGTTTTTTTCGGGACAAAGTCTATCAATGCTTCTCCGCAACTTACTATCATAATGGCTCCTTTTATTCCTGAATTTCTTCCCCTTCTTCTCCTTCTTCCATGGCTTCGCTCTCCGGTTCATCCATGTCTGTTTGGGCCGCCGGATAGAGCACGGCCTGGAGATAGCGGTCATCGTTAAAATAGCGCTTGGCGGTTTCTTGCAGGGTTTGAGGATTCAGTGTATCGAAGAGATTTTTTTGTGCAATAAGCTCTTCGGCCGGGATGCCAATGGTAATAGCATCAGAAATCTGCTGAAGCCACCAGTCATTCTGTTCAAGAGACTGTTCATAGTTGCGCCGCTGGGCTGCCATTATGTCGGCGGCATATTTTTCTTCGGGTGCTGTGCTGCTCCATTCGGCGATAATTTCCTTCACCCGGGCAGATAATTCCTCTACACGATTAGGATCGCAGGAATACGATATATCAAACCGGTACTCGTTTACGGGTATGTAATGGGTATAGCTCTGCACTCCAATGGAATAGGTGCCACTGTATTCCTCGCGGATTACTTCATTCAGTTTAATGTTCAAGGCTGCGGCCAGGGATTTCATGCGGTAGTTTTCGGCATAGCTGCCGTCCCATTCACCCGTCCAAATTTGATACACAATGCTCAGCGGCTCGGTGCCGGCTTCAACGGCAACAGAAGGGCTGCCCTCAAAATAGCGCAGGTTGCTGTCTTCCCAGATTTCCGGGGCGGACGGGGCAGGCAGGGAAGCCAGCCATTTTTCGGCATACCTTTCCAGCTGTTCGGGGTTAATATCTCCCACAAAAATATAGGTAAAATCGCCGCCTTCCTTAAAGCGTTCCTTGTATATGTTGTATGCCTCTTCGGAATCGGCTCCCTCCAGCCGTTCCATGGTTAAGGGCTGGCTGCGAAAATGATCGTTAAAGAGGGTTTTTTGAAGTTTATCACTGAAAAGTACCTTGGGGGAATTTTCCCGGTTCTTCACAAAGTCGCTTATATTGTTATAGACAAGCTCCCAAGCCGTGTCATCATGGCGGGGGGCGGTGTGGCTAAGATAGATGAGCTGGAAAAGATATTCCAGGTCTTCCGTGGTTACATTGCCTTGCAGTCCCTCAAAATTGGTATCAATAAAAGTCTCAACGAACACATTCACACCGGTTAGAACCTTGTTCAGATCGGTTTGGGAAAAATTGCCAATACCGGCTTCCTGCATGTAGTAGGTGGCTAGCATGGAAGAAATTAGGCGCTCATCTTCCACTTTGGAGTCTCCTCCAGGACTCACGGCCAGAAACATAACTTCTTCGCTCTTGAAGTCGGTTACCTTGTAGAGCACCCGGGCACCGTTAGAGAGAATAATATCCGTTATGCCAGTGCCGGGAATGCTACGGCGTTCGACAATACTGCCGGGCTGGGGGACATTCTGTACCAGAGGTTCGGCAAGCACCTTGTCTTCCCACGCCGCAAGGGTTATGTTTTCCGTATCACGGAGAACCTGAAGAATATCCTCTTCCTGAATGCCGGTAAGCACGGGACCCTCCGGGCCGGTGAATATTACCACCCTGTTCCTGCTGTCCGCGAGTATATCAATATCGGCCATAACGTCTTCCAAAGTAATCAGTGGAAGATATTCCTGAATAACCGGCCATTCCCAATCGAGGGATGGATAGGGCTCACCAGTTAAAAACGCATCCAGATACTGGCTAACATAAACGTCCGATTCCCGATCGTTCCGCTGCTTCCAGGCGGTATAAACATTATTCCGTTGATTCACCTTTGCCCGTTCCAGTTCCGTCGGCAGAAAACCATGCTGCTTAATCCGCTGAACCTCGGTGAACAGGGCATTGAGCCCCTTCAGCTGCTTGCCTTCCTCCACTGAGGCAGAGAGGCCGATATAGGATATATCAGAATTGTAGGTTATGGAAAAGTTTTCAGAGTTTTTGAACGGGGCATCTTTGTCCGCCTCCAACTCATTCAGCCGCTGTGCGAGCATATCGTGAAAAAGTTCCCTGGCAATAAGCTGTTTGTAATCCTCTTTATAGCGCAGAGGGCGGGTGTCGTGCTTAATGTAGGCTGTTACCTCCGAGTGAACGGCTTCCTTGTCAAAAATAACCTTCACCAATGTGTCATCGTGCCGGGGAATGGAATACTCCTGCCGCGGCCTGGGAGAATCCGGGTTTTGCTGATCCCCGAAGAGAGCCTCAATCTGCCCGATAACCTCCTGGGGGTCGAAGTCTCCTACCGCGATAACCGCCATGAGGTCCGGCCTATACCAATCCCTGTAATACCGTCTTATAGCCGATACCGGCACATTGAGAACCACCTCCATATCACCGATAGGCAGCCGATCCGCATAGCGGGAATCCTTGAACAGCACGGGATACATCTCATCCAGCATCCGTGAAAACGCGCCAAGCCCAAGCCGCCATTCCTCGTAAACAACGCCCTTTTCCTTTTCATATTCCTCTTCATCGATAACCGCATGAAAAGCCCATTCCCGCAAAATATCCAGCCCGGAAGCAAACTGTTCCTCATCTTCCGTACTCACCATTAGCCGGTAAACGGTTTCATCAAAAGTTGTATAGGCATTGATATCCGGCCCGAATTCCATTCCGAACGACTCCAAAATCTCTATGAGCTCGTTGCCGGGATACTTTTCCGTGCCGTTAAAAAGCATGTGTTCCAGTAAATGCGCCAGCCCAAGCTGGTCATCGTCCTCCACAATGGAACCAACCTTTACCGCCAGCCGTAGCTCCGCCATGTTTGCCGGCGTATCATTGGCCTTAACATAATAGGTAAGCCCATTGTCCAGAGTGCCTGTATACACGGTTGGATCGTTTAAAATGACCTCGGACGGGATTTTTACTCTTGGCTTCAAATCCGCTTCGGTCTGGGGGCGGGCGAATACCGCCGATACGGTAATAAACAAGAACGCACTTGCGCCGACTAAGCGGCGAAAATATGTTGTATTCATGTCGGGTACTATAATTCAAACGAGCAGGAATGAAAAGGGGCAAGACTTGTTTTTCAGAGAATTTTTCATAATCCCGCAGGGATTATGAAACCGTATAACTGGCTTCTGATGGATTGGGCACCTCTAAAAAACCTGTTTAGGGGAAAATTAACTCAAAACTCTACACTTTACACTCGCTCCCCTATATTTGTTTAATTTCTTCCTCGGATAAGCCTGTGGCCTTCACAATTAAATCTATTGAAACGCCCGCAGATTTAAACCCCTTCACGGTTTGATATATTCCTTCCCGCATTCCTTTTAGCGTTCCTTCCCGCATTCCTTCCCGCATTCCTTCCCGCATTCCTTCTCGCTTTCCTTCTAGTATTCCTTGCTGCATACCCTGATTTATCAACATGTCTGCTGTAGTCATATAAGCCTCCTCCAGCTCTCTATTTTTTAAGGTGCTTAGGTATTCCCGTCTGATTTCATCCGGGGTTTTGTTTGTAATATGGTTAATGTACAAACAAGAC
>MUIB01000076.1 GCA_002084135.1 Spirochaeta sp. LUC14_002_19_P3 | reverse complement strand
CTCCCCCTCCAGCCTGAAAAGACTGGAGGTTGGGAAAATTTTGAGACTCCATATTTTTTCGTGCCTTTCGCCTGCCTGCCGAAGCTTCGGCGCAGGCAGGTGGACAATCCTACCCATCCCCCCCCATCTGTGGAAATCTGCCTGCCTGTGCGTTGCACGCAGACAGGCGTAATCTGCGGATTTATAAGAATTATCCCCCTCCAGCCTTCCCCCTTGTCCCTATCCCTTAAACAGCTTAAGATACCGGTATGAAAACAGATATGAAAGCTGTCTATCGCTGCATTGAATGCGGTGCCGTTTACAAAATTGAGCCGGAGCGCATGCTCTGCGCTTCCTGTTCAGCCCTTCAGCGGGCGGATGAACCGCTGCGGGGGCTTCTTGAAGTGGAGTACGACGGCAGGCTCCCCGCCGACTGGGATATCTTTCACTTCTTGCCGGTGGAGCCGGAATACTTTCCCCCCATTCCGGTAGGCCATACACCGTTGTGGAAGCCAGAGAACCTCCGCAAGGAAACGGGCTTCCCCGAGCTCTACCTGAAGGACGACGGCAGCAACCCCACGGGATCATTTAAGGACCGGGCCAGCTTCCTTGTGGCGGCCTTTGCCCGCAAACACGGTATCCGCGATATTGTGGTGGCCTCTACCGGCAATGCGGGTTCCTCCATGGCTGGAGTTGGCGCGGCCGCGGGGCTCAATGTGCGCCTTTATCTCCCGGAATCGGCACCCGAGGCCAAGCTGGTTCAGTCGCTTCAGTACGGGGCGCAGCTTATCCGTGTGAAGGGAAACTACGACGAGGCCTATAAGCAGTCCATGGAATACGTTAGCACTCACGGCGGGCTATCCCGCAACACCGCCCATAACCCGCTTACCATTGAGGGTAAAAAAACGGTGTCGCTGGAAATTTACCGGCAGCTCGGCAAAAAACTGCCGGACTTCCTGTTTGTCTCTGTGGGGGATGGTGTTATTATCAGCGGCGTGTATAAAGGTTTAGATGACCTCCACCGTCAGGGTTTAATTGAACGCATACCGACTGTTATTGCTGTTCAGGCGGAGGGCTCTTCCGCCATTAGCCGTGCCCTGAGCCATGGCGAATTTCAGCCGCCAGTACCAGCCTCCACCATAGCCGACTCCATATCGGTAGATGTGCCGAAGGGAGGCTATTTCGCCCTGAAAAAACTGCGGGAGCATAAGGGCGAAGCTGTTACCGTAAGCGACAAGGAGATTCTCCGCGCCCAGCATACTTTGGCCCGCAGCTGTGGCCTCTTTACCGAACCAGCCGGGGCCGCCGCTGCTGCAGGCTTCTTCAAGCTGCGCGAAAAACTCTCTTCCAAGGCTGTTTATGCTGTTCTGCTTACTGGCAGCGGCCTGAAAGACATTGCATCGGCCCGTAAGGGCGTTATGGGATAGATAGGGGGAAAACTGGGGAGGCAATGCCCCTTAGCGGTTGGATTCCAGAGTATTTCGGCGCCGTTCCATTTTTTTGTAATAATCGTTGGATTTAAGAATTCTGGTAATATCAGGTGTATAAATATTCTGACCGCTGATAGTAATATCGTTATTTTCCAAGAGTTTGGAAACCACCCCCTTGCCTTCCGCCATGGGTAGTCCAACCATATTGATTAAATCGTTTATACCAAAGCCAAAATTAAATGCCTGCCTAACAGTAATGTCTATTTTAGACTTTTCCAGCTGGAGTACCAGGCAGTCATAAATTCGTCCAACCGGATCCTTAATGGAAGTATTTTTCAGCTGGCGGAAAAGATTCCAGATACGCTCAGCCAGTGTAGAGGTGAGACGGGATATAATTTTCGGCTGTTCTATAACCATTTCCTGGAAATTCGCGCGGTTTACAGCCATAAGAACAGAATCTTCGTTTACTATGGCCGAAGCACTCCGCGGCTTGTTTTCCAGCAGCGCCATCTCGCCAAATATATCTCCTGCCTTGAGAAAAGCCAGTAGCACTTCATTGTCGTTTACTATTTTTGTTATTCGGATACTGCCTTTTTGAATAATGTAAAGCTCAGGGCCGCTCTCTCCTTCAGCGAATAACATTGTATCTTTTGGGTACTGTCTGATAAACTGGCTCGTATCCTGTTTAAGCGTTGAGGTATTGGCATAAGGCTTAATCTTTGCCATTTTTTGCTTCACAGATTCGATATTGGGATCGGAGGGATTCGCCATACAATATTTGTAATAAGCGTAAAATGCCAGACTGTACTGATTCTGCTTGGCGTAATACTCGCCAACCTGATAAAGATGCCGTTCGTCCGCTTCAACGGAACTTTTAAACGTGAGCATGGTTAAGGCCTGATCGAGAAAACGTACCTGCCTGGAGAAGCTGTTTATAATTTTCATGGCTATCGGCGTATTTCGTTTAATAAGCATGGAATACTGATCCGGACGAATGGTAATAAGGGAACAATCATCCAAAGCGATGGCATTCTCTATGTGAATATGATTAGACATGGTGGAAACGACACCAAAAAAATCACCCGCCTTAAGGTTCGTATTCTCTTCTTGTGAAAGGATATTAAGTTCACGTTCAATCCGCACTCGTCCAGAACGGATAATATAGAAGTGAAGTGCAGCCTTCCCCTCGATAGTAATATAAGCACCTTTGCTGTAGTTAGCCATTCCTAACTGAAGGGGATTTCCCATACCATCTCCGCATTTTCATTGGCGTTTCTGAAAAATCCCCCGCAGATTCTTTGGAAACGCCTTTATTTTACTTTGACAAATAATAATTTAAGTATCGGAACATATATTGTCAAGCATAGTTATTTATTACAGCCAGGGGTATAGTGGAAATTGACCGCAAAGTTTTTTAACCTTATCCGCAATACCCGCCAGTTTGGCTTCATTTCCGCCGCTTTTCAAAGATTCCGCAATATATGACGCGATTTGAACCATTTCTTTTTCTTTCATGCCCCGCGATGTAAGGGCTGGGGTGCCGATTCGTATTCCCGAAGCAATGCGCGGCGGCTTGGTATCGTAAGGTATGGCATTTTTATTTACTGTTATTCGTGCCATATCCAGCCAGAGTTCCGCGTCTTTGCCGGTAATATCAAGAGAAGTCAAATCCGCCAGCATAAGGTGATTATCCGTGCCGCCGGATACCAGCCTAATCCCATTATCGCTGAGGGCTCCTGCCAGAGCCTGGGCATTCTTTACCACCTGATTTTGATAAACCTTGAATTCCGGAGACAGGGCTTCTTTTAGGGCGGCGGCTTTTGCGGCAATAATATGCATGAGCGGCCCTCCCTGAATGCCGGGAAAGACAACACTGTCGATAATTTCCCCCAGCCGCTTTACACGCCCGGACTTGGGTGCTGTTATGTTCATATCGTTTTCCGTATCCCGGCCAATCAGAATTATGCCTCCCCGCGGACCGCGCAAAGTTTTATGCGTTGTTGCGGTTGTAATATGCGAGTGGGGTACGGGAGAAGGGTGCACTCCCGCAGCGACAAGCCCGGCAATATGGGCCATGTCCGTAACAAGCAGGGCACCAACTTCGTCGGCAATGGCTCTAAAGCGTGCACAATCCAGAATACGGGGATAAGCAGAGGCGCCCGCGACAATAATCCGCGGACGGCATTCCCGTGCGGTTTGAGCCAGGTTTTCATAGTTAATGGTTTCCGTGTCCTTATCAACACCGTAGCTCACTATGTTATAGTCTTTACCAGAGAAACTTACGGCTGAACCATGGGTAAGGTGGCCGCCATGGGCTAAATTCATGCCGAGTATGGTATCTCCATGCTTCATAACGGCACGGTAAGCCCCCATATTGGCCTGGCTCCCGGAATGAGGCTGTACATTGACGTATTCAGCCTGAAAAAGCTGCCTGGCTCGTTCACGGGCCAAGTCTTCCGCCTTATCGACAAATTCACAGCCGCCGTAGTAGCGTTTCGATGGATAGCCTTCTGCATACTTGTTGGTAAGGACGGAACCGGCTGCTTCCAATACGGAGCGCGATACCAAATTCTCTGAAGCAATAAGCTCCAGTCTGTCTCGCTGACGAATCAGCTCATCGGTTATGGCCTGGTGGAGTTCAGGGTCTGACGTGGCAAGTCCTGCATCGTTTATCATAATATACCATCCTCATATCAAATATACGGCAGATAGCCATAAATGACAAGGGCCTATCAGAAAGACAATTTGGATTGCTCAAAATTTGTGCAGAAATCAGAATAAGGCTGTTCCTGCCGGTAGCCATTAGCGGAAGCTGTCTGCTTACGGGCAAAGGGCACCTCTAAAAAACCCATTTAGTTCTTGATTCGAACTTTTCCGCCGCTCTTAAGTTGTCAAAATGCTCACGTAGCTTATCACTTTTCACTCTTCACCCTTCCCTTTTGCCGCCCGAGGTAAAAATTTCTTCGTCAATTTCCTAAAGCGGTTTTTTAGAGGTACCCTAAAGCGGTTTTTTAGAGGTACCCTGATTTCATTCCCCGGAGGGCAAATTTTTTGCATTGCGGCATTTGGGGAATCCGGTACAGGCCAGAAAGGGGCCGCGTCGGCTCAGGCGGACTATCATTGGGCTGCCACATTTTTCACATTTGGCACCGTTGGCTTTGGGCAGGAAGATAACTTTGCCGTCTTTTACCGGGAGTTCCCGCTTGCAGTCGGGGTTTGGGCAAACCATAACGGGGCCGCGCTGTTTGGATTTAATGGCCATGGCGGTGCCGCATTCATCGCAGTTCATGGTAATATTGGGGAGGAAAACGGCTTTGCCTTCTGCATCCAGTCCGGCGGTGGTTTCACAGTCCGGGTAGCCGCTGCATGCGTAAAATTTGCCGTAGCGGCTGGATCGGAGTAGCATAACTTTACCGCATTTAGGGCAGTGCACAACTTCCCCATTGGTTTCGCCGTCGTCGCTTCCTTCGCCGGGCAGGGGGGTAATTCCTTTGCACTCGGGGAAATCTGAGCAGCCCAGGAAGGCTCCAGTTTTGGAATAGCGTACCAGCAGGTGTTTACCGCATATCGGGCAGCTTTCCTTGCCTTCCCATTTGCGTCCTTTGAGTGGGGTAACATGTTCCAGTGCCTGTTCAATTCTTGGGGCGAAGTCTTTATAGAATTCCTCCAAGAGCTGATGCCAATCGACACTGCCGTCTTCCACGGCATCCAGACTGCTTTCCATGCCGGCGGTAAACTGGTAATCCATAATGCCGGGGAATTCCGAAATAAGTATGCCGTTTACGGCAATTCCCAGTTCATTGGCGTAAAATGCCTTCTTTTCCAGGCGGACATAACCCCTGTCTCTTATGGTTTGAATAATGGAGGCGTAGGTGGATGGACGGCCAATGCCTTCCTTTTCCAGTGTTCTTACAAGGCTGGCTTCGGTGTAGCGCGGCGGGGGTTTGGTCCATTTTTGTTCGGTTTCCAGCTTATCGAGAAGCAGTTTGTCCTGAATTTGCAGGGCGGGCAGGGACTGGTACTCTTCCTGGGATTTTTTGCTCTCAGGGGTAAGGATGGTGTAGCCGTCGAAGAGGGTAATCCGTCCTTTGGCTTCGAATATGCCTTCTGCGGCTTCTATGGTAATGGTTGTTATGGAGTACTGAGCGTCTTTCATTTGGCTGGCGGCTGTGCGGCGCCATATAAGTTCATAGAGTTTGAACTGATCCTTGGTGAGGTGGGGTTTAACCTTATCGGGGGTGTTGAGGATGGATGTTGGCCTGATGGCTTCGTGGGCATCCTGCACCTTCATGCCGCTTTTTGGGTTGGCGCCATACATTATGGCGGCTTCCGGGAGGTAGTTGGGGTAATGTTCTCCCAGCCAGCCGCGTATTTCGCTTAGGGCTTCCGGATCGAGGCGGGTGGAATCGGTGCGCATGTAGGTAATGAGTCCAACGGCTCCTTCGTTCAGCTCAATGCCTTCATAGAGGGCCTGGGCAATTTGCATGGTGCGGCGGGTGCCGTAGTTAAGCTGACTGGAGGCGGCCTGCTGGAGGGTGCTGGTTATGAATGGTGCTTGCGGTTTGCTGGAGGTGTTTTTGTGCTGTATGTCTGCGGTGCGGTACGTGGCGGTTTGCAGGGCTGCTTCCACTGTTCTGGCCGCATCTTCGGAGGAGGAAAATTGACCGCCAAGTTCGAATTTTTCCCCTTTCCAACGGGTAAGTGCGGCCGTAAAGGGGGTTTTATCGCCACTTTCGGCGTGGAGGGCGGCTGTTATTTTCCAAAATTCCTGGGGGACAAAGGCGGCAATTTGTTTTTCTTTTTCCACAATGAGCCGCACGGCAACGGACTGAACTCTGCCAGCAGAGAGATTTTTGGCGACTTTTTTCCACAGGAAGGGGGAGAGGCTGAACCCAACAATACGATCCAGTACCCGCCGACTTTTCTGGGCATCGACAAGTTTCATATCTATGCCGCGGGGGTTGTTTATGGCATCGGATACGGCTTTTTTGGTAATGGCCTGATAGGTAATGCGCTTGGCTTTTTCGTCGGGAAGTTCCAGAGCTTCTTTCAGATGCCAGGCAATGGCTTCTCCTTCACGGTCGGGGTCTGGGGCGAGATAGACGACTGTGGCTTTGTCGGAGGCTTTCTTGAGTTCTTCAACGGTTTTTTTCTTGGCGGGGATTATGGTGTAGCGCGGTTCAAAGCCGTTTTCAAAGTCTATGCCAAATGCGTTTTTACCCCGGCCTTTGGTTTCCAAATCGCGGATATGCCCCACGGAGGCTTTTACGGTGTAGCCGCGTCCCAGCATTTTTTTGATTGTTTTCGCTTTGGCCGGGCTCTCAACAATAACCAGTTTTCCCATAGTTGTTTTCTCTGTTGTTTCTGTTTTGGCCGCTGCCATATTTTTCTCCTGTTTATATGTTCGCCTTCGGGGCTGTGTTGGAACTGTTCTGATGCGTTAGGGATTGGAAGGGCGGCGTAAGCCGGTCCGCGGATGCGGACGGTACCCCTGGAAAGCCCGGCCTCCGTTTTCAGGGTACGCTGGCAAGCGTATCATGAAAATGGAGGAAACGCCCAAAAAATCCTTAAAATTTGCAATTCCGGTACGGTTCCGCCGACGGAAGCACCTGAAATCCTTATTGTTAGGGGTGCCTTTGAGAAAGATCAACCCATTCAGGCATGAATTTCAGAGTTTTTTTTATTTTCGGCAAATTTAAACAATCCTATAGAGGCATCGCAGAGTAGGCCGTTGTTGTCGATAAGGGTTAGACGGTGTCCATTTTCGGCTATTTTCAGAACGGGGTAAACTTTTCCTGGGCTGAAGTGCTGACGGGCTTCTGAGTAGGGATGGCTGTCGAAGAGGCTGTGTTTTTCTTCACGGCATTGTCTTGTAAAGCTGTCTTTCAGGGTAACATAAAAATATGCGCTTCCAGCTTGCATTCCAGTTATCCCCGTGGTGCATCTTCCGGTGCTATGGGTACGCCTTCCCGAAAAACAGAGAAATACATGGGCTGCGGTTCATTGCCGGGTATGGAGCTACCAAGTCGGCCTATTCTGCTGCCGGACTCAACGGACTGGCCCACGTTGACAAAGAGATCGTTGTTCCCGCCGTAGAGGTAAATGTATCCGTTTGAATCCACCAGAACGACATTGCCGAATCCCCGATAGGGGCCTGTCCATACCACCCGGCCTGGGGCAACGGCGTGAACGTAGCTCATGTTATCGGCCATGATGGAGACGCCTTTCAGTTTTCCTTCCAGGGGCTGTTTTGTTCCGGCCACTGGCCACCATGGTACGGATTGTACTTTTATTTCTCCGCTGCTGCGGTAGGCTGGT
>MUIB01000111.1 GCA_002084135.1 Spirochaeta sp. LUC14_002_19_P3 | reverse complement strand
TTAAAAATCTGTTTACACTGGCTAACATGCAAGTTACCTTAAGGAGGTTATTATGAAAAAAATCATTGCTTTGGTGTTGGCATTATCGGCGGCTTTCGCCTATGCCGATTATCCGCCTGATAGCTGGACAGATAATATACTTGACGGAATTCGCAGAGCCGAGCAGGAAAACAAAATGCTGATGCTGAATTTCGCGGGGTCAGACTGGTGTGGATGGTGCGATAAGCTGGATGAAGAGATATTTTCGACACCGCAATTCATGGAGTGGTCTGAAAATAATCTGATAAAAGTGTACCTGGATTTTCCCCAAAAGTTGCAGCTACCGGAATACTTAAAGCTGCAAAATGAATACACAAAGCAGTTCTTCGGCGTTCAGGGCTTTCCAACCATATTCATTCTGGATGCCCAGCTTACCCCTTTGTTGCGGACGGGATACAAGGAAACTACCCCAGAGGAGTACATCCGGCATATTCAAAACGACAATAACATTCCGCTCAAAAACCCCGAAGGCTTCCAGGTGGAATTTAAAAAGTTCATTGAGGAATATATCGCTCCGTTGTATGAATAAACCTTAAAAAGATGTAATAATCCAATGAATTGACAAATTTTTTCTTGACGCTCAGGAATATATTACTTATTTTGGTATAAATTAATTTATTGTGCCGCAGGGGCGGTACAGGGAGGTTTCATTATGAAATTATCTATTTGTCGGTTCAGTGGAATCGTCTTTGCGGTACTGCTTGTCTTATCGGGATGTCCTTCAACGAATGATGATCCAACATCGTCCGTTCAGTTGACAGGTTTGAGTGTGGAGCAAACGTCCGCGGCGGATCAGTCCATGAATTTGCTATCTGAGATTGAAACGCAGGTTATCAAGGCAGCCTCTACTCCTGACACCTTTACCTTTGAGTCTGCAACGGGAAGTGTTACCAGTACGAAAACAACTGCTTCGTCTGATTCAGGTATTGCGCTTCAGGCAGAGGACACGCCTACCGAAACGGTGGAGATTGACCTCACGGGTGCAACATCCGATGTTGAAGCTGATGCTCCAATAACTGTAAAGAAATACAGCGATGGTTCATGGGAGGTTGAAGCTGAAATCAAGTTTGTCGTGGAAGATGATGCACAGGCAGAGCAGAAAGTACCGGTAAAGTTCAAAAAAACCAGATGCGATGCAGACGGCAATATTGCTTCCGGCTCTCTAATCTATCTGAACAGCGATGGTACGGAGGGAGAGGCAATTAGCACTGAAATAGTTACCGCGCTGAAAAAACTCGTTGATATTTTTGCGGAAATTGATAAAGCAACCAAACAGTATGTAACCGCACAGGGAACCACGCCAGAAATGAGCAAAGCAGCTTCTGGAACAATGTCGCGAAAGCTGAAAAAAGGTGCCGAAGCCGAGCAGTCCTATACTGGAACGGCTGCCGCCGATGCGGAAACCGCTGCTGTTGCCATGAGAGAAGCATATAACAGGAAAGATATTGATACATGGAAAGATACCACAACTCAATCCGCTTCGGTTTCATCCCCCTCTGGTTTTCCTTTTCAAATGACCCTTAATTATGACTCTACTTCGGAAGAAACGAGAACAAGAACGGCAAGCAGTGATACATCAGAAGTTGCATTTACACAAACAATAAGCGGTACTTTCATAATTAATCGCAAAACGGTTGAGTTCAAGAATTTCCAGTTGACCAATAAACATACCTCGAAATATGCTCTGGACAATCCAGACGGTCTGCCAATTGATGAAAAAACCAGTGCCAATAAATTTTCAGGTTCAATTATCATTGACGGCATAGAAATAAAGATTGACGGCGGGGTAATGAGAAAACTGAGTAGCATTCTGGCTCTCACCGGCATGGCTGGCGAACACAAGAGTGATGAAATTGACGAAGCGGTACTAGGTGAGGCAATTCATAATCTGCCTCATGACAGACGCTTCGCACTTGACAGCAACATGATAAATTTAATCGCCATTAAATCCAAAATAGTGGATACTGATACAAAAACTGACAACACAGTAGTGGCACTTGACACGTTAACCGAAGTTACTATTACTAATGTGACTCCTGATGGCGAGACCGGGACTACTCATCTTTCTCTGGACTTTGGGGATACTGGTATGTTTCAGGGAACACTGGCACTAAACTATTCTACTGCAAGCTCGGTTACCACCTGGATTCTAAACGGCGATATTCTCACTAAAGTCTATTTAGACGCTACTGGTGATACTATTAGCAATGTTACATTCCGATTTAAAGCTCTGCGTTTTGAGAACGAATCCATTACCTCCGGTTCAGTCTGTTATGTAACCGGCAGTGGTGAGACGGAAGCGGAGGAAGGTGAAATTCCATCCGATAAGCTGGAAACATACAGAGCCCGGTATTGGGAAGACTTAAAAAAATTATCCGGTAATTCAGGCACTTAAAGTTTATGCCGGGCTTTTTCGGCTCAGCATGAAAAAAATTGCTTGTTAATGTTCAGCCGCCTGTTTATACAGGCGGCTGTTTTTTACGGTTTGCGTTCTGTACAGGCAGTGGTATGAAAACCCTACAGGACAAAAATTTCACAGATATAAAAATCCGGTGATAAATACCGTACTCAACAGCCAATCTACCGGCTTTTAGGGCAAAAACATTGAAACTATGTGAAGATTTGGCAAAAATTGCATGAAAATTTCATGTATTTACAAATTCTGTCTTGACGATTAGGAATAAATTATTTAGATTGGAATAAATTAATTTATTGTGCCGCAGAGGCGGTACAAGGAGGTTTCATTATGAAATTGTCTATTTGTCGGTTTAGTGGCATCGTATTTGCGGTACTGCTTATCTTAGCGGGCTGTCCTGCATCGAACACGGACGATGGTATTACATCGACTGTTGCATTTGCCATGAACAGTGTGGAACAGAGTGCCGCAGCGGATCAGTCGATCAATCTTATATCGGCGATTCAGTCTCAGATTATCGAAAGCACATCGGCGAATCCTACGCTTACGTTTGATTCTGCTTCGGCAACAGTTACAACGAATTCTGTTACAGTTTCACCCGATGCGAATATTGCGCTTCAGGCGGCGGATACTCCAGCGCAAACGGATGAATGGGAAATTGATTTTGCTGCTTCAGCAGAAGACGTTAAAGATGAAGCCAGCAGCCCCATAACCGTAAAAAAATTCGCCGACGGCTCATGGACTGTTGACGGCGACTTACAATTTGTTGTGGAAAATGAAGCCCAGGAAGACACAGATGTTCCGGTTGAGTTCGCGGAAACCAAATGCGATGCGGAGGGAAACGTTGCGGATGGTAAGATTACCGCTCAAAGCGTTGAATTGACTCCCGAGATAATTGATGCTTTGAAGAAGCTCGTTGATATTTTTGTAACGGTTGCGAAAAAAGATGAGGCTAAAACAGCCGATCAGAAGATGACTCCAGCTGCAGCTCCCAGCAGCACTCGCAAACGCTCATTCAAGAGTGCCAGTACAAAAACCGCCAATAATGAATACACGGATGACGAAGCTAAAGCCGCTGAACATCTAAACAAGATGGATCAAGAGTTGGCTACTGGCGGTATTGATGAGTATGAGGAAACGGTGGAAGAAACCATGAAATCTAAAACTCCGACAGGAGCTCCCTATTCCGCCAGTTTTACCTATGGCAACAAACAAACAAGCACATACAGCAGACCTGCCGGTAAACAGCATACCAAGGTTGTACATACCACAACAACAGATGGAGAACTTACCGTAGACGGCACAACAGTTAAGTTTTTGGGTCTTGGAATGACTTATAACTCCGAATATGAACAGGATGACGAAGAAATTATACCCCCGTTACCAACAGATTCCCGTCCCAAGTTTTCAGGAGCTATTGTCATTAACGGCATAAAAATTGAAATTACCAACGGAGTGTTAAAGAAGCTGGGCGAATTTATGAAAGATAACAATCTGGCCGGAAACCATGAAAACGTGGGCGTTGATTATGGAACGGCATTTGAGGGTCTAAGTGATGATAATAAGAAAGCGGTTATTTACGCAGTCCATATCCTGACCGTGCTTGATGGAAAAATATTCACTGTAGAGCAAGACGCCCTCCCGACTGATATTTCTTTCAAAATGAAGGGAACCGATGTTGCTGCTGATATTACCCAGGCTGCTACTGCTCCTAAAAAAGTAACAATTGCGTTTACTTCTGGTATTACAGGTGATGATTTAGTGGCAACACCACCTTCTTCCGATACTTCTAACGAGTGGACTATAAGCGGAGCATCAGCCGGAGCAGCGATTACCATTCCAGCCTCTACTGATGGTTTAGCCACTGCTACAGAGGTAACTTTAACCGATATAGTCTATGACAGCTTACAAAGGGAGATAACAAGTGGTTCGCTTACAATAGGAACAACAACTATTCCCGCCACGGCACTAAAGGATATTCTTCTAACACCCCCGCCAAAGAGATAATGAAGACCCTCTGAAAATCCTTTCATGGATTTTCAAGGTACCTTGGCAACGTTCACATCGGATTCCGCCAGCCTTCAGGGCAGGCGGAATCCGTTTTTTTTCAGGGTACCTCTAAAAAACCCATTCTTTGAACCATTTCGCCTGCCTGCCGAAGCCCCGGCGCAGGTAGCTGGACACAACCGCTTCCTCCCGCTATCTTTAAGTAATGGCTGAAAAATCCCATAATATCGAATTGAGGCAAAACTGCCTGGAAGAATTGGCTCCGCGAGAGCCCCTTACCGGGAAATTTTGAAATGAACACCGAGAAGAAAACGTTGAATGTGAAACCGCCCCAAAGCTTACAGCACGCAAGCGGAGCACCAGGCAACCCGCAAAGTGCCCCATGGCTTGCCGGACTCAACCCCGCGCAGGCAAAGGCCGTAACCCACGGCGAAGAGCCGCTGCTCATACTCGCCGGAGCCGGATCGGGCAAAACCCGGGTCATTACTTCGCGCATCGCCTGGATGGTAGCCGAAAAGGGCTTCGATGCCGCATCCATTCTGGCCGTAACCTTTACCAACAAGGCAGCGGCTGAAATGAAGGAGCGCGTTGTGAATTTGGTGCCCACTGCCGAAAGAGTTATGATTCGCACCTTCCACTCCTTCGGAGCATGGCTCTTACGGCGCAATGCCGCCGCCGCCGGGCTATCGTCCGACTTCACCATCTACGATAACGACGACCAAATAAGCCTACTCGCCCAAATACTGGAAGGCAAACCCCGCCGCGAACTGCGGCTCTGGGCCAGCCGCATATCCCGCGCCAAAGACGAAGGGCTAAGCCCCAACGACGACCTGCGCGACTTCCTCCTCGATCCGGCCTTTCCCGATATTTACCACGCCTACGAGCAGCGGCTTCGGAGCATAGGCAATGTCGATTTTGGCGACCTCATCCTCCTGCCAATCAAGCTCCTCCAGACGCGGACGGAAATTCGCGAACGGATACGGCAGCGCTTCCGGGTTATATTAGTCGATGAGTATCAGGACACCAACATCGCGCAATATCGTTTGCTTAGGGAACTTAGCGGCCCCCATACCTGGCTCGGAGTGGTAGGCGACGACGACCAGTCCATTTATCGCTTTCGGGGAGCCGAAGTGGAAAACATCCTCGAATTCCCCAACATATTCCCCGGCACCAAAGTTGTAAAATTAGAGCAGAACTACCGCTCCACCGCCACCATACTCAACATAGCCTCCACCGTAGTAGCCAACAACAGCGGTAGACTCGGCAAAACCCTCTGGACAGCCGGAGACAGCGGCGAAAAAGCCCTTATCGCCTGCCTTGAAGATCAGGAAACCGAAGCCGAATGGTGCGCCGATCAGATCGAAGCCAGCGGCAATTTTGCCCAAACCGCCATCCTCTACCGTACCAACGCCCAGTCGCGGGTATTTGAAACAATCTTCCGTCGCCGGAACATCCCCTGCCGTGTTATCGGCACCGTAAGCTTCTATCAGCGCGAAGAAGTAAAAGATGTCCTTGCCTACCTGGCCTGGATATCCAACCCCCTCGACGAAGTCGCCTTTCGGCGCATCGCCAACAAACCCCTGCGCGGACTGGGCAAAGCCAGTCAGGATAAAATTATATCCGAAGCACTTACCAGCAGCGGCGGCAACATCCTTACCGTATGCAGCCAAAACCCACTGGGCATGAAAGGAAAAGCTGCCAAAGCCCTCAGCGTATTAAGCGAAATATATCAGTGCTTTAGCGGCACCCGGATAGAAGAATTCGAACACCTCGGCTTCTTAATCCAGGAGCTCACCGTCCATACCGGGCTCATCGAACACTACCGCGAAATCGACAAAATCGAAAACAGCCGCCGCACCGAAAACATACAGGAACTCATCAACGCCGCCGCCAGCACCCCCGCCACCCGCGAAGGACTCACCGAATTTCTCGAACTCGTGGAACTCGATCAAAGCATTCTGGTAGAAGAAAATGAAGAAGGCGACAAAGTAACCCTGATAACCATGCACAACACCAAAGGGCTGGAATTCGACCGCGTCTTCATTACCGGCCTTGAAGACGGCCTGTTCCCCCGAAACAGCGACGACACCGCCGAGCTGGAAGAAGAGCGGCGGCTGTTCTACGTCGCCATAACCCGCGCCCGCCGCCAAGTCGCCTTCACCCTCTGCCGCCGCCGACTCCTCTGGGGCAGTTATCGGGAAACCACACCCTCTGAATTTTTGGAAGAAATTCCCCCCGAAGCCGTCCAGCATATAGGAGGAGATAATAAAAAAGAAAATTTGGCCAACCCCTGGCACCCCGGCGTTTCCTTCTATCACGAAGATTACGGCGTCGGCATTGTCCAGAAGCGCACCCGCAAAGAAGGCAGCACGGCAATCATAGCCGTTTTTGAGTCCGGCCAAAGAGCCATCCTTATCCCCGAGTTCTCCGCCCATAAAATGGAAATCCTTTCCACAAAAGAATATGCACGGCCCACTAAGTTCTGAGGAACAAGACCTCCTCGCCCTCCTGCCCATAATCAGCCGCGCACGGGGCAGCCGCCTCTACACCCCTAATGGCAGCCGCTGGCTCGATCTCTACGCCGATAACGGACGCGCCCTCATGGGCCACCGTCCCGGCGGCATATCCCTGCGGCTCAAAAATGAACTCGACCGCGGCCTCTACGCCCCCTATCCCAACCCTTGGCCGCCCCGCCTTGCCAAAGCCCTGCACCACCTCTTCCCCGGCTATCAAAGCGCAAGAATATACCGCAGCCTCGAACGGGCACTTCAATCCACCGGCAGCCCCACCCCCCCCACCGACCCCCTCGATCTGCCGCCCAGCACAGAAAAAATCCCCGGAAGCGCCTGGGGCAGGCCCCTCCTCCCCCGCCTCCCCCAAAGCGACTATCTTTTTCCCATCCTCCCCCTCCCCGGCTTCGATGAAGTCCAATGCGTCCTCTACGCCCGCGAACACACAGCCCTCCCCCCCTCCGATCCCATATCCCCCCTCATCCTCGCCGCCCTTACCCGCGCCTGCACCACCCTGGTCAATCCCAAACTCCAGGCCCGCGGCACCGCCCCCCCTCCCTGGGAAATGCGCGGCCCCTACATGCTCTACCGCGGCACTCCCGCTGAATACCCCAGCCTCTTTGAAACCATGTTCAAGCGCCGCATACTCATAGCCCCCTCCTTCCAGCGTCCGTCTATCTATCCCCTGGAAATATCTCCCGGCGAAGCAGCCTTAATGAATTGAACCACGGATGCACACGGATAGGGTCTTTTTGGAACCACCTGCCTGCGCCGAGGCTTCGGCAGGCAAGCGAATGGGGGAGTACTGCGTGCTGAATTGCTTTTAACTCATCATTTATTAATCGTGGATAGCTGGAAGGTTATACTTCTACGCCAGGCTTTAATCCCTCACGTCCCCGCTAGCCGGGGAATGCTCCCGGCGGGAAAATATCCATTAGAGCATCATGGAGCCTGTCGTGGTAGATAAAGGTTAATTGTTCCCTTATATCCATGGGTAGCTCATCCGCATCTCTTTTATTATCTTTGGGCATGATAATTCTGGAAAAGTCCCGGCGTCTGGCCGCAAGCGTTTTCTCCTTGATTCCCCCAACAGGCAGAATCCTGTCCGTAAGGGTTACCTCCCCCGTCATTACCAGGTCTTCCTTTACCGGAATCCCTAACGCCGACGACAGCAGAGCCGCTGTTAAAGCAACACCGGCGGAAGGGCCATCGACGGGAACCGCTCCCTGAGGAACATGGATATGAATAACCTTATCCTTATCGAAATCCATCTTCAGCCCAAACCGTTCCCGGTTCGCCCGCAGATAGGAAAGCGCAATCTGAGCACTTTCCTTCATAACATCGCCTAGCTGTCCAGTCAGAAGGAGCTCCTGCTCGCCATCGTATATAACGGCTTCAATAGGCAAAACGCCCCCGCCCCCGCCGTCAAAATACAAACCAGGTGCCAGCCCCGGACGGCCAGTGGTGCCGAGATCGTCCTCAAGCCGTTCATTTCCCAGATAATCACGGACGAGCTTGGGTGTTACTTCAATTTTTAATCCTTTAACCGCAGGCAGAGTATTTTCAGGAGCATTGTAAACAGCCGTATTTTCCTGATATTCATGGAGAGCTGAACTGTTCACAAGCCAGCGTCCCGGTCGTGTCTGTTCATCATGGAGAAGTTTTCGGGACGTTTTGCGCATAACCTGATTTATGGCCCTTTCCATGCCGCGGACACCAGCCTCCTGAGTATAGCCCCTGATAAGCAAATCCAGAGACGCATCCTGAAATCGTACACGGGCTTCTTTGAGGCCATTATCCGCTATCTGCTTGGGTATGAGAAACTGCCGGGCTATACTCTTTTTTTCCAGCATTGTATAGCCGGGAGTCCGAATTATCTCCATCCTGTCCCGCAGAGGATGCGGTATCTTTTCCAGATTGTTCGCGGTGGAAATAAACAGCACCCCCGAAAGATCGAAAGGCACCTCTATATAATGATCGACAAAACTGTTATTTTGTTCAGGGTCCAATACTTCCAGCAGTGCTGATGAAGGGTCTCCGCGATAATCACTGGCCAGCTTGTCCACCTCATCGAGAAGAATAACCGGATTGCTCATGCTGGCACGCTTTAAGGCCTGAATAATCTTGCCGGGCAGCGCGCCGACATACGTTTTCCGGTGGCCGCGAATTTCCGCCTCGTCCCGTATCCCTCCAAGAGAAATCCGTACAAACCGCCGTCCCAGGGCCTTGGCAACGGACTGTCCCAAAGAGGTTTTCCCCGTACCCGGCGGCCCCACAAAACAAAGAATAGGGCTCCTTCCCTTCGGCTCCATCTGCCTTGCCGCGATAAAATCGAGTATACGATCCTTGGCTTTTTCCAGTCCAAAATGATCATCATCCAGAATGCGGGCGGCTTTGATAATATCATGCTGATCGATACTCCGCTTACCCCAGGGAAGTTCCGTTATCCACTCCAGATAGGTTCTCAATACACCGGATTCCGGACTCATGGGATGGCTGTTGGAAAGCCGTTTCACTTCCGTAAGCAGTTTCAGGCGTATATCCTCGGACAACTCCAGTTTTTCGAGTTCCTGCCGAATTTCCTGCGCACCTGAGGGATCAACTTCTTCATTGCCGAGTTCTTTTTGTATCTCCTTGAGCTGTTCGTTGAGAAAATACTCCTTCTGCGTGCGTTCCATGCGCTCTTTGGCCCGTTCGGCAAGATTACTCTTAAGATGCAGGGATTCATTTTCCATTTGCAGGATAACAGCCAGCTCCTCCAGCCGCTTCTTGATGCTAATCTGATCCAATAAAGGGATAAATTTTTCAATTTCAAGTTTTAAAAATGTGGAAACTACTCCAATCAGCCTTTCCGGGTTGTCCATATTAACGACATCTTCAACTACCTCATCGGGAATTTTTTTCTGACGTATTTTGGCAAAGCCCTGAAACTGTTCTTTTACAAGCGTAACTGCCGCCTCACAGTTTTCCTGGGAAGAGTCCTTTATCAGGGAATACTGTCCCAGAGGGATATCTTTCTTGAAGAGGATTTTCTTAATCTCAACACTGCGGAGCCCTTCTGCCAGTATCCGCAACTTGTCGTCTGAAGTTTTGAATATCTCGATAATCCGGGCTGTGGTGCCCAGGGGATGGAGGTGCTGGTATGAAGGTTCATGTTCCGATCCCCTGTAAAAGACAATCAACACTTCCTTGTCATTGTCCAGTGCGAATTCAAGCGCACTCAGGGAATCGGATCGGCCAATAGTAAGAGTAACGGCGCTGTAGGGAAAAACAACGATATTATGCAGGAGAATCAGCGGCAGTTCATTTTTTACTTCAGGCCGTAATTTGCTTAACGTCTTCGGAATCGCCGCCATCGTATTCGATATGTTCGCCGAGTTCGATGATTTCAGGCTTCTTATTTTCTTCAATAACTTCTCGATTAACAACTACTTTTCTCCGTCCCTTTTGAGATGGTACATCGTACATAACGTCAACCATGGCGGACTCCACGATTGATCGGATACCGCGGGCACCTGTTTTTCTGGAAATGGCCTGCTTGGCTATGGCGTTAACGGCTTCCTGGGTAAAATCCAGCTCCACCCCATCTATGTCCATGGAGAGGGCGTATTGCTTAACGATGGCATTGCGCGGCTCGGTAATTACCCGTACTAAATCTTCTTCGGTAAGATCGTCCAGCGCAACTTGTATGGCCAATCGACCGATAAACTCCGGTATAAGGCCGAATTTAATCAAATCATCCGGATGCACCTGCTTGAAGAGTTCGCTCAAATTGGTTTCCCTGGCTTTTTTTACATCGGCACCGAATCCCAGCGGATGCTCTGCCACCCGGGAAAGAATTATCTTATCCAGTCCCACAAAGGCTCCGCCGCAGATGAACAGAATGTTGGAGGTGTCGATTTTAATCATTTCCTGATTGGGATGCTTTCTGCCGCCCTGCGGGGGAACGGAGGCCACGGCTCCTTCAATTATCTTCAGCAGTGCCTGCTGTACACCTTCCCCGGAAACATCGCGGGTAATGGAAACATTCTCCCCTTTCCTGGATATCTTGTCAATTTCATCAATGTAGATTATGCCTTTTTCCGCCGCCGCAATATTGTCGCCCGCAGACTGAATGAGCTTGAGCAGGATATTCTCAACATCTTCGCCGACATAACCGGCCTCAGTGAGCGTTGTGGCATCCGCCATTGCAAAGGGAACTTTGAGCTTTCTTGCCAGGGTTTTCGCCAGAAGAGTCTTGCCGGATCCGGTAGGCCCGACAAGCAGAACATTGGATTTTTCCAGCTCAACATCTTCGTCAGAGCTGCTGCCTTTATGCATAATGCGTTTGTAATGATTGTACACCGCAACGGAAAGAACCTTTTTCGCCTGTTCCTGGCCAATGACATATTGGTCGAGATATTCTTTTATTTCTTTGGGCACAGGGAGGTTGTCCGCTAGTTCTTCCGAGAAAAGTTCATCATCTTCGATAACAATGCGTCTGCAAGTTTCAATGCATTCATCGCATATATGAACTCCCGGGCCCGCGACAAGTTTTTTAACTGTTTCCGGAGCTCTTCCGCAAAAGGAACATATTCTTGCGTCTTTATTTTTTATTCTTGCCATGCTCTTTTCTCTCCAACATACCATCTACAATCCCGTATTTTACGGCCTCTTCTCCCGACATGTAGAAATCCCGTTCCAGGTCTGCGGCGATAAGGTCTTCTGATTTACTGGTGTCCGTAGCGATATACTTGATAAGAAGCTTTTTCAAACGAACAATTTCCCGCGCCTGTATGCCAATATCCACGGCCTGTCCCTGTACCCCCCCCCAGGGCTGATGGATGAGAATACGGGATGAAGGCAGGGCCAAGCGCTTGCCTTTGGCACCGCCAGCCAGCAGAACGGCCCCCATTGAGGCGGCCTGTCCCATGCAAATCGTCTGCACATCGGGATTAATGTAATGCATGGTATCATAAATGGCCAGTCCCGCAGTTACCGAGCCGCCGGGACTGTTTATGTAAAAACTTATATCCTTATCCGGATTTTCCGATTCCAGATACAGCATCTGTGCCACAATATGATCGGCATCTACATCGCGAATCTCACCGCCGAGAAAAATAATCCTTTCCTGGAGAAGTTTGGACCAGATATCGTAGCGGGTTTCCCCAATTCCGGTTTTCTCAACGACAAAGGGATTATATGCGGATTGAATTTCCATTGTTATACTCCTAAGTTTTACAAGTCATTGTAATCAACAGTTTCGCCCGGGCTTACAACAGCCGAATTCAGAAGAAAATCCTTCAGCTTATTGTAAACCTGCTGATCCCTGATATAGCTGCGCATCCGTTCTCCGCCAAAATTGCGCAAATAATCTTCAGGTTTTATATTATACATATTAGCTTGTTCGTTTATAATGTTTTGTACTTCTTCATCGCTGACGTTAATGCCTTCATCATTGACAATTTTGGAATAAATCAATCTCAGCTTTACGGTTCTTTCTGCTAATGGACGCAGGCTATCGCGCAGGCTCTCTTCTTCCAAACTTTCGGCTGATCTGGAAAGATCGTTCAAATATTTTCTCTGCTCCGCGTTCACCATGGACTGCGGCAATTGAAAATCGGCACCTTCCAGCAGTTTCTCCGCAACGGAATCGAACATGTTTTCCTTCAACTTTCCTTCAGCGGATTTTTCCAGTTCTGATTTGATTTTTTCAATGAGATCGTTAAGTGTTTTGAATTCATCGGAAACATCCTGAGCGAATTCGTCGTCCAGTTCGGGAAGCTGCCGTTCCTTTACCGTTTTGATAGCCGTGTACAGATGAATTGTGCGTCCGGCCAGCTCAGGACTGGCCTCTTCATCGCAGGTTTTCACAATCGTTCGCTCTTCCCCGGCCTTCATGCCTTCAATGTCAGCTTCAATGCCGTAAGGATGATTTTTTTTACCAACCGTAAAAGTAAACCCTTTGCGGTGGGTGTCTTCCAGCACTTTGCCATTGTCGTCGAGTTCCGCATAATCCATTGTTACCACGGTGCCAGAGGAAACCAGGCCGTCTTCTTTTTCAATGATATTGGCATTCTGCTCGCGTAATTCTTCCAGTTTCTCATCAACATGCTTTTTGCTAATCTGTACCTGCGGCTTTTTCAGTTCCATGCTCCGATATTCTCCATGGACAACCTGTGGATAAATATCATAAAAAATAGAAAAAATGTAGGGCTTGCCAGGCTCCATGGGATCGAGTTCACCCGCTTCAGGATTGGAAACAGGCGAATAATCATCTTCAATATCCTTTAGCACTTCCTTTGATGAATTGTCTATCAGCTCGGCCATGGCTGAATGATTTATATCTTGCCCGAATTTCCGTATAATTATCTCCTGTGGCACCTTGCCTTTACGGAAGCCAGGGAGCTGTACTTGCCTGATATATTCCTTAACGATATCATCATAAGCACTTTGGGTTTTATCCGCGGACACAGTAATGGTAAGTTTAACCCGTGAATTTTCAAGTTTTTCAAATTGCTTGTTCTCTATCATCAATGCCTTCTCAATGTTTATTCTTGCGAGAGAAGGGACTTGAACCCTTACGCGAAAAGCACCGGCTCCTAAGACCGGCGTGTCTACCAATTCCACCACTCTCGCGATTCCCGCATTCGGCAACCCTTACGGGGATACTAAAGGGCACCTCTAAAAAAGGCGGTGTTGCCGCCTCATGCCATTGAGCCGTAAAGGGATCGAACCTTTGACCCGCAGATTAAGAGTCTGCTGCTCTACCAGCTGAGCTAACGGCCCTGATTCAGAGGAGTTTAACCGGTTCCCGATATAATGTCCAGACATTGCGGAAAGTTTTTCAGCTTTTTCCTGCCGGATTATGGGACATCCGCCAATTTCGCTTGAGGGCGCGGGGTATTACGGTTATACTTGCGGGCATGGAAAACAATACAACTTGGGAAAAAACATTTATTCTGCTTAAACCTGATGCGGTGCAGCGGGCGCTCATCGGGGCTATCATTGCCCGCTTTGAACGGGCAGGGCTTACCCTTACGGCACTGAGGCTGCAGAACGTAAGCCGTGCCATGGCGGAGAAGCACTATGAGGCACATCGGGGCAAGTCTTTTTATGAACCGCTGCTTAAACTGCTCAGGTCCGGGCCAGTTGTTATCATGGCGGTGGAGGGAGCCCATGCCATAAGTGTTGTGCGAAAACTGGTGGGCGCGACCGAACCGCTGAATGCGGCACCGGGCACTATTCGCGGTGATTTTTGCCATATAGGGTATGAGAGGAGCCGGGAGCGCCTTGGGGTAATACCGAACCTTATTCATGCTTCGGATTCTCCGGAAAGTGCGGCGGCTGAATTGGCACTCTGGTTTGGGAAGGAAGAAATTGCCGCTCCCTATCAGAGAGTCGATGCGGAATTCATGTAAGGGGCACCTCTTTTTGAACCGGCTTACGCAAGGGTGTACGGCTTTCTGGCCACCATTAGCACAACATCTCCCCAGCCAAGTACTTTTGCCCATCTGTCAGCGGGCTTTTTGAGCCAGAGCGGAGCCGTGCCCGCGGCGAGCCCTCCCCATGTTTTTACGGTTTCCACCTTCAACCCAGCATTTTCCAGCAGTTTTGCCAGTGTTTTTTTACTGAAGAGGGTAACATGATCCGGAATCGCTGAGCGCCATTTTTTGCCGTGGAAGCGGGCCTGGAAGCCGTCAATAGCCGGGGTAACGCAGATGAAAACCCCTCCCTCGGCAAGAACAGAGGCTATTTCCCTTACAAAAAGCACCGGGTCGTCAACATGCTCAATAAGATGCGACGCATGGACAGCCGAAAAATGCCCGGCAGGAAGATTCAGATCGGGCAAATTTCCCACCTGAATGCCAACATGGAAGCGCTCATTGCCATATTGGGCCGATTCGGCACAGAGTTCCACCCCGCAGGTTTCCCAGCCTAAGGACTGAAAATGACTCAAGAGACGCCCAGTCGCGCAGCCAATGTCCAGCACCCGCTTAAGCGGCGGAAGGGTAGGCGCAATATCCGTAAAAAATGCCGCGTCTTCCAGCCCCAGCATCATCAAACGGAAAAAAATTTCCTCATTTTCAATTTCATAGCGGAAGTATTCATCATCGTAGCGGTAGGCAAGATGCTCCGCGACAGGACGGGGGTTTTGAACAGTTAAACCGCAACCGCGGCATACTGCGAACACAGCCCCCTGCACCTCCCATCGGGGTATGAAATTCACACCGCCGCATAGCGGACAGGGTACCCTGTGCAGCTTTTCCGAAGAAGATGGAGTTTTGGAAAAAGTTTTCATAGTTCCACAGATAATGACAGAAGAAAGGGATTTTCCCAAGACAGGCGGTGAAAGCCACTCATGGGCACCTCTAAAAAACCCATTGAGTTCTTGACTCAATCTTTTCTGCCGCTCTTAAGTTGTCAAAATGCTCAAGTAGCTTATCACTTTTCATTTTTCACTTTTCACCCTTCACTTTTCATCCTTCATCCTTCATGTATCCTGAACCGTTACTTTCCAGGATAGGGAATACTTTTTGTTCTGTTTGTTCAGAATCCTTAGTTCCAGCAGTCCCATTCCGCTACTGAGGGATATGTTGCGTAGTATCAGTCTGTTTTCGCTGTCATGAATATCTTCAAATGCTGCCGGTGCCGGAGTTTCCGCGGCAATGCCTCCGTTCTTTTCCGTTAGGGTTTCAAGACGGAGTGAGTTAATCTGCCTCCCCAGCCAGTAAAGGGATATTTCCCGCGGTGCTGTGCCTTCCAGCATAAGCGATATGGTTCCGGGACGGATGAATAAGCCATCTTTCACCTCTTCCATACCGCCCCCATGATTCAAATAAACCTTCAAGTTGTCAGATATATCCATCGCTCTATTGGGCAGCAGCAGAAGCGGATCGATAATTTTTGACTGCATAATATCCATAATTTGAAACCGCCACGTTCCGCTGCCGCTGTATCCCAGCCAATCCCCCCTTGATACGTGTTGAGTTATATCCGGTCGGCTGTCCAGATTCTGATAGGAGGTACGGAACCCCTTTTCATGTTCAATAACAACGAACTGCCCGCCGGGACTGTCCGAATTAAGCAGCGAAGCACCGTTCCAGATAATTTCTCCGTCCGCCCAGGCTGTTACCCGCTGTCCCTCCGCTTCAAACTCCATGCCGCGTTCAAAATTGCCGTCTGTAGGCTGGCCGAACAAGGCGCGAACCTTATTGGGGTTATCAGGCCAGGACTGGGCCGTAAGCAGGGATGGGAAACCTAACAGAATGAAAAGTATGAATCGCACTGTCCGCATTTTTTCATTTTACACAAGAAGCGGTATTTATGAAAAGAGCCGGAGTGAAGGTTTTTGTATCTTTTAGAGGTGCCCCATACTTGCCTTTCCTGCTGGAACATGAAATAATGACGCCATGAACCGACCAGTTAATTTTTCCGCCGGACCATCGGCTATTCCCCTTGAGGTGCTTCAGGCACTAGCCGCGGATATGCTGAACTACAAGGGAACCGGCTTGTCTCTTATAGAAGTGAGTCACCGCGGAAAAACCTATGAAGAAGTGCACAATCAAGCCCTGTCTTTGGTTCGGGAACTCCTCAAAGTCCCGGAAAGCCATTCCGTGCTGCTTATTGGCGGAGGCGCAACGCTGCAATTCTCCATGCTACCCATGAACCTATGCCCGCCGAACGGCTGCGCCGACTATGTCCGTTCAGGGGTATGGGCAGACAAGGCCATCGCTGAAGCGGGCAAAATAGGCCGGGTGAACATACTCTGGGACGGTAAGGAAAACGGCTATACCGCCCTGCCCACCCCCGCCGCAATCAAGGCATCGCCCAACTCCTGCTACCTGCACATTACCAGCAATGAAACCATAGGCGGGGTGCAGTGGAAATCCTTCCCCGAAGCGGCGGTATTGGCGGCGGACATGTCCAGCGACATATTCACCCGCCCCATTGATGTATCCCAATTCGGGCTTATCTATGCCGGTGCCCAGAAGAACTTTGGCCCCGCTGGAGTAACCCTCGTCATTATAAGGAACAATCTTCTTAAACACTCGCCGGACAGCCTGCCTTCCTACCTGAGCTATGCTGTTCACGCCAAGGCCAATTCCCTCTACAACACCCCGCCGGTATTTTCGATATGGGCCATGAAGCTGGTTCTGGAAAACCTTAAGGCTAAGGGCGGAATAGAGGCAGCGGAGAAGCGAAACACAGCCAAGGCTGCCGAACTCTACCGCGCGATAGATGAATCAAACGGATTTTACCTTAGCCCGGTTCAAAAGGAAGCGCGCTCCCCCATGAACATTGTATGGAGACTGGCCGATGAAAACCGGGAGGCTGAATTCCTTAAAAAAGCCGCAGAGGCGGGACTGGAAGGCCTTAAAGGCCACCGGAGTGTCGGCGGCTGCCGTGCCTCTCTGTACAACGCCGTTACACTGGACGGGGTAAAAAAACTTACTGCCTTTATGAAACAGTTTGAGGATGCCTCATAATGTTTGAACTGGACAAACTGAACAAGCAGATTATCTGCCACCTTCAAGAAGGCCGCAAATCCTATAAACTCATATCCAACGCGCTTGGAGTCTCGGAGAATACCGTTAAAACCCGGGTAAAGAAGCTTGAGCAAGACGGCGTACTCAAGATAGCCGGCTATGTCGACCCCGAATCCATGGAGGGTCATCAAATAATCTACATAGGCATAAAACTCAAGGACATGAATTACATCCCCAAAGGGAAGGAAATCAGCAAACTCAAGCGGGTTGTATCGGTTGGAGTTGTAACAGGCCGCTACGACCTGCTCGTTACCGTACACCTGAAATACGGCTTTGGACTGCTTCAGTTCCTCAGCGAAGAGCTGGGGAAGGTGGAACGCATAGAATCCATTGAAACCTTCATGGTGTACAAAGGCTTCGAGATTAAAGTGCCCTTTATTTCCGGCGGCATGGATGAAGACGATGAATAAACCCTCCCTGTCAGGCATGGGCATTGCCGCACCGCAAATCATGCTGCCCGCAGCTCCCCTTTCCCTTGAGCACTGGGCGGTACTCGCCTGCGACCAGTTCACCTCCGATAAGGATTACTGGCGCGAAACCAGGCGCATAGTGGGCACCCATCCCTCTACCCTGAATATGATTATCCCCGAGTGCTATCTCAAGCCCAGCACTCCCAACAGCGCAGAAGCCCTTTCAAACAGCCCACAGCGTATCCACGGCGTTATGCGCCATTACTGCTCGCCGCAAATTCTGCGAACCCTGCCGCCCGGCTTTGTACTCACCGAGCGCAGCACCTCATATTCCCCCTGCCGACGGGGACTCGTCCTTGCCGTGGACCTGGAGGCCTACGACTTCGCGGACAAATCCACAAGCCCAATCCGCCCCTCGGAGGATACCATCCGCGACAGGCTCCCCCCCCGGATAATGATTCGGCGGGAAGCCGCACTGGACGTGTCCCACATCCTTCTTCTTTATAATGACCCCGGCGGCACCGTGATAAACTCCGCAGAGCTGTTAGCGGGTGAAACCCTTTACGATTTCAATCTCATGCAGGGAAGCGGACACCTGCGGGGGCGGTTTATCGCTAACCCGGCCCCGCTTGCCGATGCCTTTGCCGCCCTGGCCGCGAATCAGGACATACTTTTTGCCGTGGGCGACGGCAACCATTCCCTGGCGGCGGCGCGGGAAACCTGGCTCGAAAAGAAGGCCGCAGGCGCACCGGAAAATTCCCCCAGCCGCTACGCCCTCGCTGAAGCCATCAATATCCACGATGAGGGCCTGCGCTTCCATCCCATCCACCGCCTGCTGTTCCATGCCAACCCGGAAGAAGTTATAGCCTTCCTTAGAGGCTCCCTCAGCGGCATGCCCCCAGCGGAGAACTGCGCCGCGATTACAATAATAACAGCGGAAACAGAACAAACCCTTACGGTGCCGCTTCCCCCCGGACAAATTGCCGCCGAACCCCTTCAGGCCGCTCTGGACGAATACCTCTCCCGGCATTCCCGGGTATCGATCGATTTTATTCACGGAGAAGACGCGCTTGCCAAACTGGCACGGCAAAAAGACCGGATAGGCTTCCTGCTCCCGGAACTCGATAAAAACACCTTTTTCAACAGATTATCCGCCATCGGACCCTATCCGAGAAAATCCTTCAGCATCGGCGAGGCCACGGAGAAGCGCTGCTACCTGGAAACTCGCCGTCTGGATTGATGGAAACGCTTTACATAACCGGTGCGGGCGTAAGCGCGGAAAGTGGTATTCCCACCTTTCGGGGTACCGATGGATTCTGGACAATAGGCAGCATAAACTACACCCCGCAGGAAATTGCAACCCGGGCAATGTATCTCCGTCATCCTGATGAATTTCTTCACTGGTACTTCAAACGCTTTGCCACCTACCATGAGATAAAGCCCAATTCCGTCCATTACTGGCTGGCCGATAAAACCCTTATTACCCAGAACATAGATGGACTCGACGGCAAAGCCGGGAATAAGAATTACATACCCATACACGGCAGGCTGGATAAGGTTAGCCTCTTTCTGGAGCAAGGCATTGATACCCCGCTGCTGGATGCCCCCTGGCCGCAGGTTTTCACGGCCTGCCAAAACACCAGCGATGCCAATTTCATTAAAAAAACCCTTCTCGATGCCTTTAAAATCTCAGCAAAAACCAAAACACCCGAATTAGGAGTATCCCTGAAACCCTTCGTGCTCCTCTTCGATGAATACTACACCGAGAACTACCGCATAAGCGAAGCCGAACGCTGGATGGGCGAAGCCGATCACTTCGTATTTATGGGAACCTCGTTCAGCGTGAACATTACCACCATAGCCCTCAGAATCGCCCTTTCCCGCCAAAGCCGCATCGAAGTGGTAGACCCAAACCCCATAGATATAGGCATACCGGGCCTTATCCACCATCGGATAACAGCGGCGGAATACATCGCAGTTTAGGCTGGAGGTTTCAGTTAGGGAGATGGTTTTTCTTTTTGCGGTTTGGAACCACCTGCCTGCGCCGAGGCTTCGGCAGGCAGGCGAATGAGCACGGATGAACACGAATGGGGAGGAGTAACCGCGAAAGGCGCGAAATGGGCGAAAGGGTTCAAAATTTTAGGTTGGAGACTCCCCTCCAGCCTTCCCCCCCTATCTGCGTAATCGGAAAACTTTGGATATAAATACATTTTTCTCATTTTTTACTTGACGAAAACCGATTTATATAATTATTATGATAATGGGTATATTTAAAAACCGCTTTAGGAAATTGACGAAGAAATTTTTTGTCGGGCGGCTTAAGCTACGTGAGCATTTTGACAACTTAAGAGCGGCGGAAAAGTTTGAGTCAAGAACTCAATGGGGTTTTTAGAGGTGCCCATTATAATCATGCTTACTGCTCAACAACGGAGTTGACACCATGAAGATTTATTCGTTAAAGCCAGAAAAATTACAGGTCTTTTCAATCGTTCTCTTTGTAGCATCCCTGTTTCTTATCGGATGCCCGC
>MUIB01000142.1 GCA_002084135.1 Spirochaeta sp. LUC14_002_19_P3 | reverse complement strand
AACCACAAAGGCAGAACCATCCCGCTAACGGCACTTAGGGAAATAATTCCCCCTTTACCGATAATGCGTCTTCGGGCACAGCATATCACTCCCACCGGCGCCGGGAGCCGCCTCAAAGCGAAACAGAGCGGCCTGAACCCTCAGCCTTTTTAGGCTTTAGGCTGGAGGGGGAGTCTCCAGCCTAAAATTTTGAACCATTTCGCGCCTTTCGCGGTTACTCCTCCCATCCGTGTCCATCCGCCTGCCTGCCGATGCCTCGGCGCAGGCAGGTGGTTCCAAGCCCTTTCGCGCCTTATCAACTCAATTCGATCTTGAGGGTACCTCTAAAAACCAGCTTTAGGAAATTGACGAAGAAATTTTTTGTCGGGCGGCAAAAGCTTAAGAGTAGCCGGGCTACGTGAGCATTTTGACAACTTAAGAGCGGCGGAAAAGTTCGAATCAAGAACTAAATGGGGGGTTTTAGAGCTGCCCTCTAATAAATCCCCCGCTCCCCAAGCAGCAAGCCAAGTGCCGCCGCGCAGGCGGTTTCGGTGCGAAGTATGCGCTCCCCGAGGCTCCGTATTGTAAAACCATTCTCCCTTAGCACCCGCCTCTCGCTGTCGGTCCAGCCCCGCTCCGGGCCAAGTGCCAGCCCCATCTCCGCCCAATCCTTTTCACCGCGGGAACTTTTCTCCCCCGTCATGTCGAAGCCTATACGTGCTGCGTTTTCAGGCAGGCCGCTTAGGGCTTCCCTCAGGCTGTTCATGGTTCTTACTCGCGGCAGAAAGGTGGAGCCGCCCTGCATGGCACCGTTCTTCAGTGCTATAAGCCACTGGCCTTCGCGCCACAGCTTCGCGCTCAGGTAGGATTTTTCACTAAGCTCGGCGGCGCAGAAGCGCATCTCCCTAACACCCATGGCCGTAAGGTCGCGGAGGAGCCGTTTCGCCACTGGTGGGCGGGGGGCACCGATAATAATGGTAACGGGAAGCAGCGGGGGAGAGGGCTCTTTCGGAGTAAACTGTATCCGCCAGCCCCGGCTGCTTTCTCTATGGAGCACAGCCTCTCCCTTTGCGCCGCCAACGATGCCCGCCAGAAAACAGCCACCCTCGGACAGTCCCAATATGCCGGTAATGTGCTTTATTCGCGGGTCGTCGTGCGGAAGCTGTGCCTCCAGTTCTTCCTCTTCCAATAAAACCATGTTCATAACATTTTTCCTGCTTGTATCTACACCGAAGAATGGAAACTTATCGGCTTAAATCAGTTCTTCCAGCGCGCTTATCAGCGGCTGAAACGTTACTTCCCACGGCGGATGAGAGAACCAGCTTTTATAAGCCTGCTCACTCAAGCACCTTTTCCAATCGGGATTATGATATATCCGGCGGATAATGTCGGCGAGTTCGCCGCAACGCTCCGGCTTAAGCAGAAAGCCATTTTCCTCATGGCGGATTATCTCGCCCGCGCCCCCGGAAATTCCGGCTATGGGAATTACGCCGTATCCCATGGCCTCAATATAGGCAATACCGTAGCCTTCATGGAATGAGGGCATAATCATAAGATCAGCTTTTTTCAGCAGCCTCTCTTTCTCATCGTCTTCGGCAAAGCCAATCATCGCTGTTCGTTCTTCCAGCCCGTACCGCTGTATCAGCAACCTTATCTTTCGGGTATAGGCAGGATTCACCGTGTCGCTGCCAGCAATAGTTAAGGTGCAGGGTATGTCCGGCAGCATGGCCATGGCGGCGAGCAGATAATGAAGCCCCTTGCGGGGTATGAGATTTCCCAGAAAGAGCAGGGAAAGCGGTGCTTCACCGTTATTTTTGGTCTCCCCAGCACTGCTGCGCCCCGGCACGCATACCAGTGAAGGCCCGCGATAGCCGCCTTTTCCCCTTGCGGAGCTTTCGGTAGACCTGGAATTGAAAACGGCAAAATTGAGGGCACTAAAGAATTTCCGCTCCATAAGGAGATGTTTCAGCAAAAGGGCCGGAGGCAAATTCTCATCGGCAGCCAGGTGATGGACCATACCGACAACGGGAACCGAAGGTTGGAGCCGCCTGAAATGCCGCTTGCGGAAAAAATCGGGATGGCATAACTCGTCTATAATGTACAGATCGGTTTTTGAGCCGCCTGAGTCTGCGGGTGTTGTAACGCTTACGCCAAAGCCATGGTGCTTCAGTACCTGAATAAGCTCACGGTCGTAATAGTACCCGCCGGATTTCTGATGAACACTGCCATAGACAATGAATTCGATAAGAGGCATGGCATATAATAGGGCTTCGGGATATAAATGTATATCCTCAAGTTTTTACAATAGCCATTCTTGAAAGGAGAATAATTCTGGAAAAGCATAAGCCCAACCTGCATGAAAATACCACTCCTGCCCCAAAGTGCATATCGGCTCCCGGCAGCCTGCTTCTCGCCGGTGAGTACCGGGTTACCGAAGAAGGAGGCCGAGGCATCGCCCTGGCAGCTTCTGAATCGGCCTATCTTACCCGCGAAGACGCGCCGGAGTTCAGCCTGGAAGAACGCCACCCCGGCGCAAAAGGAAACATACTAAACGCAGTGCTTGCCGTGTCCGCCGCACCTCCACCCCGCACCGGCAGAGTTACATTAGACACCACAGCACTATACGCCAAAGACGGCCAAAAATGGGGACTCGGTTCCAGTGCCGCCGCAGCCCTGCTGCTCTGCCGTTTCCTCCTCGACACCCCCGAATCGCCCCCCCCCCGCGAAGACATCATTGCCGCCGCTCTGCACACCCATCGGCACTTCCAGAACGGCCTGGGCAGCGGCTACGACATTTACACCTCCGCTCACGGTGGCGCAGGGCTGTTTACCGGCGGCGAAACACCATCCTGGCAGCCAATTTCCCCGCCCTCCGGCATTCAGTGCTACCTGCTTCGCGGCCCCGCCCCCGTCAGCAGCGCCAGGGCCGTGCAACGCTACACCCAATGGACAGGCCGGGCACGCTCATCCCTGCTCACCGAAATGGATGAACGGGTCCTACATCTCTCTACCTTACTGACCTCTGGCGCCCCAAGTGCTGAAGTCCTTTCCGAATTCGCGGCACTTGGCACTCTGGGAGCACTTATAGGAGATGCCATCGGTGTACCGGCACGGCCCCTCCTGCCTGAAGGACTGGGAAGCGACATTCCCGCAGGCCGCCGCCCCGGTGCCGCAGTAAAATGCCTCGGAGCCGGCGATGAGCTTGCCCTCCTGCTCTACCAAAACGGCGCGCTCACTTCGGGAGAATTGGCCCTATTGGACAATCTTGTTAAGGAAGGCCGGGCAAAGCGGGAGAACTAAGGGCACCTCTAAAAAACCCATTGAGTTCTTGACTCGAACTTTTCCGCCGCTCTTTTTCAATTTTCACTTTTCAATTTTCACCCTTCCAACTTCACCCTTCACTATTCACAAGCTGGTTTTTAGAGGTACCCTGAAAAAAGCACCTTGTCTGTGAAGGATAAGGGCTAATGTATTCTGATGTAACTCAATAGCAACTATTTTGTAGAAATTCATGAAAATAGCCGCGATTGGGGTTGCGTCTATTTTTGGCTTATGATAGGGT
>MUIB01000040.1 GCA_002084135.1 Spirochaeta sp. LUC14_002_19_P3 | reverse complement strand
TTTGGCCAGGTTAGTTGGAAACATTATAGCATTTTGCGTGGTCGATGGGAAGCTGGGGAGACCCTTTTGGAAGGAAAGGAATAAGGTGTCGCTGCGCTATCCGCGGGGACGGTTTGTGTTAAGGGCACCTCTAAAAAAGCTGCAATTCCGGGGGGGCTTCAGGGCTATCCGTATCTTCAACATAGCTTTCCGGCAATTGCTTGCTTGCCATTATGCCTAATTCCTTGAGCATCTGCGCCTGGCGGATTACATTGCCCCGGCCTGAGGAGAGTTTGCCCCTGGCACTTTCAAAGGTTTTTCCGGCCTGGGCTATGCGGACACCGATAGTGTCAAAGTCTTCGACAAAGTTTACAAGTTTATCGTAGAGGGCGGCACCGCGCTGAGCAATATCCAGTGCGTTGCGGCTCCTGTGCTCCTGTTTCCAAAGCTGCATAACGATGCGCAGAACGAACAGGAGCGTCGATGAGCTTACAAGCAGAACATTGCTTTTCCAGCCGTCTTCCCAGAGCTTGGCATCTTTGGACAGAGCCAGCAGAAAGGCCGGCTCTATGGGTATGAACATAATAACAAAGTCCGGGGATTGGTCGCCGTGCAGTTTATGGTATTCTTTGGAGGCCAGCCCCTTTACATGGGTACGCACCGACTGGATATGGGCTTTCAGTGCCGCTTCCCGTGCGGCCTCGTCTTCGCTGTTGACATAGCTATCGTAGGCGTTAAGGGAAACCTTGGCATCAATTACCATGCGGCGGTTTTCGGGGAGATGAATAACAACATCCGGCTGCACCCTGCTGCCGTCTGAGCGGGTATGGCTCTCCTGAACGGTGTATTCTTCGCCTTTGCGCAGCCCTGACACTTCCAGAATGCGCTCCAAAATCATCTCGCCCCAATTCCCCTGTGACTTGTTGTCGCCTTTAAGGGCATTGGTAAGGTTTGAAGCCTCCTGGGAAAGCCGGTGATTCATTTCCATGAGTTTATGAACCTCGTTCCGCAGGGAATGGCGTTCCTTCCCTTCGGTTTCATAATTCTCCTGCACCTTCTTCTGAAACTCGCCGAGTTTCTCCCGTAAGGGGGAAAGAATTTCGTCGATGCCGGTTTTATTCTGCTCCTTGAATACCCGGGATTTCTCATCGAGAATGCTGTTGGCCAGAACCTTGAAGTGATTGGCCAGCTCCTCGCGGGCACCTTTGAGAAGCTGAATTTTCTCTCCGGCCTGCTCCCGCTCGTTTTCGAGTTCCTTCATGGCCACTGCAAGCTGCCGCTCCAGGTTTGCAATACTGCGGTCGCGAACTTCCAGGTTCTCATTCAGGGCTTGAATTTCATTTTTTTGGGACACCCCTTCCTCCCGGAGCCGTTTCTTTTCTTCTTCAGAAGCGGCAATCCGCTCTTCAAGAACGGCAATCTTCGCGGCCCCCCCAGGACGGCGGCGAAGGAAGATCAGCAAAAAAACTGCGGCGATAAGGAACAGGGCGATAACGATTATATTGGTTTCCATGAAAGGATTATTTCATGCTGTTGGGATTTCGCCTAGAGGTGATGTCTCTCAATTCCAGTATCACCCCGTGCCGCCACGGCCCCTACAGCAGTCCCTCCAGATGCCCGCGGATAAAGGCTGATTTTTCTTTTAGGCTCACTTCGCCGGTTTCGAGAAGAAGGCTGTCGGGCTGTTTGGGGTTGAGTTTAATTTTTCCGCCGGAAAATTTTATGAGTTTCATTACCTTGTCTACGGAGATAAGGGAGACTTTGCCGAAGGTCATTTGAACCCGGCCCTTGCGTTCTTTTAAGGTGGTTACTTTGAGTTTGGCGCAGATTATCCGTATTTCGGCTATGGAGATGAGGCTGTGTATTTCATCGGGGAGGGGGCCGTAGCGATCGTGCAGTTCGGTGTAGAGGGCTTTGAGTTCGTCATCGTTGGTAACGGCGGCAATTTTTTTGTACACTTCCATTTTTTCCGATTCATCGGAGATGTAGCTGTCGGGGATGAAGCCGGTGTAGTCGAGGTCGAGGTTGGTTTCGAATTTCATGTCTTCTTCGGGTTCTGTTCGTTCGCGTATGGCTTCTTCGAGCAGGCTAAGGTAGAGGTCGAAGCCGATGGAATAAATGTCGCCGGTTTGCTGACGGCCAAGAAGATTGCCTGCGCCGCGTACTTCCAGGTCCTTCATGGCGATTTTGAAGCCGCTGCCGAGTTCGGTGAAGTCGCTGATAATTTGCAGGCGTCTCATGGCCAGGTCGGTTATTTCCTTGTTTTCGGGGTAGAACAGGTAGGCGTAGGCCAGGCGTCCCGAGCGGCCAACGCGGCCCCGAAGCTGATACAGCTGGCTAATGCCGTACATGTCGGCACGGTCTATAATGATGGTGTTCACATTGGGAATGTCGATGCCGTTTTCGATGATGGTGGTTGAAATTAGCACTTGAAAGGCACCGTGGATGAAGCGGTGCATAATGTCTTCCAGTTCCCGGGATGTCATTTGGCCGTGGGCGGTTTCGGCGAAAACTTCCGGCACTAGCTCCTGGAGTTTCAGTTTTATCTGATTGAGATCGCTGATGCGGTTGTGGAGGTAGAAGACTTGTCCGCCCCGTTCAGCTTCACGGCGGATTGCGTCGGCTATTAGCTCCTCATTGTACTCCTGTACAAAGGTTTCGATGGGCAGCCTGTTTCTGGGCGGGGTTTTCAATACGGACATGTCGCGAATGTTTACCATGGACATGTGCAGGGTGCGGGGTATGGGCGTGGCCGAGAGGGTAAGGCAGTCCAGGGAGAATTTGAATTCTTTCAGTTTTTCCTTGTCCTTAACTCCAAAGCGCTGTTCTTCATCGATAATAATTAGCCCCATATTCTTGAAGGATACGTCCTTCGAGAGGATGCGGTGGGTGCCTATAACTATGTCGATGCTACCGTCGGCAATGCCCTCAAGCACCTTTTTGCGCTCTAAGGCGGGCACGAAGCGGCTGAGCATGGCAATGGTAACGGGGAAGCGTTTAAAACGTTCGGTAAAGCTCTCATGGTGCTGCTCGGCCAGAATTGTGGTAGGGCAGAGGTAGGCCACCTGCCTACCGCCCATAATGGCCTTAAAGGCCGCCCGCATGGCAATTTCCGTTTTGCCGTAGCCCACGTCTCCGCATACCAGCCTGTCCATGGGCTTGGGCATTTCCATGTCGCTCTTTACATCGGCAATGGCACTTGTCTGATCCACGGTTTCCTCCCAGGGGAAGGAGGCCTCAAAGCTAATCTGAAAGTCGTCGTCTTTGGGGAAGGCAAATCCCACTGCTGTTTGGCGGCGGGCATAGAGTTTGATAAGGCTTTCGGCCAAATCGTCGGCGGCGGCCCGCGCCCGGCTTTTCTTCTTCTCCCAGGCGCTGCCGCCGATGCGATCCAGCCGGGGACGGCGCCCTTCCTGGCCTATGTAGCGCTGGATGCAGTTGACCTGTTCGATGGGTATGAAGATGGTTTCCTCTCCGGCGTATTCCAGCTCTACATAATCCCGTTCCGCTCCGGCGGCAGTAATGCGCTGTATGCCCTTAAAGAGGCCAATCCCGTAGTTTACATGCACAACATAATCGCCGGGAGAAAGGTCAACAAACGTTTCAATAACCGCGCTTTTGGACTTATGAACCGACTCCGGCACCACCTTGCGCCGTCCGAATATCTCTTTTTCCCCAACTGCGCTAATCTTCGCCTCCGGCAGGGTAAAGCCCTCCGAAATAGCCGCGCTGCCCACCTCCAGGCCCTCAACATCCCTTAGCAGGTAAGAGAGGCGCTGCGCCTGAGACTGGCTTTCCGCGAATATGAATATCTCATAGCCCTCGGCCAGCAGGGCGGAAAATTCTTCCTTAAGGTAGGCTATATTGCCAAAGAAGGAACGCGCCGGTTCACTGAACAGCCTGTACCCGCTCTCCCCGCCTCCCGCAAGGCTGCGGCTTGTAATATGGCGCGGCCTGTCTGCCATAAGCTGTTTGAGTGAGGTATGGAGGCTCTCCGGCCTGGGAACGGCCAGTCCCTGGCTTACGGCATTGCCGTAAAGGGTTTCATACTCCGATGCCATGGCCGTTTCCGTATTGGCAAGATTTTCCGCATTGAGATAAACCACCGCACCGTCCGGGCCAAGGTAATCCTGAAGTGCCGCGGGCTTGCTAAAGACAAGGGGGTAGAACAATTCTTCGCCCCGAAAATTTCCCGAAGTTTGCAGGGATGCCTCAAGCTCCTCCTTTCCATCCTCTTCCAGCAGGGACATGAGCCTCGCTATGCGCTCATTGTCCCATAAAACTTCTTTCAGGGGATGAAGAAGAATAGAATTCAGGCTTTCGGAAGATTGCTGACTCAAGGGATCGAAGAGGCGGATATCCTCAATTTCCTCCCAGGAGAAAACGATGCGGACAGCCTCTTCGCTGCCGAGCGGATGGATGTCCAGCACCTCGCCGCGGGGGGCGAATTCGCCCGGAACCGTTACCCGCGGTACACGGGAATACCCAAACCGGCTGAGCAGCATTGCCGCGGCTTCAGGGTTAAACTGCTTCCCTTTTTCGAGCCGCATTACGGAGCCGCCTATCGCTTCCGGGGGAGGCAGCAGGCCAAGGGCCGCACGGAGAGATGTTACAACGATACGCCGCTCCCCGCATGATAGCTCCGCGAGCACTTTCGCCCGCCTGCCGAAAATGGAAGCCTGCGGTGAAACACCCCGGTACAGCATGGTTCCCCACCAGGGAAACAGCACCGCCTTATCCGTAAACAAACTCAAGTCGTTCAGCAGCGATTTGGCATCTTCCTCGCTGGGTGCCACCACAAGAAGATTGTTCGCACCGTTTTGGAACAGATCGGCCAGCATGGCCGCCAGCCATGCCCCCCGGCAGCCCGAAGCCCTAATAGGAAAACGGCCAGCACGCCAATCCTCTTTGAGTTGTTTCCAGATCCCGTTGTTTTTTAAAGCCCGCTCAATTGCGGTTTTGAATTTATCCAGCATACAGATTAACCGATAAAGAAAATGTATACCCATACCCCTTTTGGAGAAGGCACTATGCTAAAACGGCTTATTACAGTTATTATTTTAATCTTTCCGGCATTCGCTCATGCCGATGTGAATTTCAGTATACGCTATTACGATAAAACAATCTATTACCCCGAAGACCCAGTAGAACTGAAACTCACCCTCGTGAATCAGTCCCCCCCCGGCTCAGAAGATGCGGCGTTTTTTCTTGCTGACGACCTGCGCCTAAGCTTTGGGTTCGATCTTCGCTCTCTCACCGGCGAAGCGGTGTCTCCCGCGGAAGGCTACGCCGCCGCCCTGAACAGCCCTGGAGGCTACCGCTATGTTAATCTGGCACCCGGCCAGGAACTCTCCATGGTAGTAAAACTTAACGACTGGGTACAGATAAAAGAGCCCGAACAATACCGGCTTACCGGATTCTTCTACCCCCAGCTCAGAGGCCCACAACTCAAAACCTCTCAGGCCGATAATGTCCTCAACCTTACCGTCCTGCCGAACCGCGAAAACCACTGGATGGATAAACTCGAAGAAAATATCCGCAGTGCCCTCGTTAGCCGGGAACTCGATCCTGTGAGTGTTGTAAAGGAAACCTTCGAAAGCAGAGCCGCCTCCAAATTCAACCGCGCCATTATCTACCTCGACATGGAATCCCTCGCCAAAACACTCCCCGCCCCCCCGGACACCCTGGAAAAATCCCTGCTCAGCGGAATATGGAAAAACCTCCCCGGACTCGACCAGCCCTCAGTAAGCCTCGACATACTCTCCTCCCAGGTTTACGACGAAGAAGCCATAGTGCAGCTTATCGGATACTACCAGAACTATGGTGAACAATACGACCGCAATCTCCGCATCTACCTCCACCGCCCAAACGGCTACTGGGCCATCCGCCGCCTCGAAAGCCTCAGCAACGATGACATGGACTCATCCCTCCGCCGCTACGCCACACCCGCCATGAATCCCCCCGAAGTGGTTTCCGCCCTCATCAAAGCCGCCATAAAAGGCGACTGGGACATTGTATTCCGCTACTACAGCATAAGCGATACCGTAAAAACCCTACCCGAATACATGGATAGCTGGAAAAACATGAGCTCTGTTGAGCACAACCGCGCCCTTGCCGATTACCGCACTAAAGTTATAAACGGTACACTCAACACCAACCAGCTCCCCCTCGGCGAACTCGAAGAGTGGGAAATAAGCAGCGTTAGCTACACCGAACTCTCCGGCAGCGTTATTGTCCGCAACTTCAAAACCTACTCCACCGCCGCCGGTCCCCTGCGCCAGCAAACCCGCTACACCTTCCGCCTCGAACGCCCCAGTGGAGTGAATGGCAAATGGCTTGTTACGCGCTATGATACAGCCAGAGTGAATGAATAATTGAAGAATAATTGAGTTAATCCGGAAACCCTTTTTTTGGGGTACCTCTAAAAAACCCTTTTTTTGGGCGTTTCCCCTGCCTTGCAGGCAGGGGCCGGGCTTTGCGGGGGTATCGTCCTCCGCCCTTTGGGGCTTCGGACCGGCTTGCGCCGCCCCTTCAATCCCTAACGCAGCCCGCGGGCGGGGCTGTGCCGGAAACAGCCCCAATAACCCATGGACACCTCTAAAACAGTTTTTAGAGGTGTCCCTATAAATCTTCCGCAAGGTTCATTGTGAATACTACACCGAAGGAATTGGATAGTTTAACCTGAGTGTGGGTACCAAGACTGGACTGCGGATAGACTGCAAATACAACAAGATTTTTATCATTATCAACACTGCTTCCATCCGTCCCCTCTGATGGCAATAAATCTGTAATTATTGATGAAATTAGAGGAGAATCAGTAGCTCCAAATGTATATCCGAGCGTTGTGTCAGCTGTATTAGTCCCAAGATTCACCTGATATGTTACTGTAGCATTCTCATGTCCAAAAAGCAACACTGGAAATACAAACACCGGATCGTTGTCGTCATAAGTATAATCCCCGTCAAGCGCCTTGTCGTTTACATATTGATTCCCAGGCAGTGTACCTGGTGCTGGAAAAGTATCGGTGGTAAAATCCATGAGCGCTTCAACCTCCGTGCCGCCCTCCTTCAGCGCATAAAGGGTGTAGGCCGTATTGGGACGCAGCAGCAGGGAGTCTATATCATACGTTGGCCCCGTATTCCCTGTTATGTATTGGCCATGCTTTTTTATCGTTCCCTGATGGGTTTCCGTAAAGGTTTTAATCGTTGAGTTTATGGGGTAAGCCAAAAATACCCGCTTCTCCGTACCCTTGATATTGCGGGTTACACCGGCACCCGCCGCGGCTTCGGCAGCAGTCGGGGCGGAATCGGCCTTCGGCTTCAATACCAGCTTATGCCGTCCCAAATTGCTTGCCTTATCTCCGGATGCAATGGTAAACAGCACGTAATGCCAGCGGAAATCCGTAGCGGGCGTTATCTTGTCCACGGAAGAAACTGCGAACTTTTTGGCCACCGTGAGCGTGTAGGTTTTCACTGTACCGTCTTCCGCGGTAATGCTTATTTCCACGTTGCTGCCGCTCAGGGTTAATACCTGCGCCGCCGTTAATCCGCTTGCGCCCGCGGCCAGAGCAGCGCTCTTTACCGTAATGCTTCCCGGCACGGTTTCCGCCATGGGAAGAAAAACCGATCCCGCGGTTCCGTTAAAATTTACCGTATAATCGGTACTGCCTACAGTAACGATTAACTCGGTAATATCCGTGCTGCTGCTCTTTGCGGGCGTGCCATTTGCGGGCGTGCCCGAATTGCAGGCGGCCAGAACAAGCAGCGAGGCCGCCATCAATATAAAAGCGGCGGTGAAAAGTACAATTTGTTTCATTTTATCCTCCATGAAACTTCTGAAAATATGCTGCCTCTGAATTCGTGTTCAGGGGCACCCGCGGGTACATAAACGAGCCCGCATTTTTAGAGCTGAAAGCTCTG
>MUIB01000062.1 GCA_002084135.1 Spirochaeta sp. LUC14_002_19_P3 | reverse complement strand
CAAGAAGTGCTGTTTCCGTTTAATTTATTTCTTCCTTCGCCTTCTTTGCTTCCCTGGCCTTCCAAATTAAATCGCCAAGTATTATCCAGTTCATTGCCAGCAGCATTTTTGTTTAACTGTTTGCGTATTGAGTTAAAACTTAGTTCCTTGGTCTCTTCAAGTTTATTATACAGGCAATCTCTTTCTTCATAAGAAAGACTGATAGTTTCTCCCCGTGGACTAATTATGGTTAAATTGGCTAATTCCTGCAGAATGCGAAATCTGTGTGTAGAAGGTAGGGCTTTATGGGCCCGATCCTGATCGGTGTAGTAGGGACATTTTCCCTTGATTTGTGGCTTTAATGGGCGTTGATGAAAGATAATGTTTCTTAACCTGTCCCAATCAAGAGAGGAAAAATACTTCTCTTGGCATCCCTGAATAGTATCAAACTCCTCTTCATAATGTGCACGGTCGGGGTAGTATTCGCTCTCTTCCCTAAAGCGGATGCCCTGGCGTTTATGGGCATGAAGATATTCCCCCAGTGTAGCAGCGTTTTGCCTGTCCAGTTCTTCATTAAAGGCTTTTATGCGTACTTTATTTTTCCCCTTTTCATCATCTTTACTGGTATCCTTGCGGTTACTCTTAAACCCTCTGCGCTGGCAGAGGTGCAGAAGTACCCGGCCTAACTCTTCTTTGGTTAATTTTTCGTGAATCGCTTTTTTCCGCAGGACATAAGGATCCATCAGAGAAAAACCTTCTCGTTCCCCGGCATTCTGCGGCCATAGCCCTTCACGCACTAAGGCATTTATCAGCACCTGTTTACGCTGAAGCAATCGGTCCCGGCGGCGGCGCATACCACGGGCAATCCGCCGGGCAACAGCCAGGGATTCTCCAGGATTATCGCCCATCCCGGGCTCTCTGCCATCAGAAAATAGGCGCACACCGGCATCTTTCACCCTTACCGGCTGTCCATCTTCCGTAAGCTCCCAAAGTGCCCAGCCAAGTGAATTTGTTCCTAGATCAATCCCTAAACGATAATTTTTTTCCATTTTTTTCAATTTCCCCTTGACAATTTCTTTCCAATTGATTACTGTATTATCATAACACATTAGAAAGCGGGGTGCTAGCCCTTTATGGGTATCCGCTAACAAGACCCTTCGGGGTCACAAAATGAATCTGGGCCCTACGGGGCCCAGATTTCCTCCAATCACCATCCCTCCACTGCCTTTTGGAACGTGTACACAGAGGCAGATCGATGTAGGGATATAATTCCTTGTTATTATTAAATCCAGTCAGTGAAAAATCTTTGAGATAGGATAACCCTTCAAGCAGCGTGAAAAAATTGAAAAGATTTTCCCGAGTGTGTGGCTAAGAGGTAATTTTATCGTTATAGGGAGCTACAAATACCCCAATTCCCATGTATCACAATCACCCCCAAAACAATCCGCAAATACCCCGGCACAGTTCAGCCAAGCCCTCGCTTAACTGCCCGTTGGAACCTGCCGGGTTATTGCCGCGATAGTAACATAGCTTGTTTCAAAGCCTGCTATTTTGCGGGCTTCCGTGGCATGGTATTCTGCCTCGCTGCGGCGGGCAAATGCGCCCAGGCGCACCCGATAGCGCAATGTGCCGTTAATCTTTTTAATCTGAATGGTAGAGGGAAAACCCAGAACGGAAAACTTTTCCCGGATTTCTTCGGCAGAGGACTGATCCGCCGAGGAAAAAACCTGCACCCAATAGGCACTTTCCTGAACAGTTTTAAAGGCCTCGGCAGGTATTTTGACTACGGGCTCGGAGTACACCACAGGCTGATTGAGCGGAACTTTTGCCGCGGTATTGCCTGCAAGCGGCGTTTCGGCCTGTTTTGGGGCTTGCTTTGCTACCGATTGTACCGGCTTTGCTACCGATTGTACCGGCTGCTTTATTTCTTCAGTCGGCGGTGTTTCTTCTGGCGGCTGCTTTATTTCTTCAGTCGGCGGTGTTTCTTCTGGCGGCTGAACAGGTTCAACAATGGGAATAGCCCCTTCCTCGTCGAGCATTACCAGTTCGGTCGATTCGGTGGATTCGGTTACTGCTTCCTCCAGAGGTGGATAGTCCGCGCTCTCACGGGCCCAGCTTATGGGATCGAAATTATCGGCAGCCGCATCGTTCTGCCGAAAAGAGAGAGCCGTGCCCAAATTTACATCCTTCCCATGCTGCTTCTGCATAAGGAGAAGACCCGAAAAAAGCGCGATGGACAGCACTCCAAGGATTGTAAGCGTTACTGTCATAGCGGTATTTTTTTCTTCTGTTGTTGTCATGTATTTCACTCCAGGCGGCGAAGAGTTTCCGCCAGCTTCTGTTCCAAAGTATTAAGGTTTCCTGTATTCCTTATTCTATAGATTTCGGCGTTTGCCGGGAAAAGTTTAGGATTCAAGCCATGCTGAACCTTAAAACGACCTTTTAATTGCCGCCAGGTTTTTCCATCCCGTAAAATTACCCGCTTTCGGCGTATCCGCCAGTCCGCATCTATCCACAGAATAGCCTTACAGTGCTTGGGCAAGGCCGTTTTATGAAGATTCACCGCATGAATGGCTGCGGGACTTGTTGCGTCCTCTTCATACCATTCAAGCGTTTTCTTTTCGATTAACGGATAGCTAAGAGCTTCCAGTTTATGTAATAATTGAGGCTGACCAAAAACCCGTGCGCCAAGTTCGTCCCTCTTTACCTTCCCTTCATCGTTCACCAATCCAGGCCCAAATTCTTTTTCGATAAGTTCTGAAGCCTCATCCAGCACCCAATGGGCCGTCTCATCCAAATCCAGTGTGCGCCATCCCCAGCGCTCCAGAATAGAAGCTGCGGCATTTTTCCCGGCACCGGTTTTCCCGGCAATTCCAATCAGCATACTAATGAATATCGCCCCAGCATACACCAGACTCAACTTCGGCCTTCAGGGGAATATCCAGAACAATAACCCCTTCCATGGCCTGTCTTATCCGTGCGGCAATATCGTCCGATTCCCGCTCTGGAGCTTCTATAAGCAGTTCATCGTGCACCTGAAGCAGCATTCTGGCTTCAGGTTCCCCAAGTGCCTTGTCCACGGCTATCATCGCCAGCTTTATAATGTCCGCCGCTGTTCCCTGAATACGGGAGTTTACAGCGGCCCGCTCCGCAGCAGCCTTCTCAACACGGTTGCGGCTGTTTATGCCCGGTAGCGGACGGAAGCGTCCCGCCATGGTGCGAATGCCGCCGTCTTTTTCGGCCTGCTCTACGGTAGTGCTGATAAACTGGCGTATGCCGCTGTAGGCGGCGAAATACGTGTCAATGAAATGTTTGGCCTCTTTTTGGCTTATTTTCAATTCATTGGCCAGCCGAAAAGCACTCATTCCATACATAACGCCGAAGTTTACCGCTTTGGCCGCGCGGCGCTGATAGGGGGTAACATCCTTCATGTCAATAGCGAATAATTGGGCCGCGGTTTTCGTATGAATATCCGTTGAAGAGTGGAATGCTTCAGAGAGCCCCTTATCCCCCGAGAGATGAGCGAGTATCACCAGCTCTATCTGCGAATAATCGGCCGAAATAAAGCGATGCCCCGGGCGGCTCTTGAATGCCTTGCGGATGCGGCGGCCATTTTCATCCCGTATGGGAATGTTCTGCAGGTTGGGATTGTTGCTGGACAGCCGCCCGGTCGCGGCGCCGATTTGGGAATATGTTGTGTGAATGCGGGCATCCTGCGGGTGAATCATCGTTGGGAGAACATCGACATAAGTGGATTTCAGCTTGCTAAGAGAGCGGTAGAGAAGAATTTTTTCCGGCAGAGGATCTTCTCCAGCCAAATCCCTTAATACGGAATTATCCGTAGAGAAGCCAGTTTTGGTTTTTTTTATCGGCTGCAAGCCCCGTTCCTCAAAAAGTATCTGCTGAAGCTGCTTTGGAGAGGCAATGTTGAATTTTTTTCCGCTAAGAAGATAAATTTCCTCTTCCAAACTCACAATGGCGGCACCAAGTTCTTTGCTGTAGGCTTCCAGCTCAATAATATCGAGTCCTATTCCTTCTGTTTCCATGGCGGTAAGAATGGGCAGCAGCGGCATTTCATAGTTCCAGAAAATATCCCATCTTTGCGCATCGTCTTTTAAGAGCGGGAACAGGTGTTCATAAAGATCAAAAGTTACAGCCGCATCTTCCGCGGCGTAGGCCGTAGCCTTATCCAGCGGAACACTGGCAAAAGTTTCCCCCTTTGGAACAACATCGCTGAACTTCAGGGTATCCATGTTCAGAAAGCGCAGAGCCAGAGCATCCATGCCCACAGCCGAGGACGGATCGAGTATCCAGGCCGCAATCATTGTATCAAACCAGGCCCCGCCAACGGGAACCCCCGCACGGCGCAGTACCTTCATGTCATACTTAAAGTTTTGTCCGATTATTTTCACTCTGCTATCGCAGAAAATCTCTCGCAGCCAGTTCAGCACAGTATCCGAATCAAGACAATCGCCGTCTAGGCGCCGCAGCGGCAGGTAGGCGGCCTCACAAGCATTTACCGCCACTGATACGCCTACCAGCGAAGCCGTCAGTGCATCCAGGCCGTCCGTTTCGGTATCAAGGGCGGCCATTCCGGTACTGAGAATCTTTTCCTTCCAAAGCGTCAGCTGCTCAACCGTGAGTATTGCAGAGTACTCTCTTTGTGGTGCATCTTGTTCCGGCAGGGCCGTGTCCTGTCCCATCTCGGCGGCGAGGGCGGAAACATCGTCCGCGAGTACCCGCATATCCCGCTCCCTGAAAAAAGCCGCGGCGGCCTGAAAATCCATCTCCATGGTTTTACAGGCTTCCACCGCCGCGCTTACGTCCAAATCGCACCTTAAGGCAACCAATTCCCGGCTCATGCAGGCATTTTCATAGCCCTCCCGGAGTTTCAGCAGTCTTGATCCTTTTGCCGCAGAATCAAGATTCGCATACAGATTGTCTAAATTTCCCCATTCAGCAAGCAGATCGGATGCGGTTTTCGGGCCAATTCCAGCAATGCCGGGAATGTTATCCGAGCTATCGCCTATCAGAGCCAGATAGTCTATAATCTGCTCCGGCTTAACACCCTTTTCCTCCACTACCTTCTGCTCATCAAACTCCTGAAACAACCCGCCTTTCTCCGGGCGAAGCATGGTAACGCATCCGCCGATTAGCTGCATCAAATCCTTGTCCGAACTGATTAAATGACAGCGCAGCCCTTTATTCTGACAGTAATGGGCAATGGAACCCATAACATCATCCGCCTCAAACCCGTCCATGCGGATAACGGGTATGCCTAAACAGCCCAGACAGTGCACTATGGGCTGTACCTGAGAGTGAAGGTCTTCCGGAGCCGCATCCCGGTTCTGTTTGTATGGCGGGTAGCGCAGGTGGCGGAATGTTGGTCCCGGCGGGTCCATGGCGGCAATAAATCTCTCGGCCTTAAACTGACTTTTGATAGAGAGTACGATGCGGAAAAATCCATGGATTGCCGAGGTATTATTGCCATTTCTATCGGTTAATGGATTTTTAAGAAGCGCGAAATAGGCTCTGTAGATGAGTCCGTAGGTATCAAGAACATAAATATCGTTATTCATAATACGGGCTATTATAAACGAATATCAATATAAAAGGGAGATGAAGAACCATAAACCTGATTGATTTTTTGAGTCGCAGGACGGCATTTTTTTATTGCATCTTCTGTTTTTTTCAGTCTTTCCTGGAGTTTCGCCATTACCATTCTGGCACGCTGTGCGGAGTCGGAGGCCATGGCCAGGCAGGAATCCGGGGAAAATAAAGGCTGTCCGGCGGCCTCGGCATCGTTCAGGCGAATGCGTGCCATGCTCAATGCCCTGTTCAAAGTAGAGGCGGCCCTCTCAAAATTAAGGGCGTAGTTTGCAAGCATGTCCGAACGGATGGATTTTTCAGGCCGTTCCAAAGCTGTTAAGGAGGCATGAAATTGGGTGAAGGCATTATCCAGGGAATTCTCAACGTCCTTCCACCACAAAGGGGTGTCGCTATCAGCCTGCAAGGTTAATGCCGCCGACATCGGCTTTGTCCAGCATGTCATTGGTGCCCTCAATGGATTTCCAGGCATCGCGGAGCTCCGTCATAAGATCGTAAACCTGAACAATACCGGAAGTTTGTTTGGATATATTGGCTTCAGACAAGGTTTGATTGAAAAACATGTAGAGATTGAATAAATTACCGGCAATATCGCCGCCTTTTTCAAAATCCAGAGAAACCATTAGCTCTGTAATAATGTTCTGAGCCTTTATGATGGCATTATGCACTGTTTCAAGATTTGGATGCGTGCCATTCAGCTCATCCCTGGCAGACTGGAGCTGTTTGAGCCCCTCATCGTAAAGCATAACGATGAGCCTCCCCTGAGAAGCGGTTTTTATACGGGTTTGCCGGTAAGCTTTAAGCGCGTTTGTGCTCATAACAATTTAATCTCCACCTGAAATACCTTATGGTTACCCTTTAAGAATCGACATTAAAAATTGGTGTTCTTAACAAAATTACAATGAATGCTCCTTGAGCTCTCCTACGCTTACTATATCATAACCATTCCAAAGCAGGCTATTGATGAGCAGCTCCAACTGATTAAAAAGATAATCTTCCCGTTTCCCCGGTTTGCCGATACGGATTGGCACAATGGAACCGGGTTTAACATCATTCAGGATTTTTTCAATCAGCTCCAAACTCGGCATGTACAGTTCTTGACTAATGTCGGGTGTATCCAATGTTACCCAGTCAAGCGGATCAACATCCCGGCCTACATAAAGATAATTCATACTTGAGGAAGCATCCAGTATCGCAGGATTTACAACATACCACGGCGCATGCCATAAGGTGGCTATTTCGGCATTGGTTGTGCGGAAATAATCATCCTCATTCCGTCCCAAACCGCGAATAACAAACTCCTTGTTAATTCTGTAGTGATAATCGGCCATATCCATGTGGGTATAAAATAAACTGCCTATTTCATGCTTTGAGGCCGCGAGAGCTTTTGTGGAATCAGGATTTTGGCGGATAAAATCCCCTCCAACAAAGAAGGTTGCCCGTATGCCGTAGTCCATAAGCGTGTTAAGTACATCCAGTAAACCTTCATCGCTATCAATGGCATTGAATACCAGTGCTAACTCCATCCGCCTTGTACGTGAGCCGTGGCTGAAGACCCTTGTTTCATACTCTGATAGCCGAATAATGTCTTCATAATTGTATAAAGCGGTGCGAGGCTGAGACTTAACACTGAACAAAGCCCTGTTGCCAAAGCCATTTATCTTGCGTACCATAATTTGATTCGAATTATGTACCGAAGGCCGAACGTTAACATAAATCCGGTAAGATTGCGATTCCAGTTTAGCTGATCTTATACGAGTCTCCTCTTTTTGAGCGATTTCCTGCCAGTTGCCTGTGTCCTCCGTCCAACGGTACAGTTTTCCGCTATTTAGCGCAGCAATGTTTCCCCGCATATCGAATCCAATGTCATCAATTTGGGACAGAGTGATAAAAGTCCGCTCACCTGTACCCAAGTTTACGGTTTCCGTATATTGCTCCCCCGCTATCACCGCATTATCTTTATCCATCCACAAGAATGCGCGGGGATCGGGGTGGCTGATGAATTTTATCTCTCTGAAGTTATCGGCGGACATAAGAGTAACGCCAGTGTCATTTAAAGTGCCAAGGATGCTTCCATCCGGCGATGGGAAGAATTTTTTTATGTCCTTGTAGCTTTGGAGCCTGAACTGTGCGTTTTTCCCTTCATTTCCTTTAAGATGATAAATGAGCGATTGAGCATTGCTGCGCTGGCTGCCGCCAGCCAAAAGGATTATATCCCCATTATCGCGCCACCAAAGCTGTCTTACTTTCATGTATCTCGGCAACTGCAAGAAGGGAAGGGCAAATATTTTCCCGGTTTTTTCTCCTTCGCTTATCCCTAGAGGAATCCGAAAGATTTTTTGCCCGTTTTTAATGAATAACAGAGTGGTTCCATCGGGGGAT